>DGWE01000025.1 GCA_002396065.1 Eubacteriaceae bacterium UBA4266
GCCAGCCGAGAAAATGTCCCTGCGGAGCCAGCCTTTTTGCTGGAAGTTGCCGCCATTCTGCACGACATCGGCATCCACACCTGTGAAGAAAAATACCACTCCACCGCCGGCCATTATCAAGAGCTTGAAGGGCCGCCGATCGCGCGCCGCATTTTAGATGAAATCGGCGGCTTCACCGAAGCGCAGATCGAACGGGTGCTGTTCTTAATCGGCCACCATCACACCTACGACCCCGAACAGATCGACGGCATCGATTATCAAATTCTGATCGAATCGGATTTTCTCGTCAACCTCTACGAGGATGGCGCCTCCGAAACGGCGATCGCCAATGCCCGTGAAAAAGTTTTCAAAACCAACACCGGCATTTCGCTGATCGAACGGATGTTTCTCGCCAAAAGCCATTAATTTTCTTGCAAGCGGCCAGTTTGTTCATTATAATATTAACCATGCAATACTTGAAAGGAGAATCCCAATGAAAAAATACGAATGCACCATTTGCGGTTATGTTTACGATCCTGAAAAGGGCGATCCGGATAATGGCATTGCCCCGGGAACTGCGTTTGAAGATCTGCCAGACGATTGGACATGCCCAGACTGCGGCGTTGGCAAAGACGATTTCGAAGTCGTCGAATAATTTCCTGTAATTTTCTAAAACGAGGAAAGCATGGCCATTAAAGCCCAGGAAAGAGTTCACAACAAGCAGATGTCCGGCAAGACCTCGCTCGTGATCTGCGTGATTCTCGTCGCCTACATCACCTTTTACTACGTGATGAGCAGAACCCATCCTGCAACTGCCCAGCGGTTCAGTTTGGTCACGACGATCGCCTTGGCTATTGCCCTGGTACTTCTGCTTCGATTTGACAGCACGATGTACGACCTGCTGCTGACCCACGAACGTCTGGAAATCGAACGCCGCGTGACGGTTTTGTATCACAAGATCGTCGCGGAAATTCCGATTTCCCACATCATCGGACTGTGGCGCACCAGCCAGTTCAACGAAGACGGCCTCGTCACCGGCAAAACTTTCAAATACACCGTCTCCCCGAAGGAGCTCGACGATTTGAAGTTCTACACGCTGCTGTACAACCGCGACGGCGAAACCTGCCGCGTTGATTTTCAATGCAGTGACAGCTTTTACCGTTCACTGCGCCGTTTAATTTCAAAATAATTCAGATCCCATCCGTCTTTTCTGCGGATGGGTTTTTCTTTATCGGAGGACGAAATGAAAATACTGCATACCGGAGACTGGCACATCGGACGGGTTTTAGACCAGCATTCGCTGATCGACGACCAGCGCTACGCGCTCCAGGGGTTTTTAACCATCGTCCACGATGTCCAGCCGGACGTCATTCTCATCGCCGGCGATCTGTACGACCGGGCCATCCCGCCCCGTGAAGCCCTCGAGCTCGTCGACGAGACCCTCACCCACCTAATTCTCGACGATCACATCCCCGTCATCGTCATCGGCGGCAACCACGACGGGCGCAGCCGTCTGGACTACGGCTCGGCCATCCTCGCCCGCAAGGGCCTCTACTTCCGCGGTGCCTACGACCCAGAGGCCGGCCCCATCGAAATCACCGGGCAGGGCGACACCGTGCCCACAGCCTTCTGGGCCGTGCCCTTCATCAAGCCGGTCGAATACCACACCGCCGCCAAAACCGAAAGCATCCCCGACTACAACGGGATGTACGCCGACATCGTCGCCCAGATCCGGCCGAAAATGAATTTCGATCAGCCCAACGTGCTCATTTCCCACGGGCTCATTCTCTCCGCGCCGCCCACCGCCGGCACCCTCGACGATTCGGTGCGTCCCATCGAAATCGGCGGGATTGCCTACGCCTCCTCCCATTTGTTTTCCGATTTTGATTACGTCGCCCTCGGCCACCTTCACCGCCCGCAGAAGGTCGGCAGCAACCGAATCCGCTACGCCGGATCGCTCCTTAAATATTCGTTTTCCGAGGTCAATCAGAAAAAATCTGCTGCCGTCGTCACCCTCGACCCGAACCGGCAGGCCCTTCCCGAGATCGAGCTCATTCCGATTCCGGCGAAGCGGGACCTGCGCATCATCTCCGGCCCCTTCGACGATTTGACAGGACTAGCCGCGTACACCCAGGAAAACCGCGACGACTACATCAAAGCCGTCCTCACCGACAAAATCCGCGTCACCAACCCGATGGACGGGCTGCGCGAGGTTTATCCCAACGTGCTGGAAATGACCTACGCCCACAGCCAGACCGTCGATGGCACGGACAAACAGCGCAGGATCAAGGAGCATCTCAACGATCCGATGACGCTGTTCTCGGATTTCTACGAGACGATCCGCGGCGAAGCCCTGCCTGAAGAAGAGGCCGCGCTCGCCAAGTCCCTTTTCGGCGCCGCCCACGCGGAGGGCGGCGAAACGCAGCACACGGCGGAGACCGCCGAGGAAGGAGCATCCCATGCGTCCCATTAGTCTACACCTTCAATGCTTTGGCCCGTTTTTGGACCAGCGCATCGACTTTTCAGCGCTGAAAAACCATCTCTTCCTGATTTCCGGGCCGACGGGCAGCGGCAAGTCGACCTTATTTGATGGGATCTGCTACGCCCTTTACGGCGAAACCAGCACACCGGGCGACCGCCCGATCGACACCATTAAAAGCGATTTTGCCGACCCCGGTAAACTCTGCTGCGTCTCCTTCGTCTTCCGCGTCGGACCGAAAACCTACAAAATCTACAGACAGCCTCGCCAGCAGGCCTTTAACCGCCAAAACACCAGACTGGTGGCCAAGGCCGCCGAGGCGGCCCTCTGGGAATGCGACGCGTCCGCCAATCCCGTCACCCTGTTGGAATCCTCCGTCAAAGCCTGCAATGACGCCATTCACCGCATCCTCGGCTTAAGCGCCGAACAGTTCAGGCAGATCGTCATGCTGCCCCAGGGGCAGTTCAGTCAGCTGTTGAAAGCGAAGGACTCGGATCGAGTCGCCCTGCTGAAAACCTTGTTTTCCATGGCTGGATACAAGCGCTTCGAACATCAAGTCGAGCTGGCGCGTCAACGCAGCATCGAAGCTTTTGAGCGTTTGAAATCGACGCTGCAGGTCGAAATTGATCACCTTCAATACAAGCCTAAATCAAACCCAGCCAAACTGATTGCCGAGGGTGCGCCGGTGCCGCACCTGCTGCGCGCCCTCGAGCAGGACATCGACAGAGACGAGCGCTTCCGCGAAGGGCTCGAAAAAGAACAAGCCTATTTCG
>DGWE01000098.1 GCA_002396065.1 Eubacteriaceae bacterium UBA4266
GCTGCTTAAACGTGAAATCCGTCTTCCGGGATCTGATCGGGCGGAATGGGTTTGCTGAAGAGATAGCCCTGGGCGTAGGTGCAGCCGACCTCTTTAAGAAAAGCGTAGTGTTCTGCGGTTTCGACGCCCTCGGCCACGGTCCGAATGCCAAGATCGGCCGCCATCCGACAGACATCGCGCACGATCGTCTTGGAGCGCTCATCGAATTTCCGCATGAAGGCCATGTCAATTTTGATGACGTCAAATTGATAGTCCTTCAAAACGTTGAGAGACGAATACCCGGAGCCAAAATCGTCCATCCAAACCTCCAGCCCCATGTCATGGAAGCGGCGGACGGCCCGCTGCATGACGGCTGAATCCCCATTGAGCGCGGTCTCTGTGATCTCGACGTGGATGAATTTTTTGGGGATTTGCTCTTCGCAGATGATGGCTTCAATTTCGCCAAACAAATCGATGCCGGCCTCTAAATCGGTCCGGGAGATGTTGAAGCTGATGGGCAGCACCGGCCGCCCAGCCGCCTGCCAATCCCGGACCAGTCTGCCATATCGGCGCAGCACGTTGAGATCGACCTTGTAAATCATCCGAATCCTTTCCAGCGGCTCGACAAATTGGTCTGGCGTCAGGAATCCGTACTGGGGATCGATCCACCGCGACAAGGCCTCGTAACTGGCGACTGCTTTGCGCTCGATGTCGACAAGGGGCTGATAATAGACCTGCAGCCAGCCATCCTTGACCGCTTTGTCGATGTGGGCCAGAACGTGGAGGCGAATCGCTTCGTTGTGGCGCATGGCGTCATCGTAAAATTGCACGGCGTCCCGAGTGCCAGCCAAACGACGGGCGGCAACCGCGGCCAAATCGATAAGGGTTGTCAGTGGGCTGTAGTGGGGTTTATCCCCGGCAGCCTGCTCCCAATCTTTCGTCGGGCAGAGACCCACGCGAAACATCAGGGTTTCATCCAAACTGAGGGCTTCGACCTTTTCTGCGACCTGCACGAACTTTTCTTCGGCCTGATCGAGGGGCACGATCCCGACAAAATGCGTCCCGGAGATTCGCGCGACAATCCCGTCCGGAAAAGCTGCTGTCAGCAGTTCCGCCGTCTGGCTCAAAATGGCCGTCCCGGCGTCGTAGCCGTGGAGGATGTTCACGTCTCGGAAATTGACAATATTAGAATAGAATACCGCCAACGCTGGCCCACCACTTGCCTGGGTACGGCGGAGCAGGGCGCCGCCGTGTTCCAGCAGATAACTCAAGCTTTTGGCGCCAGTCACCGTATCGTCATCGTGAGCGCGGATGTAGTTTTCGTATTTCATGATAGCGAAAAAATTGAACTTCATGAAAATAACGAAAAGAATCACAAGGAGGGCCCCCGTGATCGCCACCGCGTAGGCCATTTGATTGCCGACGGTATCCGCGCCGCCGTTGAGGACGATACGCGGCAGCTCCGCCTCGGCGCCGATCAAAATCATGAAGGCCACCGCAGTTCCATAGAAGCGCCGGTCCATCCTGAGCATCGACTTTTCAACAAGGATATAATGAATTTCTTTTCTGAAGCAAAAGATCAGCGCCAAGCTCAAGCCCACTGTGATCAGCATGCGCTGCAGTGTCGTCATGGCGATGAGCATCGCGAGGCAGTTGGCGTTGAAAAACAGCGTGTAAATAAACGCCGGGGCCGGCCCCTGAACGCCGACGATTCTCCGGTACAGGCCCATCAGGAAAAAAACCGGCAGCAGCAGACAGCCCGCCGCGATCAGAAAATCCAAAAAGGTGCCTGCAGTCTGCGCGTAGCTGACGATCCCGAAATACAAAAGGCCCGACAGCATCTGCGCCGTGTTGTACGACACCAGGAAGGACAAGATGAACTTCTGCGCCTTTGTCTTCGTGTCCGCGCTCTGAAACACCAGCTGGAGCGTAACCCACGCGAAAACCACGCCTTGCACCACGTCGGTGTAATTTCTCGAAACGTAAACCGTCAGCCACTGTGTTATCATCTATACTCCCCTGACCCTCTGTCTGCGCGCTTCAAACACCGTGCACAAGGCCGCGCCCTTCCCTTGTGCTTCATCCTCCGGATGATGATCCGGGTTATAACTGTTTTGGTCTCAATTTATTGAATTAAAATCGATTTGTGTTAAATATTATAACATGTTTTTATTCATTCTCTATTAAAAGGGGCGGCCTTTTTTCACATTCGGAATAACGTTATATGCATCGGCATCTCTCTGTTCATTATGGTTTCAAACAGGAAACTGGCACGACACACACGCCGTCTCGCCGTTTGTACGCAAAGGGGGCTACGCCGCATAAAACCATGAGAAATGCGGGTGCTTTCATTTTCGTCGTATCAATTTTTTTCGCCAAGGCGATGAGGTTTTTCGCCCCTTCTTCTATAAACGGATCCCCGCCGAGCTTCACCTCAATCAAGCCATAGGCGCCGCCTCGCAGATGTATGACCGCATCACATTCGAGATTCGTTTTATCGCGATAGTGATAGATACTGCCGTCTAAGGCATCCGCATATACGCGCAAGTCCCGAATACAGAGATTTTCGAAGATTAGCCCCATCGTGTTTAAATCATTGAGCAAGTCATTGGGACCAAGTCCCAGCGCTGCCGTAGCAATTGACGGATCGACGAAATAACGTGTATCCTTTGAACGAATAGCTGTTTTTGAGCGCAAATTTGGATTCCATGCTGGTGAATCTTCAATAACAAAAATCTTTTTTAATGCGTCGATATAGTCATACAGCGTCGTCGCACTAAAGCTTTCTTCTGTATCATTCGCAATCACATCTTGACGAATGGTCTCAAGTGACGCCTGTGAGGCAATATTTCTAGCATAAGATCGCATTAACCGTTTCGACCGCTCTGTATCGCGAGCGGTCCCATCGACGCGGCGAATGTCGTTAGAAACGACCGCATCGTAATAATCAATGGCCTGCCTTAACGCGATCTTCTCTTTTTCGCCAATCGCTCTTGGCCATCCGCCGCGACAGATTTCAAAGGCGATATCTTCAATGGTATGATCGTCCATGCCTGCAATATCTTTTCCATCAAATAAATCTTTTAACGATACTTGCCCATTAGAATCACCAGATTCATACAAACTCATTGGACGCATTTTCATCCTTGCGATGCGTCCCGTTCCCGTGTGTGCCGATGCATCCAACTCCACCGGCACGGCCGATCCTGTCAAAATAAACTGACCGAAATCATACCGTCGATCGACTTCGTATCGAACCGCGTTCCAAAGATTCGGCGCGAGCTGCCATTCATCAATCAGACGCGGCACTTCGCCTTTTAATAACAACGTCGGATTGAGTGCCGCCATCTCCTGATATTGTCTTGTCTGGTCCGGACGATCCATCTCAAGTACACTTTTTGCAAATTGTTTACCTGTTGTCGTTTTGCCACACCATTTGGGACCTTCGATCAAAACAGCTCCTTTTGATTCGAGCCTTTCCGTTAAAATACGATCCGCCATTCTTGGCATATATGCTTTCATTTTCATGCTCCATTATAGTATTTGGACTACTTTTAGTATAGCATTTGGCGTTTTTTCATTAAAGTGTTTGGACGTCTTTTATTGTAGTATTTGGACCATTTCTATTGCAGTGTTTGGCATTTTATCGCATTGAAGCCATAAAACTAGAAGAGCCAGTTTATTTTTGAATATTGAAAAATAGTAATTTGATGAAAAAATTTTGTGTAACTTGATTCAAATCAAGGATGGCGTCGGCCTATCGCTCTATACTCTAGGCATAAACAATAAATCATGTTTTCGGGTGAAAACCTAAAAACCGAAAGAAGGTATAATCATGAAAAGAGAAGCATTAAAACGTTTATATGGCCATCCGGAAAATGTAAGAAGAGCACTTAGTGTTAACGAATCGGGGTTCAAACGCCTGCACCGTACACCGAAAAATGTCTGGACCCTCGGAAGACATTAAACGAAACGTTGCATTGAACTCCCAAATCAATAAGTCTTAACTTCCACAGAACCCACCGGCTCCTCCGGTGGGTTCTGTTTTTTGGAAGAGCCGCCTTTCGGCGGTGCTTCTTTTTTCGATAAATTTACAATCTAAGTTTGACAATTCAAGCACCAAATCAATAAAAAATTACTCATTATCCCGCCTCTGCATTTGCGTTAATGCCCTCGATGGCGCATCGGATTTGTTGCCAAGTATTGAGATCATCTGAAAAGAGCTCGACGACATTGCCGCGGTCGGTAAACGGCGTGTCCTGCAAAATCGAAAAATCTTTGAGCATGCCGTTGTGTACGATGTACTCGATGATCTGATTGACAAAGTAAATCTGCCGGCTGTCGAGATGATTCTGATCGACGTAATGGGCAAAAGCTTCTTTAGCTGCGTTCATATCCAAGCCGACAATTCCCCGGACAAATTCTCCGAGGGGCATCTGTCCGTATTCTTTTTCGTAATCCTGCTTTGTCCCCACTTCACTCCAAAGAATTTTTTCAAGAGATTTGACATCCGTTTCGGTCAGTGGCTGGTTGGTTTTCAACTTTGCAATGGCGATGTGATTTTGATGGTTGCGAACGTAGAACTCCGCCTTCTGCTTGTAATTGGCGAGATCATCATTTTCGAGGTACGCCTCGTTCCATTCTTCCTTCAACACCTCGTCTTCAAAATTCGTGTTGTAAATCGGCTTTTTGTCTTTCGGGATGAATTTAATCAAATCGCGAAGCGCCCGTCTCATGCGCTCGAGGGCCATCACGTCCGCCTTTTCGAGATAATCGGTATTGAGGAGCTGGTGCACCAATGGCATCTGCGCCTGCACCTGGGGAATGGTCGTGACGCAGGCCAGTGCGGCCGCCTTTTTCAGCAGATCGCCTTCTCCCCGGCTGTACCTTTTTCCGTTCAAATGTGCGAGTTCCAGCTTGAACATCAGCGCATCAAAGCGCAGGGCATCCACATCGTCCGCGTCGGGCTGAATCAAAAGCGCGAGTTCGTCCGCGGCGATCTGGGTTTCGCCCGGCGCAAAATGGGCATAATTTTCTTGTTTTGCGTAGTGTTCCACATACTTCAGGTGCTGATGCACCCGGAAGCCGCCGCTTTGCTTCACCGCCGCCACCTGCGCGGCCAGCTCGTCGATCAGGTTTTTTCTGAAATCCGCAAGGGCCTGGTTTTGGCCCACGAGGTTTTGAAGCTTGTACACGATCTCCAGCTTCAGCCCGAACAGGGCGCCCTGCAGCGGAATCATATTGGGCACCTCGACACCGTTGGGATTTTCCCGGAAGAACTCAAAATTGCCGCAAAAATCAAAGATGTAGAACATCTGCTTGTCCTGCCCGTCTATGACGCCGGGACAGAGCCGCGTGCCGCGGCCGATCATCTGCCAAAACTTCGCTTTGCTGAGCACTTTTTTGAAAAACACCAGATTCAATATTTCCGGCACGTCGATGCCGGTGTCCAGCATATCGACGGAAATCGCGATTTGCGGCAGCTTTTTCGGATCAGAGAACGCGTCGATGGCGCTTTGCGCGTATTTCACATGGTTGTCGATCACCATCGCGTAATCATCGGGCAGATTCGGATATTCCTGACGGAAGATAGCGTAAATCTTTTCAGCGTGGGCGTGGTTTTTCGCGAAGATGATCGTCTTGCCGATTTTTTCGCCGTATTCGATCTTCTGCCCCTTCGTCATCAGCGTGTCGAGCACCCGGCGAATCGTATCTTTGTTGAAAATCCAAGAGTTCATCGCAGACGAATTGATGCGCTCCGGCAGATTGCCTTCCGGATCGGCAAAGGTGGCTTCGTACGCTTTCTTATCTTCATCGGAAAGCTCGTCGTAGACGATGCCCTTTTCGACGAATTTGAGCTGCGTTTCAACCGATCTGAAGTCGACGAGATAGCCGTCCTTGACCGCCTGGGCCAGCTCGTACCCGTAGGTCGGCACCCCGCTTTCCAGATCGAACAGGGCGTAGGTGTTTTTGTCGATTTCGTTTTTCGGCGTCGCGGTCAGACCGACCAGCGGCGCGTCGAAATACGTGAAGATGTCACGGTATTTGTTGTAGATCGAGCGGTGGGCCTCGTCGGTGATGACGAGATCGAAATGGCCGCAGGAGAAGATCTTGCCCTGATCGTCCTTGGTGTCGTCAATCAGGTGGATCATCGTTTGATAGGTCGAAAAAATGACATGAGCGTTGTAGTCTCTGTCTTTTTCAGCGCAAAGATTGGCACAGGACAGCTCCGGCAGGTTGTTGACGAAGCTGCGCTTAGCCTGCAGCACGAGGGCGGTCCGGTCGGCGAGAAACAGCACGTTTTTGATCCAGCCCGCCTTGAGCAGGACGTCGACCAATGCGATGACGGTTCTGGTCTTGCCGGAGCCGGTGGCCATGACGAGCAGCGCTTTGCGGCGGTTCTTCTGGTCGAAGCTGTCGCAGACCGCGCGGATCGCGGCTTCCTGATAATACCGTCCGGCGATATCCGGATTGACGGAGATGGTTTTCAAGCTGGTGCGCATCGTCAGCAGGTTGAACCATTTTTCAAGATCGCGTTTGGCGTAGATTTCAGCGCAGCGCCGTTCGGGATACTGTCCGTCGATGATCCGGGTCTCGAAGCCGTTGGTCAGGAAAATGACGGGCCGGCGCCCGTACTGCCGCTCGAGACTGTCGGCGTAGTACTTCGCCTGATTGCGGCCGACCCCGACATCGACGCTGGTCCGCTTCGCTTCGACCACAGCCAGCGGCCGGCCCCGGTCGTCGTAGAGCACGTAATCGGCGTAGCCCTTTCCCGATGCGTTCGGCATGCCATCGACCTCGACTTCATTGCGCCAGTCTCGCCCTTCGGTCCAGCCGGCATCCATCAGCATCATGTCGATGTAGATCTTGCGCGTTTCGTATTCGGTCATGTCCAGCGGCTTGACGGTATAGGACGGCGCCTGTTCTTCTCGGCGCTTCGTCAGCTCCGCCTTGAGGGCCTTGTTTTCTTCAATCAAAGCCTTGAGATCGACCGCCGGCGCCTTGAGTTTCGGCTTAACCGCTTTCTTCAGCTTTTTCTTCAGAAGGCTTGCGTCAAATTCCCGCGCTTCGTAAGTTTCGCCGTAGCAGCAGGCAACGAAATCGATGAAATAATACAAGTTCTGCAGCGCGAGGGCGGCCGCTTCAAAGGTCATTTTCTTTTCGGTGTGAACGGCGAGGTTGCCCGCTTTCTGAATGTAGCGGATGCGCGGCCATAGATCGGGATCGAGGATTTCCTGAAATTCTTCGGTGTGGATCAAACTGGCGAGATTGTCCCGGTACGGCGGGATCAAATCGCCGTCGACCGAGTACATCCATTTGACCGCCAGCTCTAACGCGCGCCGGCAATTGATAATGCAAGTGGACGGGTCCAGATGAACCAGCTTTTCCGCCATGATCGCCACGTCGACAAAGGTCTTAAATTGTGGATCGGATTTAAAATGATCGAAGTTGGTCATGGTCATTGCCTCTCTCCTCAAAAAATTAACGAATTGAAATCGATTTGTATAAAAATATTATAGCACGCCTGTATGCGGAATATAAAAAATTTTGATTTGTCGACTTGAT
>DGWE01000075.1 GCA_002396065.1 Eubacteriaceae bacterium UBA4266
ATTACGCCTAACAGCCGCTTCCATCCAAAGCACACGCGGCGCCTTCCGCTTCATCGGGAACGTCCGCATCGTCGGCGTCACCAGAGACTTCATTTAAGTAAGCCTGCCAATCTCTACGGACGCTGCCATCTTCAAAAACCAGCGCTGGAATGCCGATCGATTCCGTTCCGCGAATGCCTTCAAAGGTCGGCTGGGTGTCCCTGAGCTTGACAAAGGTTTTTAAATTTTCCAGTCGGGAAATATCCACAAATTCATAAGCAATAGCCCGCCCATCAAATTCACCCTTGCATCTTCTGCAGTGCGGGCATTGTTCCATGCCAAAAATTTTGATCATGATACACACTCCTTTCGTCGAGTTAATCTTTCAGCCTTATATTCTTTTTATATTATAAAGATCCCGCCATGATTTCGCAACACCAGCGCAAGATTCTGCCTTGACAGTCCTTTTAATTCTTTTTATAATCGAATTAAATTGGAGGTTATATCAACATGGCAGCAATATCCATTATCGATGCGAGCCGCATCAAAAAAGTGATCGCGTCCCATTTAAACGTGCCGGTGCACGTCCACGATACCTGCGGAAGCGGGCTGTTTTTCACGGTCGACAATGCTGATTCGCGAGTGACGGCTTTCTTTAAGGCCTACGCCGAAATGGAAAACCTCAATCTTTTTGTCAACGACGAGGAGACGCTCTTCTCCCTCGAATTCAATTAAGTTTCATCAAAAGACAAACCAAAACACCCCGGAAATAATTGTAAAAAAATTACGATCATTGCCGGGGTGTTTTATATGTACGCATTACGGCGTTTCGCTTTTGGCTTTCAGGCCATCTTCACTCAATAGGTGCGCCCTTTCCCATCGCCTTATGGCCCATCTGGCCCGCCCGAGATTTTCGAGCAGCATCTGCGCCGATTCGTTGTCGCTCCTAATCCGCTCCATCTGCCGGTACAGAAAACCTTCATCGACTGCAACGTGATCCCTTGATGCCATCGCGATGTTCCACTGAAGCTGAGATGCATCCTCATCGCCCTTTTCGAAAACGCGCTGGATTTTCATCTCTTCCTTTCGGATGAGGCGGTTAAGGGCGTCTTTCGCCTTCTCCCGCGTATCTTCGGACTCCGTCGGGTCCTGCATCCGCCTGATTAATGTATTGATCCTGCTGTCGAGGCGTCTCTGGGCTTCCTGCGGAATGATGGTGCCTTGGTTGCGCCCTACGATTAATTTAAGTTTTGGCTGTTCTTTTTTCATCACTATTAAAAATGAATTTTAATTTGTTCAATATTTCTTTCGATGAGTTCGTCGTTCATCATGATGGTCTTGCGCATCGCATTGTCCGCAGGAATCAATGGATCCCCTGGCAGCAGCTGATAGGCGATCGCCGGACGGAACCCCGTCACCTCGCGATGATCGTGCATGCGGAGCATGGCTTCTCCTCTTTCTTCGTTCATGAGCTTGTTTCCTCTTCTTTTTTCACTTGGGCTTTCGCAGCCGTATCCTTGGCCGCACCCGTTGCTGTATTGTCTACATTGGACGAAGGCTTAACGCTTGCGTTTTCCTGCTTCATCCTGCGGCGCCGGCGGTTAAAAAAGGCGTGGCGTCTCGCAATGTTGCGCGCCTTGCGGGTGATGCCGGCCGGCTGCGGTGCAAAATAATTTTTCTGTGCACTGTGGAAACAGTCGACAATGAACTGTCTCGCTTCACGATGGGCACGGTCCGGAAATTCAAGCCAATTGTAAACCTTAAAATAGCAGTCAAAGGTTCTGAAATAAACCGTGATGTCCGCCGCTTTGAGCCGCTTGGCGAATTTAACCGTTTCGTAATAAAACGGGCCCTCGGTGCCCGCAATGGTGCACACCGGTGGCAGATGATCTAAAATTTTCGCCCGGGCCGGGATTGCGTAAATGGGAATGATATTGGCGTTTTTAAAGCTTTTAAGATAGCCTTCCCATCCCTTCAGCCGCGCCTTTTCGTGATCCTTGAGCCTGTAGGATTTGGCCTTTTCCTTCAGATACTGGTCGTCAATCATCGGAAAAAGCGGCATCTGGAAGGCAATGGATACCTCGCGGCGGTCTCTTGCGTAAAGGGAAACCGCAGTGGCCAGTCCGCCGCCCGCTGATTCGCCGCCGACAAAAAGCTGATCCGGGTTGATTCTGAGGGTATTCGCGTGCTCTTTCATCCAATACAACGCCAGATAAGCGTCCTCCAGCGCAGCCGGATAAGGCGCTTCCCCAGACAGCCGGTATTCCGGCAAAACGGCAACGCATTTGCCGTCGGCACAGAAACTGTCCATCAGGCCGTAATCCTGTTCGGGCAGCCCACAGGCGTACGCGCCACCGTGAAGCCACAGCAGGCCCGTCGCATTTTTCTCCGAGCCTTCATTGGACCAGACCACCAGAACCCGAAGCAGGCTGCCGTCGCGCCTGTAAATATATTTCTGGGCCATCTGTGTCTTTTTGCCGTGCCACTTGCCGTGCAGAAAGATGTGCAGCAGATTGTTCTGCCTTTTGAAGGACATACTTAAAGACAGGGAGGGCGAAACAAAACGTTTTTTTTCTTTTGCTCCCTGCTGCTTTTTCTGATCCGTCAAAGATTTCATTTCACATCTGTCCTCACTATTATTTTATAGCCCTATCTTATCAACTTTTCAAAATGGATTCAATCTTTTCACGTTATTTTTACTTCTTTTTACAGTGTCTGCTGTCTTTTTGACATTGTTTTTATGTCAATAGCGGTAAAAACAATTGTGCTAAGCCCAGAAAGATGAAAAATCCAAAGGTATCGGTGAGGGTCGTCAAGAAAATCGACGAGGACAGCGCCGGATCCTGCCCGACTTTTTCGAGAATCAGTGGAATCAGATAGCCGCCGATGCCCGCGATGATCAGATTGCCGACCATCGCTAAAATAGTCACCACACCCAAATAGGCGTTGCCGTAGCGCAGCGACACGATGATCCCGGTAATCAAGCCGATCAACGCGCCGTCTAGCAGCCCCAGCAAAATTTCCTTGAACACCAGCTTCCAGTCATCCTTTAAGTTGATTTCACCGAGGGTAATCCCGCGAATCGCGACGGAAAGCGTCTGAGAACCGGCGTTGCCGCCCATCCCAGAGATAATCGTCATGATGGAGGAGAGCGCCACGACCTGCTCGATAACCCCTTCAAACAGTGAAATCGCCGACGCGGCGATAAATGCTGTCACAAGGTTGACAATCAGCCAAGGCAGGCGGCGCTTGATCGAAACGGCAATCGGTCCGCCGATTTCTTCCTGTCCGGAAACGCCCCCCATGTGCAGGATATCTTCGGTCTGTTCGTCGACCATGACGTCCATGATATCGTCAGCGGTGATCACGCCTAAGAGCGAATGGCGCCGGTTGACAACCGCTAGCGCCGTTAAGTCGTATTTTCTCACGACCTGCGCGACGTCTTCCTGGTCCATGAGCGGATCGACGGTAATGACGTGGGAATCCATAATATCTCCGATCGTCAGGCCCGGATCCGCTGACAAAATATCTCGGAGATCGGCCCATCCAACAAGCTGACGGGATCGGTTTAATACAAAAATTGTACTGATGACCTCTGTCTTCGGGGCAATTTCCCGTATCTTAGCTAAAGCCTGATACATCGTCAAATCCTGATACAAAGCGATGTACTCGGTGGTCATCAGGCCGCCGGCCGTATCGTCGCGGTACCCCAGCAGCACGCGCAGTTCGCGGCTGTCGCTGGCCTTCATCATGTTGAGCAGCTGTTTGCGCTGGCCGATGGGTAGATCGCCTAAAATATCGGCGATTTCGTCCTTCGGCATGTAGGAGAAAATTATAATAATGTCGGCGTAATCCAGCTGATGCACCACGCGGGACTGCAATTCGTCGTCTGCATCCTCAAGGACATCGGCCAAAAATTCCTTATTGTTCGCGCTGAAAAACCATTTCAGGTCTTCGTCTGTAATCTCATCCTCATCCAGCACAGAGACGATGTCAGCCGAATGCATGACCTCATCGAGGATTTCCGTATTGAGCGGCTGTCGGGCTTTTATTTTTTTAAGTAATTCTTCGTACTGTTTGTCTTCCATGTTTCGCCTCCGCGGTTGTTCTATGCGTATTAACCGCCCCTATTATAACAAAAACACGGGTTAAATAATGCTTTTTTATTGTAAATTTCGATTTAATCCAGACTTTACCTGTTATTCAAATTCCCGCGGTTCGCGGACAAGCAGAACGAAGACCACCACCAGCACGCAGACCGCAGCCGGCATCGCGTGGATGCCCCAGCGCCGCGTCAGACGATAAGAAATGAAGACACCAACAATAAACGAAAAGATAATCCCAAGGTAGCGCAGCCCGTTGATTAACTCTTCCCGGCTTTTGTCTCGAAAGGCGCAGTGCAGCCGGTCCATCGCCGAGCGGAGATTGCCGGTACACATCGTCGTCGCAAAGCCCAAGCCTTTGAGCTTTCTGAAGCTCTGCACCTGCATCGACGAAACGAAGGCGATCAGCACGTTGGCCAGCAGATTCATCCGCGGTGTCTGTGGAATAAAGGTCACGCACATCAGCACGCAGGCTTCGCAGAAAATGATGATCTGACGCCAGTGAATGACGATTAAATGGTGCTGATTCGCGTTCTCCGCGACGTTCTTTACCACGAGAATGCCGAGGGCGTAAACGCAGATTGGCAGCAGGTAATGCAGCGCCATGCGAAAATCACCCTTGGATAAATTGAGACTCATCAAGACAATGTTGCCCGTTTCCGCAGTAGCGAAGACCTGTCCCCGGGTCACGTAGCTGTAAGCGTCTAAAAACCCACCGACTGACGCGAGCAGCGCCCCAAGCCGAAAGCTTTCGGAAATCATCTGCCGCTGCTTTTTCTTCAAAGACTGCTGATTAGCCAAAAGAATGCCTCCTTCGCATTAAAAAAGAGCCTGATTTTCAGGCTCTTCTATCATTGAAATTTTTCTATTGAAACTTTTCATATCATCCGTGACACATCTTATCAGACCTGCCTGTCAAATACAAGGTGTCCAAACATTATTCGGGAAACTGGCGCAGACTGGCGATATAACGCGCCGGATCTGCGCAGGTCATCGCCCCGCTCATCACACAGGCGCCGTCTGCGCCGGCGCGCCGAACTTCAGCGAGCTTACTGGCATCGATGCCGCCCAAAGCGTAAACCGGGATGGCGGACTGTCTCGTGACGTCCTCTAAAAATTTGAGTCCCCGCCCCGGCAGCCCTTTTTTACAGTCGGTGTCGTAGATATGGCTCGCCGTGATGTAGGTGCAGCCTGCCGCTTCAGCAGCTCGTGCCTGTTCGACGCTGTGGGTCGACGCGCCGAGCTGCCTAAAGCTGTGTTTCTCCGCGTCCGTCATCGCGTCAAGCACAGGCATCGGCGCGTGAAAAGCCTCTGCCTTCAGTGCAATCGCTGCCGCGACATAGGTGTGAAGGGCACAAACGACGCCGTGCCTTTCGCAGATGTCAATAACGCGTTTGGCCAGCTCGGTGTAGGCCTGAACAGACAGATCCTTTTCTCTGAGGATGATCAAGTCCGGCCGGGCTGCTGCCAGCCGGTCGATATGAGTCAAAAAATCGGCCGTCTCGTCAAAAAAATGCCGGTTGGTGATGCAGACGATTTTAAAATCAGTCATGCAGGGTTCCCGTCGTCGGGTCCGACGGTGCGCCGCCGCGCACTAACACGCGGCCCAGTCCCGCGTGATAAGCCTTGCGCCCCGCTTCAATCGCGGATTTAAAGGCCGAAGCCATCATCGGAATATCTCCAGCTGTGGCAAGGGCGGTGTTGGCCATAATCGCGTCTGCGCCCATTTCCATCGCTTCACAGGCCTGAGACGGTCTGCCGATGCCCGCGTCGACGATGATCGGCAGGTCGATTTCGTCAATGAGAATTTGGATGAACGCCTTGCTGGCCAGACCCTGATTGGAGCCGATCGGCGCGCCCAGCGGCATGATCGCTGCAGCGCCGGCGTCGGCCAATGCCTTGGCCGCATTCAGATCCGGGAACATATACGGCATAACGATGAAGCCTTCCTTGGCCAGCACCTTTGTCGCTTCAATGGTCATCCCGTTGTCCGGCAGCAGGTATTTGGTGTCCGGAATGACTTCCAATTTGACGAAATCGCCGCAGCCCAGTTCACGGGCCATGTGCGCGATGCGGATGGCGTCTTCTGCGGTTCTCGATCCGGAAGTGTTCGGCAGAAGCGTGACACCCTTTGGAATGTAGTCCATGATGTTCTGTTCGCCGGGTTTGGTTCGACGGATCGCACAGGTCACAATCTGCGCGCCGGCGTGTTTCACCGCCGCGTCAATAAGTTCAAAAGAATATTTCCCGGAACCCAGAATAAAACGCGAATCAAAGGCGTGACCGCCAATCACCAGTTGATCTTTTTCCATTGTTTTTCTCCCTTTCAGCAATTCCTGTTAATCCATTATACCAGCTGCCGCTCTAGCAGCCGCCGCCCACAAAGTTTACGATTTCAACGACGTCGTCGTCCGACATCTGCGTCGTGTCGTACGCATCTTTGCTTAAAATTTTGCCGTTGTACTCAACCGCAACGCGCTGAGGATCGATCCCAGCGTCCTTTAAATACGCGCCGATCGTTTTGCCCGCCGCATTTACAGCTTCTCCATTAATCTGTACCAAAACCTCATCTCCTTTTCATAAAAAAAGCAGCCCTTTGGGACTGCCAATTGACACACGTATTTCCCTCCGTTGGCATTATCCAAATCAGGTTCAAGGTCGAAACTCGCGTTTCCTCTCAGCCTTTTACAGCTCCCTTTGTTATTTGATTACATTTTATTATATCAAAGTTTTACACAGCAGACAAGCGTTGCCGCAGAAACAGTCTAAAATTTCAGACGTTCAGCAGCGCCAGCCCCATTGCGATCATCCAAATATACGCAAGCGTCTTGGGAATCATCAGCATCCCTACAGCTGGCTTGGTTTTCGCCCAGATCGTAACCGGCAGATAACAGGCAAAGCTGATCACGATCGCCACGGCCATTTTCCACAAGCCGTAGCCACCGGTATTGCCGATCGACGCGTACAGAAACGCGACAAGCCCGCCTAGGACTAAAAAGGCCAAATTCCGTGCGAAGCTCCATTTTATATCGCCACCAGAAAACCATTTATTCTGAGGAAACACGCAAAGCGCCAGACGAATAAAGGAAAACAGCGCGACGAGCAGCATAAAGACCGAAGAAATCGACGTCGGATCGAACAGTAAGGTCCAAATTCTCACCAAAATGATGTAAAACACGGTCATCGTCAGAGACGAGACGATCAGACCCAAATTCAGCCACCACTGCCCCCGTTCGCTGTCTCCGCTTAAATGATGCACCACCCGGGGCACCAAGTGGAAGGCGTCGCCGGCTCCTAAAATGAAAGTCAGTCAGCCGTACCAGAAAAAGACTGGGTCCGCGCCGTGGGAAAAGAAGATCCCCGACGTAATAAAAGCAAACAACAAATAGGCGATATCGAAAATACTCTCGCCGACCAAGACGCCCTTCGGCATTTTTTTAATTTTATCTTTATCTTCCATTGTGTATCCATTCTATCAAATATTGATTTTATTTCATTATATCTGATTTTAAATTTTCAAACAACCACCTCAAATTTTGTTTCAGACTTTGCAAAAAATTCATTTGCACAAACGCATTCAATTAGATAAAATAACTTAAGAACATCATAATCAATCGCTGGTAGACGTGACTCCGTTGGCAGACAACTCCATGTTGTCTGCT
>DGWE01000051.1 GCA_002396065.1 Eubacteriaceae bacterium UBA4266
GGATAGGAACGGCCGTAGCGGTTGACGTAGCCTCTCAAAATCGCGTGTGCCAACGGATTGCCTGTCGATTTGACTTCCCACCCGCGGTACAGGAAGGTATGGCTGTTCTGCGCCGCAACCATCGCGTTCATCATGACCGAAAAATCGCCGGACGTCGGATTTTTCATCCCGGCCGGAATGCCGATCCCGCTGGCAACCAAACGGTGCTGCTGATTTTCCACCGAACGGGCGCCGACCGCCACGTACGAGAGCAGGTCAGACAAATAGCGGTGGTTCTCCGGATACAACATTTCGTCCGCGCAGGTCAGCCCTGTTTCCTTGACGACGCGGGTGTGCATTTCGCGGATGGCGATCAATCCGGCAAGCATGTCTTCCTTTGCGTCCGGGTCCGGCTGATGGAGCATCCCCTTGTATCCCATGCCTGTGGTGCGCGGCTTGTTGGTATAAACCCGAGGAATGATGAAAATTTTGTCCTTCACCTGTTCCGCTGTTTTCGCCAAACGGTTGATGTAATCCAAAACCGCCGACTCATTGTCTGCCGAGCAGGGTCCAATAATCAACAGAAAGCGGTCGTCTTTGCCGGTGAAAATATCCGCGATCTGCTGGTCCCGTTCTTCCTTTACCTGTTTAATATGATCATCTATTGGAAATTCTTCCTTCAGCTCCTGTGGTGTCGGCAGCTTCCGATAGAATTTCATCTGCATATCCATTTATTGCCAAACCTCCTTAAAGTTAAAATACTCGATGATATTATAACACAAACGCGCGGATATCACGTCCTTATTCTTGTTCCATGAGATGACGATCCAGCTGGGTACTTTTTTCGCGCCAATGCCCAAGCACCCTTTGCATTAATCATGGTTTTATGCTGTAACATAATTAATACCGCCAGCCGATTGCTCGACTGGCGGTATTAATTTAATTTAATGATTCAGTTATAGATTACTCTGCCAATTCTTCGTAATTGACTTTTTTCTTTTCGTTAAACACATCGTAATCGAGTTCGCCGAGCTTGCCTGAGACCAGCATGGCAACCATGACGTCGACATCGACGTTCATAACAGTACGGAACATGCCCGCGAACCAGTCAATCCCGATCAGAATGGCGATGGAATCCATCGAAAGTCCCATCGTAGAAGCCAAGAAAGTGTAGACGATAATCGATCCGCCTGGGACAGAAATCGTCCCCATGCACATCAAACAGGACAGCAGAATCGCCATGAAAATTTGATAAGGAGTCATCGCGACACCCGTAGATTGAGCCATGAAGAAGATTGCGGCTACATAACATTGTGCGGCACCGCAGCTGTTCATCGACATGGTAATCGGGCCGGTAAAGTCCGCTACACGGCGGCTGACACCAAATTTTTCCACTTCATCCTGCATCTTAGTCGGAAGGCAGACCGCGCTTGATGTGGTCGTCAGCGCCATAATCGACATTTTAGAATACTTCTTTGGGTACTTCGCAAGATTGGTTTTGGTAAGGGCCGCAGTCAACGGTGTGAGTACCGCGAACTGGATCAGGTCGCCAATTAAGAGCAGGCCGAGGAATTTCACCATTGGCACGATCACTTTGAGGCCCGTGCTTCCCGCAACATCGGCGAGCAGGCAGAAAATCCCGATCGGGGCGATCTTCATGACAAATTCGATGATATTTGTGATGATGACGTTGACGCCTTTGAGAAATTCTTCAATATTCGTCTTGCCGGTATCCTTCTTGTACTTCATCATGCCTGCGCCGAAGAACAACGCAAAAACGATACAAGGGATCATGTCTCCGTTGGCCATCGATTCCAAAACGTTAGTCGGCACAAAATTAGTAATCGTGTCGATAAGGGACGTGTTTTGCACCTTCGCCGCTTTAACCGTTCCGGTCAATTTAACACCGACGCCAGGCTGAATCAGCATCGAGAGCACCACGCCGAGACCCGCGGCAAAAATCGTGAAGATGATGATCCACTTGAAAGTGTGCAGCGCCATTTTCCCGACACCCTTCGTTCCGGATCCGACCGCACCGGCGACAGAAGTCATGACGAGCAGCACAACGGACATTTGAATCAACCGCAGGAATATGGTCCCAATAAATTTAATATTGGCCGCCCATCCCTCTACAATCGTTCCGAAAACCAGTCCTCCAACTGTCGCGAGTAAAATTTGCGTCGTCAGCGACATATGGAATCCTTTTTTTTCATTTTTTACAGCTTTTTCCATCACTTACCTCCTTCTGTAATCTTTTCATCTGGAGCCAGACGCTTCTCTCCGATGATCTTTTTAATAAAGAATAGGGCGTCTGAAGCTATTGCTTCAGACGCCCTTGTCTACGCAATTCAATTATTCTTTATTGTGATTATTTTAACGTTTAAACTGAAAAATGTCAATCAAAAACGTTTTCGTTGATGCCATTATGTCTCAATTATTTACGTCACCACAGCGACCTTATAATTGATAGATGTAGATCATAAGCGGCATCGTCACAATGCTGCACAGGGTCGTCAGCACATTGATCGAACCGGCGTAATCCGCGTCGCCGCCGTAAATTTGAGCCATCTGTGGAATTGTGACCCCCGACGGCGCTGCAACCGCCAGCAGCGACACCAGCAGAATCTTTTTCCCATTGGCTGCCAATTGATAAATGGGAATGAGTTTGAGTACTAAAATCGCGAGAAGGGGAAATCCGATCATCCGCATGAGGGTAATGGCGTAGATTCTGCGGTTTGTAAAGACCTTCCCCCAATCCACACCTGCAATCACCATGCCGATGGTGATCATGCTGATCGGCCCGAGCATTTGAGAAACGCCGTTTAGCACGTCGCTTGGGATGCCGTGAATTTCAACATGGCCCAAGAACAGCGAAACGCCCAATAAAGTGGCAATGATATTGACGTTTAAAAACACTTTTTTAAAATCAATCCTGCCGCCAGGCTGCATCATCATCTTGCCGTGGGACCAGAGCAAAAGCGCCTGAACGAACATAAACGCACTCGCATAAATCACCCAGTTGCGCCCCAGGACGCTAGTCACCAGCGGCACAATCAAATTGCCCGCGTTGGTGTAGATCAGCGAACCCCGTTCCACATTGGTCAAGTGAAAGGGACGGCTGACCCCGTAAGTGATGCCAAATAGCATCGCGTGCATGATGCAGGCGGACAAAAGCGCGAGAAGAAAACCGTTGAGAATCGTATCCGAATAGTGGATTTGAAAGGCCTCAATCTGCATGCACGGCACGACAAGATACAAACAGACGACTGACAAAATCCTCGAATCTTCCGGCTTTAAAAATTTAATTTTGACAACAAGCCAGCCCATCCCCATCATCACGAAAAGAACGACAATTTGTTTAAATAATAGCCACGAAATCATGCTGCGGATCCTTTACAAACTGATGCCCGTGTACGGGATGTCCTCTTGGTCTAAAATCTGTTTTTCGTTTTGGCTGCACGTCAACAGAATGACCTGGTCGTCCTTTGCCATTCGGCTCAAGAAAAGTATGCCTTCTTTTCTGCGTTTGTCGTCGTACTGCACAAAGGGATCGTCCAGAATAAAGGGCAGAACCCGCTGTTCGTCGACAATTTCGCGAATGCCGAACCGCAGCGCAAAATAGATTTGGTCGATGGTCCCGCCAGAAAGCTGATTGAGATCGATCAGATTTGACGTCTGCGGATCCAAAACCTTGATGTTCAACTTGTCGTCAATGCGGACCTCGCGATATTTGTTCGTGATCTTTTTCAAAATATTGCCAATGCGCTCGTTGAGACTGCCCGCCTGACTGCGGTGGGTTTCTTTCTGGTAGCGCATGAAAAAGGATTCCGCCATATCGCAGGCGCGGATTTCTTCTTCATAAGCGGCGATCTGCGCGTTAATCCCGTCAATTTTTTCGCGGAGGGCAACCGGCGAGTCCACTTCATCCGCAAGGGTTTGATTTTCTCCCTCGAGCCTTGCCATTTCCCGCTGAGCCGACGCGATGCTTCTTTTCACCGCGCGTTTGCGCTGCTTGCCTTCCTGAAACAGATCCGATTCACTTGAAACGCGGATGTAATTTTCGCCCTCTAAATCGCTGTACAACTGGTGGTTGGCCGCGATCTTCGCCTGGATGTCCAAAGCCTTGCGCTCGTGGTCGAGCCCTTGTCTGTATTCCTCGAGTTTGGAAATTCCCAGCGGTTTCAGGACTTCTTCGATGCCCTGCTGATCCTTGTCGATTTTATCGCGGTAGCTTTCGATTTGTGCTTCGAGGCTCTGCTTTTGAACGGTCAAATCGGACAAATCCTGATCTGCGGCCGTCAAACGGTCGAAGGCGTCCAAAATAGCATTCATCTGCGCCTTCAGTGCGTCTAAATCCCTCGGCTCGTGATACCGTTCCATCAAGATGGACAAGTGGGTCGCAATCCGATCCTGCGGATCAAAGCTCGCTGCCGTCTCGGCCAGACGAGCTGATCGGCGGTGTGTGGCGTAAAAGGCCAATCCAAAAAACACCGCGATGACTGCACCGGCCACGGCAAACCCAATTACCGCCCCGGTTGGCAGCACATGACTGGGATTAATTAGGGAAAGCAGCAGTACCAAAATCCCGACGACCAGCCCTGCGATGGACGCAACGGCCGAAACGGGATGGCGGTCAAAAAACGTCAGACTGCCGCTTTGTCTCTCGACCTTTTTTTCTGTCCTGCTGTACTGGCTCTGGATGCGTTTTAAATCCTCCTGGTCTCTTTCAACCTGAAGCGCATTGTAATGACGCACCTTGGCGCGGAGGCGGTCCGCCTTTTTTTGTCCGCTCTCGATATTCTGGTCAATATCCCGAATCTGCTGCTCGTAACGGTCGATCTGCCGCTTCAGCTGGCTTCGATCGTCCTCCAGCATCTGCAGACGGTTGTAGGTCGCGATGTTATATTTTTCCGCGTCCGCCTGATACGCGGCCAGCTCCTTTTCGAGGGCTTCGCCCTCTTCCTTGATTTTTTGAAGCTTGTCCTTCTGCTCCTCGATGGCCTGGACCTTCTGCCGCTCCTCAGTTGCGGCGATGTCCTCCTGCTCTCTGGTGAGGCGTTTCACTTCCTCGCGGTAATCCATGATTTTACGCTGGTTGAGCCTTATCTTCTGGTATTTCTCCTCTGAAATTTCCAGCTTATCCTCCAGCTCACTGCGGTTGCGGACGGCCATACCGTAATTGGATTTGGTCGCGCGAAATGTGCCGACGGCTTTTTTCTTCTGATCAAGGTAGTCGATAACCTGATGGACGGAAATGTCACTGTCGTTGTTGGCCATGTCAATGAGCTTGTCGTTAATTTCCCTCGCCAGATCCGCATTGGTTTTCGACGCCATCTGCCTGAAATTAACGGTATTGTTGTAGATCGACGAGTTGATCGACTGGTAGCCCAAAGGCATGTACTGCTTCGTAATGTTGTCGTAAGGGAAAGTCTCGGTGATGTCCTCTCCCGTGATGTTGTCAAAAAGCCGGACGCCGTCCCGTTCCTTTAAGAAATCCCGTTCGATTCTGATTTCCCGCCCCATTTCATCGACGTAAATCATCGCGCCGCGGTACTGATCCGAGTACAGCGGTTTATATTGTGCGTACGCCTCGCTGTAGGTGCGGCGCTTCCGATAGGGCTTGTAAAATCCAAAAAACATCCCCTCGATAAAGGCCTGAATCGTCGATTTGCCCGCTTCATTGGGGCCATAAATCAGATTAAAGCCGTCGTCGAGTTCAATGGTGGTCTGCTTGAATTTTCCAAATGCAATTAAATGAAGTGTCTTGATTTTCACCCTTTATCCTCACTGTTCAACAAACCTTCCAATCCGTAATACAGCGCTTTTCTGGCCGTCGGATTGTCCCCGTTGCGGCGCATTTCCTGGATGAACCGCCCGATCATATTGTTTTGATTTTCCTCGAGCAGCTTGTCCATGTCGATGTTGGGCAGCAGCTTCTTGTCGTCTACCTCGACGTAGTAAAACATCTGCGCCAGCTGCATTCTCAGTTCTTCCACGTCGATATCGGCGCCGGCGTACCCCTTTAGAAAAATTCTGAAGTAATCCTTCCGCTTGCTGTCGTCATCACCCAAATCCGAACAGGCTGTGAGCAGATCGTTCTGCGTCATCTCTGGCGACACGCGAAGGGTCTTCTGGAAAAATTTCCGCTTGCCGGTCTCGATCTTTTGAAGCTCCAGTCTGTGATGATGAATCTGGCCGTAGAAAATGCCCGGCTCATTGATATTTTTAAAGGTCAAGGGCTCAGGGCAGCCACAATAGGCCGCGCGAAGGGTCAGCCGTTCGCTCCTGTGAATATGCCCCAGCGCCACGTAATCAAAATAATCGAAAAGCTCCAAATCAATGGGCATGTACTGCGAAGTTTGATTGTAAGCGTCGCCGTGGAGCACCAGAATATTGTTGTCCGTCTCAGACAAATCGATGTGGCTGCCGTCAAAGGGCATTGTATCGTAAGTATCCTTTGTCCAGCCGATGCAGAAAATGCGCGTCTCTTTTTCTTCGAAGTACTTCGATTCCATCTGCCCCTGTGTGAAAATGGTGACGTTATCGGGCCACTCGATCAGTCCGTAGAGCGCAGAGGGCGTGTAGAAATCATGATTGCCCGGGCAGATGACCACTTCGGTTTCGGTCAAATGAGCAAATTTTTCGGCGACGCGCTTGAGCGCCTTGCTCGAAATGTCCGGTGTATCAAACAAATCGCCGCTGATAATCAGAAAATCCACGTGATTTTTTTCGGCGGTATTGATGATTTGATCAAAGGTGAGCCATAGATCAATTCGGTGCTCTTTGCCGAAATCACGCTGTTGATTTTTAAAATGAAAAGTTTTTTCCAGGTGAATGTCCCCGGTATGAATAAAAGATATGGCCATGAATCTTCCTTCTCTATCCATTGAATTTTGTTTTTTTATTATAACATACCTGATGAAATTTAAAATGTGCACGACGATGCAAAACCTCAGATAAAAGCGTACAATGCAAAAGTTTTACTTGACATCTCATTTTTTTACCGCTAAGATAAACACAACGCAATGAAGAGGAATATTAAAAAATTCTAGGCGTCCAGAGAGCTGCTGGCTGGTGTGAAGTAGCTGCCGAACATTTTCGAACTGGCCTCAGAGCGGAAGGCTGAACGGGTTTCCCTATTAGGCGCACCGGGTCCTGCCCGTTATTGCAGGAGGATATAATCTTTAGCGGTCTAAAGACGTATCTGCAACAAGGCATTTTATTTTGCGATCATTGGTTTATTGAGCGATAAAATGTGAATTAGAGTGGTACAGCGAATCCTACATCGCCTCTATGCTTTGGCATAGAGGCGTTTTTTATGGAAGCAAAGCATTTAATCTTTTATGAGGAGGACTTTTCAAATGATGAATCCAAAAAAATACAAACGGAATTATTTCATGCCCCCAGAACCCTGCACGGACTGGGTGAATAAAGAATACATCGACCATCCGCCGATTTGGTGCTCCGTCGATCTGCGCGACGGCAACCAGGCCTTGATCATCCCGATGAGCCTCGAAGAAAAAATCGACTATTTCAAATATTTAGTCAAAGTCGGCTTTAAAGAAATCGAAGTCGGTTTCCCGGCCGCATCCGAAACGGAATACGAATTCTTAAGAACCTTGATCGAACAGGACTTGATCCCGGACGACGTCACCATTCAAGTGTTGACCCAGGCTCGGGAACACATCATCAAGAAAACTTTTGAAGCGTTGGACGGCTGCAAGCATTCCATCGTTCATCTTTACAACTCCACATCCCGTCAGCAGCGCGAACAGGTCTTTAAAAAATCCAAAGAAGAAATTTTACAGCTGGCTGTGGACGGCGCCAAAATGTTAAACGATTTAGCCAAGGAAACCCAGGGCAATTTCCAATTTGAATACTCACCGGAAAGCTTCACCGGCACAGAAGTGGATTACGCCTGCGACGTCTGCAACGCTGTCCTCGACGTCTGGCAGCCAACCGCCGAAAACAAAGCCATTATCAACCTGCCGGTTACCGTTGAATTGTCCCTTCCCCACGTTTACGCCAGCCAGATTGAATACATGAGCAAGCATTTGAAATACCGTGACAACGTCGTGCTCTCGCTCCATCCTCACAACGACCGCGGCTGCGGCGTCGCCGATACGGAGCTCGGCCTCCTCGCCGGCGCTGACCGCGTCGAAGGCACCTTGTTCGGTAACGGCGAACGTACCGGCAACGTCGACATCATCACATTGGCACTCAACATGTACACCCACGGCGTCGATCCAAAGCTGGACTTCAGCAATCTGCCAGAACTCTGCGAAGCCTACGAACGGGATACCCGGATGCACGTCTACGAACGTCAGCCCTACTCAGGTTCTTTGGTCTTTGCCGCCTTCTCAGGCAGCCATCAGGATGCCATCGCTAAGGGGATGAAAATGGCGCGGGAAAGCGAAGATCACCATTGGGATGTGCCGTATCTGACCATCAACCCCGAAGATCTCGGCCGTCAGTACGACAAAGATGTCATCCGCATCAACTCTCAGTCCGGCAAGGGCGGGATCGGCTTCATCCTCGAACACAATTACGGCTTCAACCTGCCGAAGAAAATGCGCGACCACATGCGCAATTTGGTCAAAAACGTATCCGACCACGGACACCGCGAACTGCAGCCAGAGGAAGTCTATCAGATTTTCAACGATCACTACGTCAACAAGGAAGATTACTTCAGCATTCCGGCTGCGCATTTTGAACAGCTTCCCGACGGAAGAATTCGTGCGCATTTGACCATCAACAACGAAGGCGATATCGGCGAATACAGCGAAATCGGCAACGGCCGTATCGACGCGGTTACCAACACCGTCATTCAGCACATTCACACGCCGATTAAGGATTTGGCCTACAGCGAACACGCCCTCGAAAAGGGTTCCAGCTCTCGTGCTGTCGCCTACATCGGCTTAACTCTGAACGACAACCGTGAAGTTTGGGGCGCCGGCATCGACAACGATATTATCGTTGCTTCAATTCGCGCATTGGTTTCGGCCATCAACCACATCGGTCCAGAAAAGCCTGAAAACATGAAAAAATAATCGCATTTAAGCAAAAAATAACGACCAGGAGATTTTCTCCTGATCGTTATTTTTTATTGTGCGTGATTATTCTTCTTTTTCCTGTGTATCGTTCTGAAGCGCCATCAGCAGTTCGAGCGCGTCCATTTCCTCGGTATCGTGCACGGCGCGTTCTGCCGCCCGCACTTCCCGTTTAATTTTTCTTTCTTCCATAAAGGGCAGCAGGGTTTCGCGGATCACAATGTCGAGAATGGCGACAATCGGAATGGCCAGCAGCATGCCCCACATGCCAAGTACGCGGCCCCCAATGACGACCGCGATCAAAATCCAAATGCCCGGCACACCCAGCGTGTCGCCGTAAAGCTTCGGCTTGATCATGTAACCGTCGAGGGCCTGGAGGATACCTGTAAAGGCCAAAAACAGCAGCGCGTGGATCGGATTGTTCATCATTAAGACAAAGGCACCGACGACAGCGCCGATAATCGGTCCAAAGGTCGGCACAAGGTTCGTCAAACCGACCACCACGGAAATCATCGGCACGTAGGACATTTGACAGATCAGCATAAATGCGGCGTTGGCACAACCGACAATCAGCGCGTCGATTACTTCGCAGAATAAAAATTTGATAAAAATGCGGTCACAGCGTTTCCAGACCGATGAAACCTTGACGTAGGTGGTGTCCCGCATCGAAAGCCTGAAAAAATTGCGCGCGTTGCGCTGCACGCGCTTCTTGTCCGCCAGAAAATAGATGGCCAAAATAAAATCGATAATAAAATTGAGCACGTGTTTTCCGCCGGAGCCGGAGCCGGAAACTAATCGATCTTGAACCTGGCTTTGCATTTTGTCGAGCATGTTGTCGATCGCGGTAAACGCCGACTTCATATCGACGTGGCGTTTCGCGATACTATCGACAAACTGCTGCAGCGCCCCGTGGTAGGAGGTTTTGCTCGTCGCAAATTTGACCACACTGCTGAGGACCTGCGGCACCACCGCCACGATCAGCAGCGCCAAAGAGACAAGTATGATCACAATGATGATCGCAATGGCTTTTCCTCTCGCGTGGTTCACCCCGCGTTCACTGAACTTCTTTTCGATATTCCGAATTGGCGGGTCCATGATGTAGGCCAGAACGATCCCGACGATGACCGGCAAAATGAAATTGACAAGAAACGCGATACCCCTTCCGATCAGATCGAGATGGGTCATGATCAGGTAAAAGAGAATGGCAATACATAGCGGAATCGCTCTCCGAACATTTTTGTTTTTCCAAATCTTTGATTTGTTGAATTTATCCATATATAATTTTTACCTTATTAATTTTTCGATTTGAGAGTTGCCGAAGTGGAAGACGGCGAGACGGATTTGATCGTCCCTTTATCGGTTGTGACCTGAATGTCGTAGGATCCGGTGCCCTCTGCCGCATCGGAAAAATCGATCCAGGCGCTTAAATCTTTGCTGTCGAGGGTCGACAATTCGCTGCTCGTACCCTCAATTTTGACGGTTACCGACGCATTTTCCATTTTCGTGACCGTTAAGTCGTCTGGCACGTTGCGCTGTTCGATGTCGTCGATCATCAGCTGCTTAGAAGTCAGTGCCTCTACTTTGATGGTCACCGTTACGTTGGAGCTGCCGTCCATATTCGTCACGTTTGAAGGCAGATTCAATTTTTTCTGTACCGTCGTGCTGATCTTCAGCCCGCTTAAATCGACTGTACTCGGCCTCACCGCATTGATGCTATCCAAATCCGATGCCTTGCCGCCGAGAAGCACCGTCTTGGGACTGACTGTAATTTTGGCGACCTTGTAGCCGTCGGCTACGCTGCCCGTCGTTTTGGGAGCCTTGATTTTCACGCGCTTGGTCGTTCCGATTTTGACGCTCGCCTTGATCATCGAGGGCTTGCATTCCACATCGGAAAGCACATTGCCCTTTTTGTCGACCGCCTTCACCGGGATGTAAACATCCGTATCGTCTGTCATATCCTGGACATTGGCCGTCGCGACACACGCCTTAATTTTATTGACGGAATCACTCGGTCCTTCCACGCGGACCAGATCAGTGGTCGTCGCCGAGACGACCGACAAATTGTTCCCCGGCTTCCCGCTGGTGTTGATCGTCACGCTGTGGGCTTTATGGCGAATACTGTCGATTTTGATATTGAGCTCGGAAGGCTGTGTCTCCTGCAGGATGACAGAATTCGGCAATCCCTGAATCACGACGTCCGCCGTGTAGGTTCCCGGTCCCTTCACTCCCGCAAGATCCACTGTCGCGGTGATCTGTGAAGCGTCTAAAGTGTTCACATTCCGTTCGCTCCCGCGGACCCGAATATTGACAAAGTAATTCTTCTGCTCGGTGAGCACGAGCCCCTTTGACGAAAGCTTTTCTGTGTTGATCAGCGTCACCGGAATATTGTTGATCTCCTGTGTGATCATGTTGATGTCGTTGCCATTGATGTACATCCATAAAAAGACGGCGAGACATGCCGCGATAATCAGCCGCACGATGCGCGCCGTTCTGTCACTTCCCGTTTTATTATTTTTCTTCATCAGTCGATTCCCCATCGTCTAACGCGTCTGCCGCTGGCTCTTCTTCCTGATCAATCAGATCACTTTCCAGTTCGGCATCATCGCTTATATCCTCGTATTCGTCGTAAGGCAGGTCGTCTTCAACCTCCTCTTCCTCATCGATGTTGATAAAACGCTCGGTGAGCAGATCGATGAGCTCATCCTCTGAAAATCCGCGGCGAAGCACGCCCTTTTCTGCCACAGAGATGGTCCCAGTTTCTTCCGATACGATGAGCACGACCGCGTCCGATTTTTCGGAAATGCCAATGCCCGCGCGGTGACGCGTACCCAGAGAGGAGTTCAGCGTCTTGCGGTCCGTCAGCGGCAGCAGGCAGCCCGCGGTTTTAATCTTGCCGCTCCACAAATCGATGATCACAGCACCGTCGTGCAGCGGTCGATTCGGCGTAAATATATTTTCGATCAATTCAGTTGAAATGTCCGCATTGAGCTTGATACCCGTCGCTTCGATGTCTTTGAGTCCAGTATTCACCGGAAACACCATCAGCGCGCCCATTCGGACGTCGGACATGTCGGTCGTGGCCTTTGCAATTTCTTGAATGTTGTTGTAAATTTTCCGCTCCCCGGACGACCTGAACATACGGTCAAACAATTTATTATTCCCCAATTGTTCCAAAGCCGAACGCAGCTCCGGCTGAAACACGACGACGATTAATATGACAGCCCAAGTCACGACAATGTTTAAAATATAATTTAACGTTGTAAACCCAAGCCAGGAGCTGATCGGAATCAGGACCAGCACCATGATCAACCCCTTGGCGACCTGTTCGGCCTGAGTTCCGCGAATCCACATGAGTATTTTATAAATTAAAAAAGTAATGACGAGGATCTCAATGACATTAGAAAAGGAAAACTGCGATCTCAGTGTAATAAAAAAATTTTCCATTGAGGCCTCCTTGATTGATTCTGTTTGATGTATTTTATTATACACTAAATGAACTTGAATACATACCGCGTTTGTGTAATTTAAAAAGTCTAAGTATAATAATTATCAAATGTAATGTTTTTATTAAATTCATTCAAAATTTTTATAAATAAACCTTTACATTTCCACTTTATCCTGCTATACTATAGACAAATAAAAGAACAGATGGTAAATAAAAGAGTAATGAGATAAATATTAACCCGATCGTTACCAAAATCCAGCGTATTAAACAGAAGGTTAGGCAATTAATTGAGATTTAATTGGAAAGCGGTTTAGTAAGGCAGATTTATCGGAAGGTCATGGTGGTTGATAGGTTTAAGAAATTTATCATCGTCTTTTAAATCTAACGAAAGGAGGATGGACCACCGGAAGTGCAAAGTTTAAGTGAGATCTAAAGACCAGCTTGCATCGTATCAAGGAAGTAAAATCTCTGAGAATGAGCAAGACTGGTCTTATTTTTTTGCAAAATTTTATCTTCGCGCTCTAAAAGCAAAAAGACGGTTCACCTTTCGGATCCCCGTCTTCTATTTTTACTTGATTTTCATCATTAATTCGCCTGATTCGACAGTCTGCCCTTCCGATACGTAAATCGTATCGACCGTGCCATCGACCGGCGAGACAATCTCTGTTTCCATTTTCATCGCTTCGACCACCGTCAGGACCTGATTTTTCTTGACCTGATCCCCTTCGTTGACCTGCACCTTGAGCACCGTCCCCGGAATAGCCGAGCCGATTTCCTTCGGATTGTTCGGATCCGCTTTCAGCATGCGGTCCTTTTTCTGAGATGACAGCGAATATTTATCCTGCACCTTGATCTGGCGGCGGAAACCGTCGACTTCGAAGGTCACCGTGCGTTCTCCGTCTTCGTCCGGTTCGCCGACGCGGATGAGGGTGACGATGATTTTTTTGCCTTCCCCGACTTCCACTTCGGTGGTTTCCCCTTCTCTGAGACCGTAGAAAAACGCGTGACTTTCCATGCGTTCCAGATCGCCGTAATTCTGCTTGAAATCCAGATATTCCTGATAAACCTTCGGGTACATCGTCGCGGAGATCAGCTGGCGGTCGTCCAAATCCATGTCGTATTTTTTCTTAAAGTCTTTTCGGACCTGATCGAAATCCTCCGGCGGAATCAATGATCCGGGTCGAACCGTAATCGGCTTCTGCCCCTTCAATACAATTTTCTGAAGGCGCTTGTTAAAGCCACCGACCGGCTGCCCGATCATGCCCTTGAAGAAATCGACGACGGAATTCGGGAACGCTAGGGCCTTGCCCTTTTCGTAAATATTGTCCGCGTTCAAATCGTTTTGAACCATAAAGATCGCCAAATCGCCATTAACCTTTGACGAAGGCGTTACTTTAACAATATCGCCGAGCAGCTGGTTGGCTACCTTGTACATATGCTTAACTTCGTCGAATTTATGGCCTAAGCCGAAGCTTTCGACCTGCTTTTTGAGGTTGGAGTACTGGCCGCCCGGAATTTCCATATCGTAAATTTCCGTGCTGCTGCTCTTCAGACCGCTTTCAAATTTGCTGTAAGTCGGTCTCAAATCCGTCCAGTAATCGGACAGGATTTGGAGATCCTGATCGTCGAGCTCTGTGTCGAAAGGTGTGTGCTTGAGCGCCGCGACAATGGAGTTCAGGTTCGGCTGGGACGTCAGCCCGCTCATTCCGGCCAAAGCCGCGTCGACGATATCGGCTCCGCCGTACGCCGCCATCAGCGCGGCCGCCACGCCGTTGCCGGCTGTGTCGTGGGTGTGAAAATGGATTGGCATTTTGACCTCGCTCTTCAGGACGGAGATCAGCTTTCTCGCCGCCTGAGGCTTGCAGAGCGCCGACATATCCTTGATCGCGAGAATGTGCGCGCCGGTTTTTTCGATTTCGTGCGCCATTTTGACGTAATAATCCAAATTGTACTTGGTCTTCGACGTGTCGAGAATGTCGCCGGTGTAGCACATCGCGACTTCCGCGACCTTCCCCGCCTTGAGGACCTCTTCGATGGCGACCTTCATGTTTTCCATCCAGTTCAGGGAATCGAAGATTCTAAAGACGTCGATGCCGGACTTGGCCGACTGCTGCACGAATTTTCGAATCACGTTGTCCGGATAATTCTTGTAGCCGACGCCGTTGGCGCCGCGAAGCAGCATCTGGAAACAGATGTTCGGAATTTTTTCCCGCAGAAGATCAAGGCGATGCCACGGCGATTCCCTCAAGAAATTGTAGGCCACGTCGAAGGTCGCGCCGCCCCACATTTCCAGTGAGAATAGATCCCGCCCGTACCACGCGGTGTCCGCCGCGATGCGGTCCATATCTCGGGTGCGCACGCGGGTCGCCATCAGCGACTGGTGAGCGTCGCGCATTGTCGTATCTGTGATCAGCAGGCGATCCTGGGCCTTGATCCAGTTGACGAGACCGTCCGCGCCGCGCTGATCGAGAATCTGCTTCGTGCCAGAAAGCGTCTGAATTTTTGCGCCTTGCGGCAGTTCCGGCACTTTAGGTTCTGAAAGCACTGGCTTTTTCCCGAAGGTTTCGTTGACAACGATGTTGCCAAAATAGCGGATTGTGTCCATTTCCGGGCTCTTTTGGTCCTCAATTTCAAACAGCTCTGGATGATCGCCAATGAATTTCGTCGTACAGCTGCCCGACTTGAAAATCGGGTGTTCGAGCACGTTGATCAGAAAATCCTTGTTGGTTTCCACGCCGCTGATGATCGTTTCCTTCAGAGCGCGGACCGCTTTTCTCCGGGTTTCTTCAAAGGTTCTGCCGTAGGCGGAGCATTTGACCAACAGGCTGTCGTAATAGGGCGAGATCACCGAGCCGGTAAACCCGTTGCCGCCGTCCAGACGGATCCCCGGACCGCTCGCTGTCCGGTACACATCGATTCGGCCGGTATCTGGCATGAAGTGCATCTTCGGGTTTTCCGTCGTGATCCGGCACTGAATCGCGTAGCCCCGCGTCGAAATTTCATCCTGAGAATGGATTTGAATGGCGTCAGAGTCGAGGGCGTAGCCTTCCGCGATTAAAATCTGCGCCTGAACGATGTCGATGCCCGTCACCAGCTCCGTCACGGTGTGTTCGACCTGAATCCGCGGATTCATTTCGATGAAATAATGGTGACCCAGCTTGTCCACGAGGAATTCCATTGTGCCGGCGGAGCAGTAGTTGACGGATTTGGCAAGCTTGATCGCGTCATCGCAGATCGCCTTGCGCTGTTCGTTCGTCAGAAAGACTGAAGGTGAAAATTCGATAACCTTCTGGTTGCGCCGCTGGATTGAGCAGTCTCGTTCGTACAGATGTACCACGTTGCCGTACTTGTCGCCCAGCACCTGCACCTCGACGTGCTTGGGATCCTCCAGATATTTTTCAATGAAGATCGTGCCGTCGCCAAAGGCCTTGGTGGACTCGCTGACCGCCGAGTGGTATTCCTTCAACAAATCCTTTTCTTCCCGGACGATGCGCATGCCTCGGCCGCCGCCGCCTGACGCTGCCTTCAGCATAATCGGATAGCCGGCCTTCTTGGCAAATTCAATCGCTTCTCCGTTGGAGGTAATCGGCTTTTCGACACCTGGAATCGTCGGCACCGCTACCTTGTTCGCCATTTTCTTGGACTGAATCTTATCGCCCATTTGTTCCATCATTTCGTGGGTCGGCCCAATAAAGGTCACACCAGCTTCTTCGCATTTTTTCGCGAATTCAGCGTTTTCCGATAAAAAGCCATATCCCGGATGGATGGCGTCCGCGCCCTTTTCCAGCGCAAGGGAAATGATCTTGTCCATGTCGAGGTAAGCCTGAACCGGCCCGCCTGCAGAGTTGATCATGTACGCTTCGTCCGCCTTGGTGCGGAACAGCGACATTTCATCCTCCTGCGTGTAAATGGCAATGGTTGAAATGCCCAGCTCGTGGCAGGCACGAATAATCCGAATGGCAATTTCGCCGCGGTTGGCGATCAATACTTTTTTAAATTTCTTAATCATCTTGTTGTCCTCTCAAAACGTAATGGTTCATCTTAAACATATATACCGATCATAGCGTAAAAAGTCTTGTCATTCTTTGCCAATCAATGGGACTTTTCCAACCGATCAATGACATCTGCCTCGACAAGCTTGCACGTGTCCATTACAGCCTGCATAAACTGCCCGACCGCCGCCTTGATTTCCGGCTCAACCTGCGCCTGCCGCTTCGCGATCACGGTCTTCTCGCGGGTCTCGTCGAAAATCGGCAGACCGTTGGCGTGCTTGTAGCGCGCCACGTCACAAACACAGTCCAGCCTTTGTTGGAACAATGCGATCATCTGGCGGTCGATGCGGTCGATCTCTTCCCTAATTTCGGATAAATCCAGCTCACTCATAGCGTCCGTCTGCCTCCATCATCAAATCCAGCAGACAGAGCGCCGCGGCGCTTTCGACCACCGGCAGCGCGCGGATCACGATGCACGGGTCGTGGCGCCCCTGAATGGCCAATTCGGTGTTTTCGCGCGTGGCCATATCGATAGTCGCCTGCGTCTGTGCGATCGAAGGGGTCGGCTTAAAGGCGACTCTGAATACAATAGGCATCCCATTGGTAATGCCGCCGTTGATGCCGCCGTTGTGGTTGGTCGCCGTCACGACGTGCCCGTCTTCCATTCGAAAGGCATCGTTAGCCTCGGAGCCCCGCATCCCGCTGATGTCGAAGCCGCTGCCAAAGGACACGCCCTTGACCGCGGGAATCGCAAAGAGAAACGACGCCAGCCGGCTTTCGACGTTGTCGAAAATTGGCGAGCCAAGCCCACCGGGAACGCCGGTGATATAACCCTCGACAATGCCGCCGACTGAATCCTTCTGCGCTCTGGCCTCGGTAATTTCCCGAATCATCGCCTCCTTGAGCGTCCCATCTACCACTGGAAACCCCGCGTCGGCGGATTGAAGGGCCGCGTAATCCTTTGGCCCTAAAACCGACGAATCGCGCACCTGGCCGATCTGGACGATGCGGCTGCCGACGGAAAGGGCCGGCACCTTCTGCGCAAGAATCTGCTTGGCCACCGCGCCAGCGAAAACCATTGGCGCTGTCAGGCGGCCCGAAAAATGCCCGCCGCCGCGGTAATCCTGAAAGCCGCCGTAACGGAGAAAGGCTGTGTAGTCCGCGTGGCCCGGACGCATTTTGTTTTTCGTCTTTTCGTAATCTGACGAATGGGTATTGCCGTTTTCGATGATCCCAGTCAGCGGTGTCCCTGTCGTTTTCCCGTTAAAATAGCCCGAGACGATCCGCACTCGGTCCGCTTCCTTCCTCGGCGTCGCCAAGTCCTTGCCGCGGGCTGACCGGCGGTCCATCTCTGCGGCAATTTGAGCTTCGTCAATGGTGAAGCCCGACGGCAGGCCGTCAATGACGGCGCCGATCATCGGGCCGTGGGATTCTCCGAAAATCGATAAATGGATATGCTGTCCCCAACAGGATGTCATGCTGTTTGTCCTCCGTTTTGTCTAAAATCCTGCCAAAAATCCGGATATGATTTGCGCACGGCCTCCGCGCCGTGAATGGTCAGCGGGTCACTGCAGCATTCGCTCGCAGCGGCGGCCGCCATCGCGATGCGGTGATCGTTGACGGCGTCGATCTCACCGCCTTTGAGCTGCCCTGCGCCCCAGATCGTCATCCCGTCCGGCGCTTCTTCAACCCGCACGCCCAAACGCGTCAGCAAATCGGCCATCGCGCTCAGCCGGTCCGATTCCTTGAGCCGCAGACGCCCCGCGCCCAAAATTCGACTCCGGCCTTCCGCCGTCGCCGCAAGCACCGCCAAAATCGGCATCAGATCCGGACATTGGGATACGTCCATGTCGATGCCGTGGCGCGCGGACGGCTTAGCGACCCAGGCGCCGTCCTGCCAGTCAATCTGACCGCCCATCTGTCGAATCAATGGGATGATCGCCGCGTCACCCTGAAGGGAGGTTTTCGGCAGATTTTCACAACGCATCGCTTTGCCGTTAACGCCAAAGGCAAACCAGAACGCTGCCTGAGAATAATCGCCCTCGACGCTGAAGTCCGCCGGCTTGTAATGCTGTCCCCCTGGAATCGCGTAGAACCGGCCATCCTCCGAGACATCGATGGTGATGCCATAATATTTCAACACACCGAGAGTCAGGTCGACATAAGGGCGGGACTCGAGCGCTGTTGTAATGCGCAGCGTCGACAGCCCGTTTAACAGCGGCAGTGCGAAAAGCAGACCGCTGATGAATTGCGACGAGACGTCGCCCGGCATGGTGTAATCGCCGGGTTTCAGCGCCCCGCTCAAGGTCAGCGGCAGCGCGTCATCACCCGCCGTCTGCCAGTTGATTTGTGAAGCGTTAAAAATCGGCCGATAGGGCTCGAGGGGCCGCTTCGGCAGCCTTCCCCGCCCTGTTAACGTCACCTCCGCAGCGTTGAGAGCCGCCAGCGGCATCAGAAAACGGACCGTCGAGCCCGATTCGTGGCAGTCAAGCGTGACATGATCGGCTGAGGGTCTGCCACAGCCGATCATTTTGAGCTTCGAGCCGTCTTCATTTAATTTTTCAATTTTTGCGCCGAAGGCCTCAAGTACGTCGCAGGTCGCCACAATGTCCTCGGAGACGAGCAAATGATCGAGCACGCTTTCGCCGTCAGCCAGCGCCGCGCAGATCAGTGCCCGATGGCTGAGGCTTTTAGAAGGCGGCACCTGCACCGTCCCACCGATTGGGTGGGGTTGTATCGTGATATCCATCGATATGCCTGGCTTAAGCCTGTTCGTCGGTCAGCGGCGCCGGCATTTCCGATTCAACCGCGTCGGGGGTGAACAAATCGATGGCTTTATCCTTCTGGACGCGCACAATTTCCGCAGTGCCGATTCGCGGCATGACGCAGACGTTCAAAATATCCCCAGTGAATTTCTTGTCGTGCATGACGATGTCCTGAACTCGGTTCAAATCCATGTCGGGCATATCGATGGGCAGCCCGTATTTGATGAGCATTTTGCCAAGATTGTCCAAATCTTCCTGAGACGTGATGCCTTCGCGCACGCTCATCTTCGTAATGTTGTACATCCCGACGGCGACGCCTTCACCGTGGGAATAACCTTCGTAGCCAAAGTAGTTTTCAATAACGTGACCGATGGTGTGGCCGAAATTCAAAATGCGGCGCACGCCCGATTCCTTTTCATCTTCTTCGACGATGTTGCGTTTGATCTGCAGACATTTGGCGACAATGTCTTCCATGTCGGCCTGCAGGTCTTCCTGATACTGGTAGCCGGCGAGGCGGACGAAGAGCTTGCTCGAGGCAATGCAGCCGTATTTGATAACTTCGGCCATGCCGTCGATGAAGTAGCGGTCTTCCAGCGTCGTCAAACATTCAGGGTCGACAAAAACAGCCTGTGCTGGGTAAAAGGCGCCGACCAAATTCTTTCCGACGTCCAAATCGACACCGGTCTTGCTGCCGACGGAGCTGTCCGTCATCGCGATGAGCGAGGTCGGAATCTGGAAGAAATCGATGCCGCGCATGTATGTTGCTGCCGCAAAACCAGCCAAATCGCCGACGACGCCGCCGCCCAGGGCAACAATGGCGTCAGAACGGGTCAAATTGAATTCGGCGAGCTTGTAATAAATGCTTTCGACTTGACTTAAATTTTTCGACGCTTCTCCCGCTGGGATTACGATCGAATACACATTGCCGCCGAAAGATTTCAGCTGCTGCACGACCAGGCGCAGATAATGGCTGGCGACATTTTTATCCGTAATGATCACAATGGCGTTGTATTTTGCAAATTGGTCTTTTAATTCGTAAAGATGTTCACGCAGGCCATTGTGAATGTAAATTTCTGTTTTGTGGCTCGACTCGACAGAGCAGGTTAATTTTTTCATGGATCAGTTCTCCTTTATTTTTAAGGGCTCGTAGCATCCCGCCCAATTGATCATAATTGTAAATATTATAGACGATTTTTTTGTGGAGTTCAATTTGAACTTGAGTCCCGCCTAGATAATTTAATAAAATCTTATAAAAATTCTTGACAATTGTTTGTAATTACGTTAATATAATTATCGTTCCTTTTGGGGGTGTGGCGCAGTTGGGAGCGCGTTTGAATGGCATTCAAAAGGCCAGGGGTTCGAATCCCCTCATCTCCACCATTTGAATTTATTGAGAATCGCTAAATTTAGCGGTTCTCTTTTTTTTACAAAGCCTCAAAATCTTATTTCTCTACAGTTCTTTACCGAAAAGTGTCGTAAATTTGTCGTAAAAATCTGATTCGCATCTTCCATGTCGTCGTAGTCCTTGAAGCCGTCGATCGTGGTGTTGGCTGTCTTCAGCTGTTCTTGTGTCTGCTTCAATTCTTCCTGTGTTGTCGCCAAGTTCTGCTTAGTCGTCTCCAGTTCGGCCTTCGCGGCATTGATATCCTTGCCGTTTTCTGCCATGATCTTGTTGATCACTTCCTTGTCGAGTCCGAGGTCCTTCAAAAATTCTGTTTTCATATGCGTTCCTTTCTCCGCTGTTAGGTTGTTTTTTAGGTGCTTTTACCATCGCACCAGCGGTTTGCATTTTTAGGTCTGCCGACCAGTTTGTGACAATTAAAAAACGCCCAAAGGCGTTGGGGAAATTTCTTATTCGTTGTTCTTCACTTTATCGATCGCGGTCGCGACGATCGTCACGATCATCGCCGCCACAAATTCGATCACTTTCGCCGTGAGCATCGCCGCGACGATTGTCCAGAATAGTTTCATAATTACCTCTTAAATAGACCTAGTACCGGCTTCTATTTCATGTTCATTTGGCAAGTCCATACGATCAAGTTCTCGTATTGCACGTTTTTCTAATATTTCTATGTATTTGAGCATGATTTTCGCTTGCTGATAGTACAAATCATCTTCACCGCGATCTATGAAATAGCGTTTCTTTTTTTGTAATTTCTTATAGCGAATAACGAGTTGACAATACTCTGCCAATAATCTTCGTTGATAATCATCGCTTAACATAGCTTTTACAGTATCTCGTAATTCCATTAGTGTTCCTCCTGCTTTCAAGCACTAAAAAAGCGACCCTCTCGGATCGCTGAAAATCAATTCTGTACTTACTGTTCTAAACTCCAGTAATATTTTTTAACTTTTTCGAAAGCTTCTTTTGCTTCAGGCGTTGGATTAACTAATTTTGCGCCTTTCATATATGGTTTGTAAATTTTTTCCGCTTCTTTAATTTCTTCAGGAATTTCAAGCGGCCACATATTTATTCCCCCTTATTTTCGTTTATGCGTCATGTATTCAGCTTCAACTTCATCGAACCTTCCGAGACTATACATTTTACTAGCATATGGACTAATGTTATCTACATTTTCTGCATTTACGCCCGCTTTGTCAAGCCGTTTTTTGCTCTTTTGGCAAGTATATTTTATATATTCTTTATTTTCTTTTTCAGAATCTATTGTATTTCCACGGCTTTTATATTCTATAGCTTGTTTCAGATGAACATTTTCATGAAATTCAACATCTCCTTGTTTCAAGCCTTCTGTTTCAAGTATTTCTTTGTTAGAAATTTCATTTGAATAAAAGCTAGTGTTAGTTATTGCCCTATATTTTCCCAAAGTCTTCAACTCATTAGCATTTGAAATAACAACATCTGGCTTTTGCTCATTAGGAATATTTAATTCTCTCAAATTTTCTTCCTTTCAACCTCTTACTAAGCCCCTACTAACCCCTTGGTAAGTCCTTTCAGGCACTAAAAAAGCACGGTCGCCCGTGCTTAAATTGAATTTAATGACATTCTTCTGATGCTAAAAAAATATCGTAGGCCATTTCTAATTCTTCACCAATTCGATTGATATTTCCGTCCTCATCCATTCCCTTTTCTGCGACGAGATTAGAAACAGCAGCTCCAAACAGTCTTCTATTATTGATTCCAATTGTTTGTTTATCATCATCAAATTGAACATTTAATATTCCTTCTTTGGAATAATAATTTGACCAATTATATTTCTTTAAGATATTGTATTCAAAGCTTTGTAATTTTTTATATAACATTTTATACAACCTCTTTTTACATCAATAAATTGCATTGAATCAAAATACCAGTTTCTTGGTTTAATGTTACAGCCGCGTTGTTTCCGTAAAAGGTAATCGATATGCCTTTTCCAGTTGTCGATTGTGTTTTTGCCACTTCCCCATTTTTGATCGCATCAATGACATCCTCCATCTCAACACCGTTTCGGTGCACAATTCGATGATCTTCTGCATAGATTTTCGGGTCTCTAGACGTTCCAATCATTCTTGCCATAAAGTGCGGCGATGTATCTGTTACTTCGATGTCATTTATTGTTTTCAAGCCTACAACTTTATCTTGCAGATCATAATAAAGCTTTACATATTGATCCTCGGAAAATAATGCTGTAATCCATCCTTCTTTGACGTCTTTTCTATATTGCTTTCTCAGCTTGTCTTCTAAAGGAGAGTTATTATATGACGTTTTGGAACCGTTGTCAATACCTGTTTTAGAAACAATAATCTTTTCAATAGGATTTTCGGTTTTCACCTTCAACCCATCCGCATAAATCCTGTCTCTTTGCATCGGCAGCTCCATCCGCTCGGAGAAGGCTTTGTACTGGCTGTACTTCGTCTGGTATTTGATGCGCTTGGCTTGGATGCGTTCCTCGTCGGCTTCGCCCTTGGTGAGCAGATCGATGTCCTGCCGGTACTTGCGCATCTGGCGCTCCATTTTGCGCTGCTCTTGAAGGGCTTGGTACTTGTTGTACGTTTTGCCGTTAAATTCGATTTCCTTGGCTTCTTCTGCCTTGAGGGCTTCCAGTTGGTCGTCGGTGTATCTTCGTTTCGATATGCCCGGAAAAAACGGATCGTAGGAGTGATAGCAGTTAATCCCGCAAAGCCCGAGTGCGTCGTCGAGGCCGCAGATGGAATAGAGCTCGTCTTTGGTGTAGACGCCGCCCTGCCATTCCGCATGCTCAGGCCGTGCGCCGCCGTGGGCGGAGACCTCGAAGTATTCGGTGCCGAGTTCCTCGGCGACTTGATCGGTCATGTAGCGCTGCACTTGGCCGTAGCCGGTCATGAGTGCGCGTCGGACGGCGACCTCGATCCGGCTGCTCGTGCCGCTGGCGTAATCGATGGTGCGCAGGCCGGAGTTCGTCATCGTGTTGATCGTCCGCTCCAAAACTGTGTTATACGAAAAAGCGCCGGATTCAATGTCCATCATGGCATTGTCCAGCGTCTAAAGATAAACTTATTTGAGAAATTATTCTGTTCTAAACAAAAAAAGCACCGTTTTAGCGATGCTTAAATTCATTTTCCATGCATTTGCAATTTAGACAAACCTCTTTCCAAAAAGCGTCCGTCATTTTTTTCTTTTTTTATTCTTCATCCACAAATACAACGACCACAATCCTCTGGCTGCTGCCAAAACAACCATAACATAAACAAACGTTAAAACCATTTTCATTAACAAACCTCGCAGTTCTTGTCGTATGCCTTATATTTTCCAACCTTATCACAAATAAACAAAAAAGTCTTTCAGGATCGTTATCATCCTGAAAGACTTTTATCATCTTAATTCTGTGCTCGAATATCTTCGCCCATTAACAGTGGATAACTCTGCCACTTTTCACCGTCCAAATCTTCATGGTGCATGTCGACCTTGGTAATCCGGCTATTGTCGTATGTCTTGTAATAGTAAACGCCAGTGTCAGTGTTGCAGCACGACGAGTAAATCGTGTATTCATATTGATCGTTGCCGAGATCGCAGCAGCCCCGCTGCTGTTCGACGGAACCCAAAATATGGAAAAACTGGCTGACACTTTCCTCTTCTCTTGTGCCGCATTTGGAATTGAGCTTCGTGAATACGACCTTCGCAAAACGCGACGCCGAGGACAAATCCCCCGGCAGACCGATGGCGCCCATGCCGCGGCTGTACAAATCCAAGTCCAGCCCCTTCGCGAAACGGTTTTCCGGCACCCCTGCCGTGAGCTGACGGTAATTATTGAGCCCGAAGAGCTGTGTCGGGAACGGCGGATTGTTAGTCAGCGCGCCGACCGGATCGTCGTAAATGTGCAGACCGTCTGCAACGGATTCAACGACAAATGCCCCCGACGGGTCAGCCACGAGCCAATGCAGCGTGGACGCCGGCAGGCGGTCATTAAACCGCGTGTCCAGCACGGTCAAATTTTCAATGCACGCCTTCGCTTCGTCCAAATCCGCGCACTGTCCCAGCACCCACGGAATCATTTCAAAGGAGGCGATGCCGTTTTTGCCGGCCTCCGCCTGACTGAAATAATGGGCGTTGCCGGCGAAATTCAAGCCAGCCATGCTGAGTCCCTTTTCGTTCGTGCCGTCGTAATAAAGCGGCATATCCTCTTCGACTGTGGCCATGCCAATGATGGCGTAGCTGTCGTCGCGGTCCGCGGCTTCTCTAAAGTGCCAATGATAATGCCGAGGTGTCACCACCACAGATTCTCCGAATGATATTTCCAGATCAAGATTTCTGCCGAAATAATGATCCTTCGTCTGATAACTAATCGCGGTACACATGTTGTTAATCCCCTTTCTATTTAGATTTATTTTAACACGTTCCGCCGCGAATAGCTGACAAGGCAAAATCTTATCATAATTAGACGAATTATTTTATGCAGTCGATCAAAACGGTGCGGCCGCCCTGCTCCAGATGCCGCTTTTCACAAAGGGACTGCGGGATCGCGGTCTCTCCGCGGTGGTCCCACGGGTCGTTTAAAAAATACAAATTATTTTCGTCATCGTACCCGGTCAAGACCAGGCAGTGCTCACGGCTGTGCCAGGTCAATGTGCGTCCAGTACCCGTGATCTGCCATTTCGGCCCGTACACCGCTGGCTCAAAACAGAGGGTCGCCCAATAAATCACCGGAAGCCCTCTGTCGATCGACTGATGATAAACCTCCGGGCCCGCTCCTGTCCCGTCCACCGCGCGATAAGGCGCGCCGAAGCTTTTAAACACGGCGTTGCACGCCTTCACGATCACCCCCGGATAGCAGCCGAAAGCCGCTTCGCTGTAAGGGTCTCCCGCAAAATATTCGTCAGGGTCCGGCCCTGTGCCGATACACACATCACCGACGCATCCTGCATCCCGGGTCAAATGCATCTCGCCTTTAGGCAGAAAAGACGAGATAAAGCGATCGACGGAAATGTCGAGTCCGAGGCTCTGCAGCACCATTACCGCAGAAACGGATTCGCACCCGGTGGGCCAGCGGTCGGTTTGGTCGATCAACGGCACGGTCAATTTCTTTTTCAATTTAAGTTTTACCTTTTAGACATTGCCCTTTTCGAGTCGGCGTTCAAATTTTGAAATTTTTTCGCCGTTATTGCCTGAATATTTCATAATCAGTGTCAGTATTCCCAAAAGCACACATACCCCGACGATCAGTGGCAGCCACCAATTCCGGCAGAAACCGGCAATGACAAAGCCGACGCCGCAGGACAGCACGACGGGAACTGCGTACTGCAGCTGCGTTGAGACGTGGTTCAAATGGTGGCACTGTGCGCCAGCGGACGACATGATTGTCGTATCTGAAATCGGAGAGACGTGATCGCCGCACACCGCGCCAGCCAAAATCGCCGCGACCGTAATGATCATCATTTCGGTATTGTGATTATTGAAAATCGAAATAGCGATCGGTACCAAAATCGAGAACGTTCCCCAGGATGTTCCGGTCGAGAACGAGATAAAGATCGCGATGAAGAAAATGATCACCGGAATAAAGGCGACGCCCGTTGTCGACAGATTCAAAGTCGTGCTGAAAAATTGAGCGATACCAAGACGATCCGTAATGCCCTTTAATGTCCACGCAAAAGTTAAAATCAAAATCGCCGGAATCATCATTTTTGCCCCTTCCGGCAGCGCACCCATCATATCACTAAAAGACATGAGTTTTCTCGGCAAATAAAGCAACGCAATGAACACGATGGTGACAAGCATCGAGAAGACCAATGCCGTTTCAACATCGCAATTAGCAAAGGCTTCTGTAACAGATTTGGCCCCGCCCAAGAAGCCGGTGTAAATCATCGCACCGACGGCAGTGCCAATCATCACGATCATCGGCAGGATTAAATCCTTCACTTTTCCGTTAGGATTAACATTCTTCTTTTCCTGCTCGATCTCATCTTTAAATTCATCAGCATCGGACGTAAACAAATCGCCATTTTCTGCATTGCGTTCGTGCTTGGCCATCAAACCGAAATCGATTCCCCGGGCCGACGTATAAAAGACCATGAACAGCGTTAAAATCGCGTACAAGTTAAAAGGAATTGTACTCACGAAAAGCTGAAAGCCGTTGATGACACTGCCCTTGGGCACGTAGGAGTTCACCGCAGCCGCCCAAGATGAAATCGGCGCGAGGATACACACCGGTGCGGCGGTCGCGTCGATGATGTAGGCCAGCTTCGCGCGGGACACCTTGAATTTATCGGTAACCGGGCGCATGACCGAGCCGACGGTCAGACAGTTGAAGTAGTCGTCGACGAAGATCAAAACACCGAGCAGGCTCGTTGTGATTTCGGCCTGACGCTTGTTCTTAATCTTCTTCGTCGCCCAGCGTCCGTAGGCTGCGGTCCCGCCGCTTCGCCCCATTAAAACGACGATCATGCCGAGCAGCACATCGAAAATAATGATTTTCAAATCGATGCTTTTGACCATCGTATTCAGGAAAACGGTAAAGGCCTTCCACAAATGAAAATCTCCAACAAACAAAGCGCCTAAAAACACGCCGCAAAACAAAGACACGTAGACCTCTTTGGTGACCAGTGCCAAAATAATCGCGACCAGTGGCGGCACCAACGACCACCAGGTTCCATAAAACATATATAATAACCCCTTTCTTTATTAAATCTTTCTTTAATAACACTTTTTATTTTATACGACTTTTCATTATAAAAAAAGAAAAATATTAATTTGGCGCATAAAAAAGCAAGGCTGCATTGCCTTGCTCAATTTGTTATTTATTGTCAAGTGAGATTACGCCTAACAGCCGCTTCCATC
>DGWE01000018.1 GCA_002396065.1 Eubacteriaceae bacterium UBA4266
AAGAGCATGACCGTCGGCAGCACCTGGCCGATTTCGAGAGAATCGTGGCCGGCGCCGCTGGGCAGACGCTTGTAGGAGTAGCCCCGTGCCTTGCAGTCGTCTTCGAGCACGTTCAGCATGTCTTCGTCGAGGGCGACCGGTTCGATGACGAGCTTCGTGTCCATGTCGTAGGTCGCACCGATGGCCTTGGTTTCGCGGTCAAGGGCAGCGCGGATCCGGCGGGTGATGTCGTTGATGTTGTCGTTGTTCATCGAGCGGATATCGACGGAGAATTCGCAGCTTTCTGGCACGATGTTCATGCCGCAGGGTTCGACGTGAACGACGCCGCAGGTCGCGACCGTGCCGTCAGCTTTTTCACGCGCCCAATCTGGAATCTTAGAAATGACCTTGGAGGCCGCTTCCACCGCGTCGATCCGCATGTCCATCGGCGTGGTGCCGGCGTGGTCGGCACGGCCGTGAACGGTGATGACGTAGCGCTGGATACCGACGATCCCGGTAACCAGGCCGATTTCGATGTTTTCAGCGTCGAGAACCGGGCCCTGTTCGATGTGGGCTTCGATCATGTGGCCGATGCTGCCTTCCGGCCAAGCCGCCGCACCGATCTTTTCCGGGTCGAGGCCGTAGCCGCGCATCGCTTCGGCGATGGAGATGCCGTCCGCATCCTTAAAGTTATCGCAGTAAGCCGGGTTGCGGTGGCCGAGCATCGCGCCGGAGCCGAAATACCCGGTGCCAAAGCGCATCCCTTCTTCGTCGCAGAAGCCGGCGACGACGTAATCGTGCTTGAAGGTTTTGCCGCTTTCCTTGAGCAGACGGGCAACTTCGATGGAGGAAATCACGCCGCCGATGCCGTCGTAATCGCCGCCGTTGACGACGGAGTCGTAGTGGGAGCCGCTCATTACGCAGGGCAGTGAAGGATCTGAGCCAGCCAGACGGCCGAAAATGTTGCCCGCGGCGTCTTCCCAAACTTCAAGACCCGCGTCTTCCATGATCTGTCTCAGGTAATCGACGGCTTCCCGCGCTTCCTTCGTGAAGGGCAGACGGGTGCAGCCGTTGTCAGGCGTGGCCGTAAAGGCTTTGAGGGTTTCGAGGTTTTCCGCGATGCGGCCCGTTGATTTTTCAATTTGATTGTTTTCCATGATTTACTCCTTATTGTTTTTGGGATCGGAATTGGATGCAGCGGATTGCTTTTTGGCAATCGGCTTGATGACGTAGGTTCTGAAGGGCACCGCGCACAGTGCGACGAGCACCGCCGCGGCACCGACGCCGAGGAGCGCCGTTGCGCCCGACGCCAGACCGGCGCGGATGATACAGGCGCCGATGACAATGACAATAAAGGCCAGGGTCAGGTGTCCGGCCTCCGTTTTAAAAAATGATGACATAACGACCTCTTTCTACAGCAGCACACCGATGAGGGACAGCACCCCGACGACCACCGCCGCCGGAATCGCGACCGGCATCACCTTTTTGAGGACTTCCCCTTCTTTGCCGAGGATGCCCGCCGTCGTCGTCCCGAGGATGATCTTCGACGGGCTGATCGCCGCGCCGATCGACGCGCCGGCCGTCTGCGCGCCGAGCACGAGGGCCGGGCTGACGTGGAGCAGCTTCGCCGAGGTCATCTGGAAATTGCCGAACAGGATATTCGAGCTCATATTCGAGGCCGTCATAAAGGTGCCGAGGAGCCCGACAAAGGGCGATAAGGCGACGTATGCCGTTCCGAGCACGCCGGAGATGCCTTCCGCCAGCACGATGGTCTGCCCGGTGCCGCCCATGACCTTCGACATGATGACCAGGCCGACTACCGCGATGCCCGAGGGCATGGTCATCGCGATGCTGCCCGAAAAGACGCGGCCCGTGCCGCCGGCTTGGATCCAGCCCTTGTGTTTGTAATACACCAGGCCGACCACCGCCGACAAAAACAGGAAAAAGCTCGCGTGGGACAGCGGCGCAAAGGCCGAGTACGCCGAAACCGCCGCCGTCGTGTAGCCGTAGCCGGTGACTTCCTTCGGGAAGGACAGACCGACGGTAAAGGCGGAAGCCGCCTTGTGGACCGGCGGAACCAGCAGGACGATCAGCGTCACCGCCGACAGAAATACGTAGGGGATGAAGGCGTGCACCAATGTCATCCCTTCGGGCAGCGCCGCGTTTTCTGTTTTCGCGGCTTTCCTGTTCATGATCGGCGAGTCGTCGATGCGCCACGGATCGCGGTAATCCTTCATCCGGCCGAGCAGGAAAATCGCCGCCAACGCGATGAGCGACGGGAAGAAGCAGCACAATGTCGTATTCACCTGGGACAGGAAAAATTCGCCGCCGCCCTGAATCGTCGAGAGAATGAGTACAGCCGCAAAGCCCTTTTTCACCGCTTTGCCTTTGCCGTAAAACCAGCAGACGATGAACCCGGTGGCCACGTCCCAAATCCAGAGGAAGAGCGCCGCCCAAAACGCCGTCTTCCAATACAACGCCGTGCCGGCGGTCAGCCCGCCAAAATTGGCCAGGGCGTCCCAGGCCGCCGCCAGAGTGCCGAAGGTGTTGCCCCAGGCCTGACAGATTAACGGGATGATGACGGCCCACACCGGGCCGACGCCGATGCCGATGAGCAGCGGCGCCCCGACGGCCACCGGCACGCCGAAGCCCGTGATCCCCTGCAGGAAGCTTTCGAACACCCAGCCCATGGCCAGGATCTGGAGCAATTCATTGGGCAGAAGGCGCTGCATCCCATCGCGGATGACGCCGTAGGCGCCAGCCTCATCGCCGACGTGGTAGAGCAGAATGGCCGCCCAGATAATCAGCAGAATGATTACCGCGTCCCACACGCCCTTGGCCATCTCCGAGGCCACCAGGCCGATGTTCGCCCGGTAAAAGACGAATCCGGTAATCACGGTGATCACCACGCCCACCGCCGAGGCCTCGGCTGCGCCCCAATGGCACTTCACCATCAGGATAATCAGCACAACGATCGGCAGAAAGGCCATCGCCCACGTCAGAAAATTTACTGGAATATGCATGTTTGCTCCTTTATGTCCTCTTCTATTATACTATTACAGTCGCCGCTTTGATACATTAAAGTTTAAAACAGCTGTCGACTTACCCGGCGATCACGGTGCCGGTCTTGCCGGCGAGTCCGTCCTCCGCTTTGTCGAGCAGGGTGATCAAAGATTTGCGCCCCGATCCGCTTTCGGCGAAGTGCACCGCGGCTTCGACCTTCGGCAGCATCGAGCCGGGCGCGAATTCCCCGGCGGCCATGTACGTCCTGGCCTCGTCTGTGCTCAAAGTATCGAGCCATTTTTGATCGGGCTTTCCAAATCGAATCGCTACTTTTTCCACCGCCGTCAGAATGACCAGCTCGTCGGCGTCGAGCTTTTCAGCCAGCAGCGCGCTGACGCCGTCCTTGTCGATGACCGCGTTGACCCCTTCGAGGCGTCCGTCCTTGCAGATCACCGGGATGCCCCCGCCGCCGCAGGTGATGACGATGTGGCCGGCTGCGAGCAGGGTCTTGATCGTCAAGAGTTCGCGGATGCGCTTCGGTTTCGGAGATGCCACGACCTCGCGCCAGCCCCGGCCGGCGTCCTCGACGACGTCGATGCCCTCAGCCGCCTTCGCCTTGGCCTGAGCCTCGGTCATGAATTTGCCGATGGGCTTGGACGGATGGGCAAAGGCCGGATCATTTGGATCGACCTCCACCTGGGATAAAATCGTCGACACCTTTTTATCCATCCCCCGATGGAGCAGTTCGTCTTTGATCGCGTTCTGCAGGTCGATGCCAATGTAGCCCTGGCTCATCGCGACGCTGTAGGGCAGCGGCACCTGTCCGTCTCCGT
>DGWE01000019.1 GCA_002396065.1 Eubacteriaceae bacterium UBA4266
TCGTGGGCGTCGCCGCCGACCAGGTGGATGATCGGCGCGCGGAAGAACAGAATCACCAGCATGAAAATCACCGCGGCCGCCATGCCGCCCCAGAAGGCGCTGGCGAAGGTGCGGCGGGCCTTCTCGATTTTTTTCTCGCCCATCGCTCGGGAGATCACGCTGGAGCCGCCGATGCCGAACAAATTGGCTACGGCGGCCATGATGACAAATAACGGAAAGCAAATGCCCAAGGCGGCCACCATTGCCGCGTTGGCCGTCCGTCCGACGAACCAGGTGTCCGCGTAATTGTAAATGATATTGATCAGCTGGGTCACGATGGTCGGCAGGGCCATGGTCCACACGGCCTTGGACACCGGCGCCTTCGCGAACAGCTCGTAAGTTGCTTGTTTATCTAACTGCTTGCTCAATCGAAAATCTCTTTTCTTTCATAAAATGTACCTACAAATCATACCACAACGACAATATCGATTTCTACAAACAAAAATATCGCTAATGGGGGAAGCAAGCGTCTGTTTTGCAGCTGACCGGAAAATTTAAATAACTATCATGTAAAAATAGAAGGCAGTGTCCGGAACCAGAAGTGTATAGGCAATATAATCTCTGATTTCCAGAAGATCTGCTTCTGCGTCAGGCGTGATAAAGATTTCAAAAGAATCCACTTATTTTAGATCCCTTTCCAAGTCGTCAAACACCTCATCCATTGGTCTGCCTTCACCGGCGATTGACTGGGCATAACTATGGGAAAGCTTTGCATCCATCTCTGTTTCAGACATGCTGTCAATGGTTTTGGGCTCTACTGGCACCGTTAAAGAAAACGGAATACCTCGATGATAAATGATCTGGCGGTATAAAGAATTGATGACAACAGATGAGGGAACACCTAATTTTTTCAGAATATTTTCTGCCTCAATTTTGACATTCGTTTCAACACGGGCGCTGACTGTTGAATCTTTCATTGATTTTACCTCCCATTTTAGTCTATTGTAATACGTCGTTTTGTTGTTTGCAATACATTATTCGAAAATCTATAAAACCTTCCCCTTTAAATACGGATCGCACCCCTTCTCTTATAGCGTCCCCTCAATCTTTGTCCATCGCCATCTCTGGACTTTTCAGGAAAAACAACACCGGCAAAACCACCGCAGCCGTCAACAGTGCGCTGAAGAGGTTCACATTTCCAATCGGCGTGTCGTAAAGGGCGTGATTCGCGATCACGCAGCCTATCCAAAACACGCCCTTCCTGACGTGATGGTCGTCGCGGGAGCGGACGATCAGATAAAGGCCGACGGCCGCTAGACCCGTGTAGGCCCAGTGGGAACCGAGCGCACCGACAATCCGGTCGAGAGCCGTCGGGAAGGCGCTGTTCACATGCTTAAACCCGCTCTCTGTGATGTACGCAAGATCCTCCTCGATTTGAAAGCCCATGCCCACGCTCATGCCGACGCTCAAATAATCCTGCCGCGATTTCCGGCTGAAGAGGTAGACCAGCAGCGCCACCGTGCCCAGCTTGAGCAGTTCTTCGACAATGCCCGTCTCCAGCGATCCGAGCCACGCGTCCGAATAGGCCCGGCCCATCAGGTGGCGCATCCATCCTGAAAAACCGTCGTTGACCTCTCCGGCAAAGGCCGCCGGGATGAAAGCCCCGCAGGCGACTGCGGTCAGCAATTCAAATCCGCTGAGCCCGTATTTTTGGCCAAGCCGTTTCATCAAAATGTCAAAAGGCACGATGTACACAAGAAGCAGTGGAAAAGCGCTGTACACTTGTAAATACGCGGTGACACTGGTGTGCTTGCCTGCCAAATAATCCCCTTCATCGATGGCCATGCCCAAAGCAAAAAGCACAATGAGCACGCCGGCCGCCGCGATTCTGATTTTCTGCCGCTTATCTGTTTGTCTGTGAATCTGATACATGAAACTGCCTCTATTCTTATTGTTTGTCTCAATTCTTCTGAACAGCCTCTGATCGTAATCAGCGCCTTACCGTTCAATTATAACAACGGCGTCAAGGCGGTTTAAAGTATTATTGGCGCAAAATGATGACACAGCGGACTTGGCACCTGCTTCGTCAAACTCCACGGAGAAAAAGGCGGGGAGATGATTCTCGTCGGCAGAAGCCAGAGCAAATTAGACGCCCAAGCCAAAGAAGCCGCATCGGCTTATCACGTCGACGTTCATACCATCGCGGTCGATTTGTCAAAGCCGGAAGCCGCACAGACCATTTACGACACCTGCAAAGAAAACAACTGGCTGCCCGACGTCATCATCAACAACGCTGGCGAAGGTGCGGCGGGCCTTCTCGATTTTTTTCTCGCCCATCGCCCGGGAGATCACGCTGGAGCCGCCGATGCCGAACAAATTGGCCACCGCGGCCATAATGACGAATAACGGGAAGCAAATGCCCAAAGCGGCCACCATCGTCGCGTTGGCCGTCCGCCCGACGAACCAGGTGTCCGCGTAATTGTAAATGATATTGATCAGCTGGGTCACGATGGTTGGCAGGGCCATGGTCCACACGGCCTTGCAATCTCTGATCTACAGGAGGCAACAAATGGATATTTTAGAAATCATGAAACAGCGGCACAGCGTGCGGCAATACAAAAGCCGCCCGGCTGAACAGCTGTGTACGGTTGCCGGGGAAATGCCGGAATGGTTTAAAAGGAGCATGGAAGCGGCGATGTACGCGCTGATCCGCGCCCTTCAGCTGGCAGTCGAAATCACCGGCAGCCTTCCCGACCGGGCAGAAGAATGAGTATCCGTGCAGATGCGCCGCAATGGGCGCATCTGCGCTTTTTTATTGGTTTTCTTATTTTTTCAACAAATTTTTTGATGACGGCTGGCTGTGGGCCTTCTGCCACGTCCTCGGCGACTCCCCGAACTGCGCCCGAAAGGCCTTGTAGAAGTTCGAGGTGTTGTGGTAGCCGATCATGTCGGCGATTTTCTCGAGGGACAGATCGGTGTTTTTCATCAACAGCGCCGCCCGCTGCATCCGGAAATTCAGCAGAATCTCGGAAAAGGTCTTTCCGGTTTGCTGATGCAGCATCGACGAGATATAGTTGGGGTGGTAGCCGAAGTGAGCGGAAAGACTCCCGAGAGTCACGTCGTCCAGATGGCTCTCGATCCAGCGGACCATTTTTTCAGCTGTTCCCAGTTCCTGGCCCTTTTCCCGCTGCTGGCTGTACGCCCGCGTCAGATACATCATCAGGGAAAAGATCATCGGCTTCAAAATTTTCTGCGTGTCTTCTTTCTTATTCGCGTACTCGACGAGCATCAGGTCTAAAAGATCCCAGATCGGCGAGGCCGGGTCGAGGGTCAAGTGGATGTACTCGTCCGAATACTGGTTGAACTCCGGATCCAGGAAGAATTTTAAGAGCACCGGATCGGAGGACAGCGGCGCGAGGTATTCGTTGAAGAGCACCTTCCGCCGGATCAGGATGCCCGGGATCACGATGTCGCGTTCACTGTGGCTGCGCAGGGCGTAGCCGCTGAAGGGCTGACCGATGTAACAGTCTCCCTCGTGGATCACAGTAGCCTCGTCGTACCGCGAGCTCAGCGCGCGGTAATCCCCCCGCATCGCGAAGTTGAGGAAGAAGAAATCCTGCCGGTGAAACCGCTCGTGAATGTGAGTCCCCTTGAAGACGCAGAGCATCACGTCCTCGTCCTCGTCTCCCAGCCACTGCGAAATCAGCTTCACGTTCCCAGATGAGGGATCGGGACGGAAGTTCCAGTTGAGGTTTGGGAAGTCCGCGCCGAGCTTATCCACCGCCTGCCGAATTTTTGCCTGTTCCATGATTTGCGCCTCTCTGATCTGAAGATTTAATACATAATATATTAACATAAACAATTGATGAGCCGCCTTAAAAGCCGTATCCTTAACGTATCAGAAACAACATCTGATCTAAAAAACGCAAAGCAAATCTTTGAACAAAATGTGAAAGTGAGGTTTTCATCATGTACAAATTCGTATTCGACATGCCCACACGGGTCCTCTTCGGCGCCGGCCAGCTCCAGGAACTGCACAACGAGGTGCTTCCGGGGAAAAAGGCCCTGATCGCCACGTCCAACGGGACGTCCACTAAAAAGTACGGCTACCTGGATCAGCTGGAAAAGGAATTGGATCTCGCCGGTGTGACTTATGAACTCTTCGATCAGGTCCGTCCGAACCCGACCAGCGACAACGTCATGGACGGCGCGGCCCTCGCGAAAAAAACCGGCTGCGACTTCGTCATCGCCCTTGGCGGCGGTTCCGTCATGGACTGCAGTAAATGCATCGCGCTGATGATGACCAACGACGGTGACATCTGGGACTACAGCCTCTCCGTCGACGGCGGCAAGCAGAACCCGGCCGCGAAGGCCGCCCCGATCGTGGCCATCACCACCTCAGCCGGCACCGGCTCTGAAGTCGACATGGCCTCGGTTATCACCAACGAAAAAACCCAGGAAAAGACCGGCATCTTCTTCCCGTCCATGTTCCCGACTCTCTCCGTCGTGGACTCGAACCTGATGATGAGCGTGCCGCCGAAGTTCACCGCCTACCAGGGCATGGACGCGTTCTACCACGCTTCAGAATCCGTCATCAACAAAAACGAACATCCGATGGGCGAAATGTTCGTGTTAAAGGCCATCGAACTCATCGCCAAATACCTGCCGATCGCATACAAGGACGGCTCCAATAAAGAAGCCCGCGCCTACGTGGCCCTGGCCAATTCCCTCGCCGGCTACTACATGCTCTGCACCTCCCAGCACACGATGGAACACGTCATGGGCGGCTACCACGACGATCTGGTCCACGGTGCCGGGCTGATCATGATCTCCCACGCCTACTTCGACTTCTTCGCCGAAAGAAAGGCCGCAGAAGCGCCGATGATCAAAATGGCCAAGGCGATGGGCGTTGAAAATCCAACCTCCGGGAAGGACTTCATCAAGGCTCTCGACGATCTGATCGCGGCGGTCGGCTGCGCAGACCTGCGCATGAGCGACGCCGGCATCACGAAGGAAGAGCTCAAGCAGTATCCGAAGCGCGTGCACGAAGTGCTCGGCGGCGACATCACGGCCGATCCGCTGCCCCTCTCCGACGCGGATTATCTCGAAATCTACGAAAAATCCTACCGGTAAAATTAAATTCCCTGGCTGACAAGGATAGAAATACAGATGAAAGGAAGGTGCAGCATGACAGAAGTGGAAAAATTGGATGCGGGACTGCCCTACGACTTCTGGGACCCGGAGGTCAACGCGAGAAAGATGAACGCGATCGAGGGGTGTAAACGGCTGAACGCCTGCGACCCCGCCGATGATGCTGCGGTCTTCGAGGTACTGAAAAGCTTTTTCGGGAGCGTCGGCGAACACGCCAGCGTGCTGCCCGGTTTCATCTGTGACAACGGCAAAAACATCCACGTCGGCCAGGACTTCCTCGCCAACTACAACGTCATCATTCTCGACATCGCGGAAGACGTGCCTGAGGACAGCTTAGAAGACAGCCCACAAGACATCTCAGAAGACGAAAAATAAATAAAATTTGAATTTGTCCATCTCCATCCTATCAAAAACCCCCAAGCCGGCTGCTCTCCTAATCGCCGGCTTGGGGTTTTGTTATGGGGTAATGAATTTTGTTAACGTATTGTAAAAATTATCTGGCTCAGCCCTGAACAGTCAGCTTCTGCTGCCATTTTGCGATGAGCTGCGCCTGAAATTTCGCGGGGAGCGGGCGCATCAGATAGCGGAACGCGCGATAATCTGCATCTGGAATGATGATCAGCTGACCCTTCTGCATCCCGATAAAGCCTACCCGCGCGACCGCATCCGGGTCTTTCGCAATTTTTGAATCGCTTTTGCCCGCATTGGCAGCCCAATTGGTTTGAGTCGGCCCCGGGCAAAGGGCCGAGACGGTGACGCCCGTTCCCTTCAGCTCGCCGTACATCGCCTCGGTCAGAAACATCTCGAAGGCCTTTGTCGGCCCGTAGACATTGAAATACGGGTCGGGGATAAAGGCGCCCATCGAAGAGACGTTGAGCATCCGGCCGTATCCCCGCTTTTCCATTTCTTTTCCGAAATAATGGCTCAGCATCGTCATGCTGACGACGTTCAGATGAATCAAATTGCGCATCGTCTCCGGATCTGCATCGACGACCCGCGACGCATGGCCCGCTCCAGCGTTGTTGACCAGCTGATCCACCGCAATCCCCTGGGCCTGCGTTTCTTCGAAAATTTCCTTCGCGGCATTTTCATCTGAAAGATCCTTGGCGATCACCGTGACGTCGACATGATAAGTGTTCTCCAGCTCGACTTTCAGCTGTTCCAGTTTCTCCGCGCTGCGCGCCACGGCCACGACATTAAAATGATGCTGGGCGAAGACGACGGCAAGCGCTCTGCCGATGCCGCCGGCGTGGTCGATGTCCATATGGGTCAAAATGCAGTAGTCCAGATCCGACGTCCGGTAGCCCAATGCGGCCAGCTGATCAACGATGCCCTCGCCCTCCGGAAGAAAGCCGGGCGACGCGAAGTAATTGAAAAAGCCCTCGTAGGTCCGGGCATCCTGCCGAATCGCGTCGTCCCAGCCGGTATCGACGAGGATCAAGCCCTTCGGGTGCTCGATCAGGTAGGCGCGCACCGGCACCCTCACCTTGTGCTTTTTTCCTCTAAATAACCCTGTGAAGGCCAGCGGATTCTTTGACCGATCCGAAAAAGGCAGGGCCTCGTCCACCACGGTACTGCCGCACGGCAGCACATGCACTTTGATCATCCGCGGCCCTCCTATCTCTAAAGGCGCGCTTTCTACGCGCCTCATATCATTTACTTATCTAACCTATTATGCCATAAAAATTGAAAACTTGTTCTTCCGTTAAGCAAATCGAGATGGATTCTCTAACACTAAAAAAGGCGCCCCGCCGGTGGCAGCGGAGCGCCTTTATCGTATATTGCTTTATTATTTTAGAATATGGCTCTGAATCCTACTTTTCTATTTCGTAGGCAGCTTCAATTTCAGCCACGTACATCACAGAGTAGTCGTGATCCGGGAAAGTAGCTTCTGCAAAGGCAGGATCGATGAAGTTTTCCGGCTTCTGTGCCTGGCGATAAAGGGTTTTGCAGACGAGCACGTATTGGCCTTCTTCGTAGGTCGGTTCGCCGTCCACATGAGTCAGCGTCAGGCCCGACTTTTCCATTTTGTCCGGGGTGTCCTTTCCGGAGTGAGAGCCCAGGTACATCATTTCCTGCTGATGTCCGTCAAAGAAGGTCAGGGTGAATCGTCCCGCCGCGTCCATGAATTGTTTCGTGTAGCGCTGTGGACGGATGTAGACGGTGACTGTCTTCTTTTCCCAGACGTTTCCAAAAGCGCCCCACGCTGCGGTCAGCGCATTGACCCTGCCGTCCTTTTCTGCGGTGACGAGATACCACTGATCTCTCATCCCGACGATCGGGTCGATCTTTGAGGCAATCTCAGAAATTTCCATTTTTCTTGTTTTCATGCTTTTTGTTCTCCTTCATGTGCTTTTGTTTGTTCAGGTTCTATCGCTTCCAGCCGGAAAATAACGGGACGGATGCCGTCGTTGCAGCAGTTGATCGTCGTCTTCGGCACCCGGATCCAATCAGGGAAAAACTCGTCTGTCCCGTGGGCCATCGCGAAGACAAACCGTTCAAACGCCAGCCACGCGTCGTCGCACAAGTCGTCAGGCTTCAGACCGCCGTGAGAAATGTACACCTGCCCCGGTTTGTTACACGGACACGGGCCAAGATCTTCAACGCCGTACTGATCGGCCAGCGCTTTGTTCAACGTCGTCTCCAAAACTGTAATCTTTACGTCACGTACCATTTCTTTTCTCCTTCCTCTGATCTTTTTACCCATTATAAAAGGTTCCGCGGCGCCAAACCACGATATATCTTCAAATTTTTAGTGTTCAATCTTAATATTTTCAGGGGGCTATCATAAAAAGGCTCCCTGCCAATATCAGCAGGAAGCCTCTAAAAACTTTCTATTGATCTTTAAATTTTAATGTCTGGAACATATTCCTGTTTGAACTCAGCATTTTGATCTTTGAAACGCATGGGCTCTATTCTTTTCTTTCTTTCTTTTTCTTTCTTTCATTATTAAAGAGAAAGAAAGAAGAATCAAGCCGATCCTTTACTGTTCCACCGTGTAGGCGAAATTGAGCTTGTCAAAGGTTTTGCCGCCAATCGTCAGCGCGCCGCGTGAAAATGGCCTCAAAGGATTTCGTAGCCGCTTTCGGCAAGCACGTCCATCGCCTGGCCGAAATTGTCTTGCTTGACCAAAATGTAATCCGTATTAAACGTGGAGACCGCAAAGATCCCGATGTGATGCGCCGCGAGAATCGTCGAGATTTTCGACAGAATGCCGATGAGCGAAAAGTCCAGCGTGCCCTCAATTCGAAACGCCCGCCAGCCGTCATCCCGCGCCGTCGTATGTGCCGGCGTCTTGTCTGTTTGACAGACCAGAGAAATCTCATCCGCCGTTCTGCCGATGAAATAAAATCCGAGGTCGAGATCAATGTCCTTAACCGACGGGACCTTGCACACTGTAAGGTCTAGGTCGATGCGTTTCAACTGCATGTGCTTCTCCTTGTTGGTTTCTGAAAATTATTATACTTTTATTGTATCATTTTTCCCTATTTCATGATACCCTATACATACGATAGATGTGAATATCTACGCGTCATCACATCCATATTCAATAAGGGGGAAATCATGTACGGAGAAACTTATCAAGCGGTCTCAAAGGCCGCCAACACAAAGGTCAGCTTTTTAAAGAAAAGCACAGGCGGGTATTTTGTCCACGCGATGCTCGCGGGCGCCTATATCGGATTCGGCAACCTCTTGATTAACGTCATCGGTGGGCTTTTGAACGGCGCGCCAGCGACGAAGGTCGTCATGGGGGTCTCATTCGGCATCGCGCTGAGCCTCGTGATCATCGCGGGCGCAGAGCTTTTTACAGGCAACACGCTGATCATGACCGCCGGTCTGACCGAAAAACGCATTACCTTCGCAGATGCGCTCAAGCTGCTCGTCATCTGCTGGTTCGGCAACCTCGCGGGCTCTGCCCTGCTGGCGCTGCTGTTCCATTACTCGGGGTTGAACACAGAACCCATTGCGTTATTCTTGTCCACCGCCGCTGCCGCTAAGATGTCGGCGCCGTTCCTGCAGCTCGTCATCCGTGGGATCCTCTGCAACATCCTGGTCTGCCTCGCCGTGTGGTGCGGCTTTAAGTGCAAGTCCGAAAGTGCCAAGCTGATCATGATCTTCTGGTGTCTCTTCGCTTTCGTCACCTGCGGGTTTGAGCACTCGATTGCCAACATGACCCAGCTGACCGTCTCGCTTTTCGATCCAGCCGGACAGGCAGTCTCCTTCGGCGGATGGCTCTACAACCTCACCGCCGTCACCATCGGCAACATCATCGGGGGCGTCTGCTTCGTCGCGCTGCCTTACTTTGCCGGCGCAAAGGCTGAAAAATAACGGTTAAATCATAACCACCGGCTCAGCCGG
>DGWE01000020.1 GCA_002396065.1 Eubacteriaceae bacterium UBA4266
TAAAAAAATAAACACAAATATAAAGATCGGAATTGCAGCGTTTTTGCAGTTCTGATCTTTTTTAATGAAAAAAATTAGCAGATTGAGTTTTTATAAAAGGTGCTTATCAATAAATGACTTTATGTGCCTTACGTGTTAAAATTAAGCATATATACAGAAAAATGACGCGACTTATTTAGAAAGGAAAACGATGGAATTCGAAAATCCGACGGCGAGCTTGTTGATTCTACAAGACAACGCGCAAAAAATTGAAATTCTCACATTAAAACAGGAAAAAAATGTGATCGGGAGAGTTTCATTTGACGCGGAAAAAACAAATCAGGTCGATATTGTGCTGACTTCTAAATTTGTTTCACATCAGCACGGCCAGATGATTTACCAAAACAATCGATGGTTTTATCAAGATCTGAACAGCAGGAACGGCATTTTCATCGATGGCCGGCGCATCGCTCACGATCAGAAGCTTTACCAATTGAAGGACGGTACGATTCTTTATATTGGTGGGGACGAGCAGTTTATGAAAATGTACCGCGGAGAAGGCGTACTGATGATTTTCCTGCTGGGGGATTACAGTAAACAGCAATGGGAAAAAGTTGCGCTCAACGACATGCTTGACCACGGCGATGTGACAATGGGAAGAGCCCCTTCCTGTGATATCAGATTGGACAGCTTTTCTGTCGCTCAGATTCAAGGTACCTTTACCCGCCGAAACGGTCAGATCATTTATCGCAATACTGCTCAAAAAAATCTGGCGTTCATCGACAATCATCCGATCCGCAGTGATATTTATCTCAAAGACAATAACGTCCTCATTTTTGGTAATATCAAAATGATCTATATTTCGGGACTGCTGATCTATTTAGCGCCAAATTCGGGAGAACGGTTGACTATTCACGAACTGTGCAGAACCGTTCAAGTGCGGGATCGCGGGCTCAAAAAAAAGGACAAAGTCATTCTAGATCACATCAATGTAGAATTTACATCCTCGGAGCTGGTCGCGATTTTAGGCACGTCAGGCGCCGGTAAATCGACATTTGTGAATTGCGTGATCGGTTACGAGAAATTGACGAGCGGTTCGGTCGAAATCAATGGGCAGGATTTTAACAGCTCCGCTGAAAAAAATTTAATCGGCTACGTGCCGCAAATGGATTTAATCCGGCCCAATTTAACTGTGATGAAAACACTTGAATACGTAGCGAAGCTTCGATTGAATTCCGATGTGACGCAGCAGGAACGGAAAAGAAAAATAGAAGAGTGCCTTAAAATGCTGGATATTGGTCCGGCCAAATGGCAAAGCCGTATTCGAGAACTCTCCGGGGGCGAGCGCAAACGGGTCAGCATCGCTAGCGAATTAATTCCAGATCCAAAGCTCCTTTTTTTGGACGAGCCAACGTCGGGGTTAGACCCCAGAACGGAAAAGCTGCTTGTGTTAGCGCTGCAAAAATTAGCGCATCAGCACAATAAAACATTGATCGTCATTACCCATACGTTAAAAAATATTGAGCAATTTGACAAGCTGCTGTTTATCGGACCTGGTGGCAGGGCGTGTTTCTACGGGACCCCTGAAAATGCGCTGAAATTTTTTGATGTCGAGGATTTGGTTGACGCCTACGGCAAGGTTGAAAGGAACGTTAAAACTTACGCCGATCGGTACCGCCGTCAATATTTCAGGGAGAAATGATCATGTACAAAAATAAAAGAAAGCCAGGGTTTATTGAGCAGCTGGGCACGCTGTTTTGTCGAGACGTTGAATTGTTTGTGGTCGAAAAATCCAAAATATTCATCACGTTGTTCTTTCCAATCGTGATCGCGGTATTGATTGTTTACGTCACGCACAGTATCTTTTTTGATACGTATGAAGGGACCAAATCTTCGCTGTTCACCATTGTCAGCGCCAGTATTTACATCGGCATGTTCAATGCGCTGACGGCGATTTGCCAGGAACGGCGCATTGTGAAGCACGAGTATCTAACTGGGATGAATCTTTGGTCGTACGTCTTTGCGCAGGTGCTGTGGCAGGGCGTTGTGTGTATTGTGCAGACTGTTGTTTTTATGACCTATTATTGGCATCATATCGATTTCCCAACCAAGGGGATTTATTTCATCAGCACACTGCCTGAATATTTTATCAGTCTTTTTCTCGTGATGTACGCGGCGGATGTGACCGGGATTTTTATTTCGTGTCTAGTCAAGAAAAATGAAACGGCGAATCTGCTGGCACCGCTGGTCGTGATTTGTCAACTGATTTTTAGCGGCGTCCTCTTTGAGCTAAAGGGATTTTCCAAGAAAATGGCCAATGTCATGATCAGCAAATGGGGCATGGAAGCGATGGGGAGTATTGCCCGATTAAATGGCTTGACCCTGAAAATTCAAAAGAAGTATAAAAATACAGGGATGAGCTTTCCACACAAGGCAGAAAATGCTTATACGGCAAAGGCGGCACATCTGTTTTTTGATTGGAGAATACTTTTAATTTATATTTTGATTCTGGCAGTGGCCAGTGTCTTAGTATTGTTTCGAGTGAAAAAAGATCAACGGTAGATAAAGATAGTTTTAAAGGATAAAGGAGTTTGTGATGAGTAAAAAAATGATGGTACCGGCTGTCTTAAAATCAGAAGATCAGGCAATCAATATTGATGAGTCGCCGTTTAATATCGGCAGCTTTAAAGATTTCTGTCAAATGACAATAGACGGAGACGATATTGCGCCTATTCACTGCTGCATTGTCTTCGATCAGGGAGAATGGCAGATTATCGATCAGAAAGGCCTTGGCGGTGTGACCGTCAATGGAGAACGCATGGAACCCGGCAGTACACAGCCACTTCAAAACGGGGATCAGATTGAAATTGGATCTAAGGGATTCGTATTTTCTTCAATGCCTACTTTATTTTCACAGGATGAAATAAAAGAGCTGGAAGATGACTATCACACGATGATCGTATCGGAAGATCTTGAAAAAGCTAAGGATATCGTTGCGCGGCTTTGGCAGAAAATTGAAATGGTCAACCGCATCTCGGACGGCGCCAGTCAAGAAGAACCCAATAGCGGGTCGGACGATATTGCGCCAGCTCAAACAAACGAAGCGGCGCAGAGCCGACGTACCGGAGAATTTGAAGGTTTTGAGGCTGAAGAATCAGATTTTAACGCAATTGAAGACGAAGCGGTGATAGCGGATGGTGAATTTGAAAATCGCGGGAATCCAATTGAAAATGCTGAAAATGAAGTCAAGCAGGGAAGTATTTTAGCCAGTAGAAGAGTCAGAGCAGTCGATCCAGATGAGTACAACATTGAAAATGAAGAACAAAACGGATTCGACACTTTACCGATTTGTATCTTTAATTCGAATGATCCGGCTATTCCGTCTTTCGAAATTCAGAAAACGCCTTTTTCTATTGGACGCAGCAGCTCGTGTGACCAAACTTTAAAATATAGAGGCATGAGCCGCAAACATGCCACCGTGTTAAGAGATGACAGCAATCAATATTTATTGATTAGGGATGAAGGGTCTACAAACGGGACATTTGTCAATGACCGAAAATTGGAGGCTCATACAGAAATGCGCATCCAAACGGGAGACCGCGTCAGATTTTACAAGACGGCTTTCACCGTACAGCTCACCCAGGATTGATGCGATGGACACAAAAAGTCATAAAAGCGTTATTTTCTATTCGGTTCTCATTGGCATTGCCTTAATTGCGACGGTGCTGCCGTGGATGAGCGTCGGCGTTTCGGGAATTGCAAGTCAATCATTAGGGTCTGGATTTACGCTGCCGCGAACGATAAGAAGCATCATCAACGGTACGGCCGCGCTGTCGCAAATCCTCGATGTCAATCTTTCGGATTTGGTCGATGCCATTGGCGCCTCCAATTTATCTTTTATGTTTGCGGTATCACTGTTGATTTATATTGAACCGGTCGTGTTTGGCCTTGCGTATTATTTTTTACTTGCGAAAAAAGAAACGGATCGATTTGTCAGGATGACCCTCTTTGGCTTGGCAGTGATTGTGGTGATGCCGATAATTTATATTTTATTTTGTTCTAATTTGAACAGTAAAATTAAGCAGGCTATTAGTACAGGACTCAGTATTTTTGGATTATCCGGTTCTTCAAGTGTCAGCCTTTTTCATGTTGGCGCGGGATTAATTCTTGCACTTCTCGTCGGATTATTTGGTCTGCTGTACACATTGATTGTTCGTCAGATGGTCAAAAGTGGCCAAAAGGTTTCTCCGCTTAGTATGGAAATATCGGGACTTGATGGCATTAATTCAAATCAGAAAGAGGTTTATCCAAAGCAGATGCCGACGCAAACAGAAGATAAACCACCACGCCCCAGCGCTGCGTCCCCAAGGACCATTGTGGTCGAGTTGTGTGAAATTGGCGATGAACCGCGCCGTTTGGCATTAACCCATTTTCCGGCTGTGATTGGCAGTGACGATAAGCTTTCCTCAGTAGTAATTGGTGCGCCGTCTGTCGGCGCGAAGCACTGCATGATCAATGTTGAGGGTGATCAGGCGATGATTTGCGACTTGGGTTCGGCGAATGGTACGTACATCGAAAACGAAAAATTAAGTCCAAGGGAATATTACGCGATGATGGACGGCGATCATCTCAAAATTGGTGAAGTGTCGATACAGGTTAAAATTCGTCATGATGCTGATGCTCAGAAAACAGAAAGTAAGCCATCAGTTTCGGTGCCGCCGGCGGATGAAGAGGAACGCACAACCGTGTTGTCAAATATACCGGAAATGTCGGAAGAAAGGGTCGGCAGTGAGACAATTCCGATCAATTATAATGGCGGAGACTCGCCGTTTCCGAGGAAAATCATGACATGGCTTGACGGAAGAGATACCTTTATGATTACAAAGACACCCTTTATTCTCGGCCGAGAAGCAGAAAAAGTCGATTTCGTGATTGACGATCGCGGTATCAGCCATCAGCATCTAGCTATCGTCCGCGAAAATGAAGAATTTTTTGCAGAGGATTTAAATTCTAAAAACGGCATTAAGATCAATGGGGTTCAGGCGGCGCCAGGCGCAAAGGTCAAAATTCACAGTGGCGATGTCATCACGATAGGCGTCAGAAATTACAGGTTTGAAGATGAATGACGAGCAGAATCGACTGATTGAAGTCAAAAAAGACATTCAGACGCTTTTTCAAAATCGTTACCGGGTTGTCGCGCTGCTTGGCCGAGGCGGTATGGGCGAGGTGTACCTCGCTGTGACGAATGATCAAGCTGCAATTCAGCGAGCTATTAAAATCATTCATAAAGGAAATCATTCGAAGTTAAATGCCTACGACGAAGTGGAAGCACTGACACAGATAAAAAATCCCGGCGTTCCGAGAATTATTGAAATTGAACAGAATGATAAAGCGTTTTTCATCGTTCAGGAATACGTCAAGGGCAAATCTTTTCAGAAAATTGTGAAAGAAAGCGGCAGGGTTTCTGAAGATACGGTGCTTTTTTGGATGCAGGATGTAGCGAAAATCATCGAGGCTGTTCACAATGAAGGATTCCTCCATCTTGATATCAAGCCGGACAATATCATCATTCAGGGAGACGGAAAGGCGAAGCTCATTGATTTTGGGGTCGCCCAAAAATTAGAAAAACGCTCAGATGGTGCGGGCGGCATTTTCGGATCCAGATATTACACCGCGCCGGAACGCCTGCGCGGCGAACCCAATGACTATCGAACGGATGTGTTCGGGTACGGCGCGACTTTTTATTTTCTGGTGATGGGAGAGCGGCCGCCGGCAATTAAGCCTAATGACGAAGCGCCGATCACAATAATGAAGCGGAAATTGGCGTCAGTCCAGTCGCCGGTGATTCGTTTTATCCTGCAAAATTGTATCAGCTTTAATCCCGACCGCAGATATCAAAACTTTAGGGATATCCATTCCGCTCTTCTTCAGAAGGATTTATACAATCAAGCTGTTCTCAATGAGGAAAAAAAGAGAAAAACGCGGCTATACGGGATCATGGCCATGATTGCGGCTGGGATCATTTTGATCGCAGGCGGTGGCTTGTATTTGAATACGGCGCGCAATAATCGATACGACACGCTGATTAACCAAGGCGAGACCTACATGACAAGCAGCAATTTGAAGAAGGCAAAAAAATGTTATCAGCAGGCCATTAAGCTCAAAAAAGGGGAACCTGCCGGGTATCAGGGATTGTACGAAACGTACACGGCAAAAAAAGAATACAATAAAGTTATTCAGGGCATCTTGGAATTATTCGGCAATGAGCCGTCGATGAGCGACAGCGCTGAGCTGCGCTATCTTCTCGGCAACGCTTATTACGAAAATGGCGATTACGATCAAGCCGAGTACAATCTAAAAAAAGCGGTGGCGCTTAAACCGTCGCTGGAAGAGCATCTGGTTCTCGGCTTGACCTATTGCGCAGAGGGACGCTATGAGAAAGCACAGCAGGTCATTCAGGACCTGCGCAAAGATGGCAAGAATACCGACGGCGCAGATTATTTGTCGGGGCAGATCAGCGAAAAGCAGAATGACGAATCGGACGCGATCAGTGATTACAAGCAGGTGATTGACGAAACGAAGAATCATGCGCTCAAACAGCGGGCGATTCTGTCATTGGCTGGTCTTTATCGGCATCGGAAGAGTTTTTACGACGAAATCAATGTGCTGGAGACGGCACAAAGCGAGGATGCCTTTGCCAACAACATTCCGATAAGAGAGCAGCTGGGAGAGGCTTATTATTACGCGGCAGAAAACGGCGGCCGTTCGTATTACAAAAAGGCGATTGATCAGTATCAAAAGCTCATTGACAGCGGCTTTTCTTCTGCGCAGACTTACCGCAACTTAGCCATCTGTTATCAAAAATACGGGAATTACGCACAGGCTGACGCAACGCTCGACCAGATGATTCAAACCTACCCTGACGATTATACGGGATACATGCAGCGCTGTTATTTGATTTTGGAAGAGGAAGAAAATATGGATCAGGATCAACGGGATTATTCTGCATTTGAAACCAATTACCGGGCGATGATGAACAGGGCCGGCGATGCGGCATCCGATGATTCTGAAATCGCGGTACTGGAAAGCCGTTATGAAGAGCTTCAGGAGAAAGGATGGTTATAGCGTATGGTGATTGGGTTCATCCTCATCGCGATCGGTGCGGCCGTCATCGTGGCCGCGGCCATTTTATTAAAAAAATATTTGAATACCAGGTATGATATTTCTGTCGACGAATTCGACCGCAAATTTAGACACGAACGTTTGATCGCTTCTGAAGAACTGACGAATGAAGACAAGTACGAAGAAATTGCTGAAAAATACGGCATTACGCCGGAGCAGCTCGATGCGGAAATCAGGCAAAAAAGCACGCAGTTTAATGATGAAATTGAAGCCGATGGGTTAGATGCAGCATCACTTCAGGATGATGAGCAAACAGAAAAGCTGTAGCGGACAGCGTGCGCATGAGGAGAAAAAATGATAGATGATTACGAAGTAACAGAGGATTTAACCGGCCCTCAAAAGAACGACGGGGCTCCGGGGCAGGTTCCAAAACCAGTAAAAAGGCCAAAGAAGATCTGGACAAAACGAATGAAAATCTTGATCCCCGTTTTGATGGCGGCCATTGTGGTGCTCTGCGTATTTGGCTACAAAATTTACGCCCACTCACAATACGAAAAAAAGCTCGACTTGGCAGAAAAATATATGGACGATGGGAAAATCGCTCAAGCAAAGCTGGCCTTTGAGGATGCGGCCCAGATCGAAAAGAAAAATCCCGAGCCCTATGTCGAAATGGGGAAAATGTACTTTGACAATTCAGATTATGACAAAGCGATTAAATACCTCAGTACAGCGAACCAGCGTCAAGAAACCAGTGAAAGCTATAACAAGATTGCGGACAGCTACGAGGAAAAAGGTAACGACAAAAAGGCTGAGGAAAATCGGGAAAAGGCAGAAGAACTTTCTAAAAAAGAAACGGCACGGCATAGCGTTTTCAGCACGAAAAACAATAGCAGTGTGTCCGGCGCGTCCAATGCGGGAAATACAAACGGCAATCTGACTTATTCAGGCACAACGTCGGATTCTTCTTTTGCAGCGGGAGGCAGAATGGTGCATGCCGGCGAGTGGACGTACTACAGTACAGTAAACGGTTTGTTCCGGACGGATGGCAGCAAGGTCAAACAATTGTCAGACGAAGTGTACGCTAGTTTAAATGTCTACAAAAATAAATTTTACGTCCTAGAAACGGATGACGACGAACAGAAAGTTGAAAGTATGGATCTCGATGCTGAAAACGAAAAAGAAGTTTACAGCACGAAGGACAACGACATTGCAGAGGTCATGGTCTACAAGGACAAAATCTACGTGGTCAAGACGGACGCAGGTGAAGGCACTGATTGGCAGGAAGGCGGCAATAACTTTGGACCGACGACGAGTGTGACTGCGATGGATTTAGATGGCAGTGATCAAAAGAAAGTTTTGTCTAAGTCCAATACCGGAGGACAGGTCAGCATTGATAATGGCCTCATCTATTATTATGATGCTGAAAATGCTGCGATCCGCAGTGTCAATTTAACTGGCGGCGATGATCAATTGGTTCTTGAGGTCAAAAATTTGAGTGATTACGGCACAGATACAATTCCATCCTTTTATGTTGACAATCAACATGTGTATTATACAGCTTTTGTTGGTAATTATATTGATTATAATTTAAAAACGAAAGACAAGGTTACATTTGAATCAGAAGATTGGCAGCACACTTATATTTTGAACAAGGACTCAAATGGCAAATACGTTTATGTGATTAGTTATGAAGAATCCGATTCGAGCAGTTACAACAGCGACGAGAATTACGATTATGATGACGGTGAAGATGACAGCTACGAAAGCGGCGAAGACTACGATTACGACGACACTGAGGATGATTATGACTATGACAGCTATTCGCATATATCGACCGGCGCTCCTTATACGCTGTGGCGGATCGATGCGGATGGCGGCAATGTGACAAAGCTATACACCAGCGATTCGGCAAACAGCAGCGTCGGCTTCGTATACGCCAATGACGATGGCGTTTTTGTCATGGAAAACAGCGGGACGGTTAAATTAATCGATTCAGATGGGAATACGACGGAATTGGAAACGGACGATTAATGCGATGAAAGATAAATTGAGGTTATGGTGCTTAAATGATAAATGATTACGAAGAAACAGAAGAGTTAGAGCCTATCTCTGATCCCAACTCGTACAAACCAACCGGTCAGCAGAAAAACAACAATAAAATAATTCTATTAGTTGTGATTCTCATTGCGGCGGCAGCGGTTATTGTTTTAGGCTATTTTGGCATTCGCCACATTCAGTACCGAAAAAAGATCGAACAGGCGGCCGCCTATCAGGACGCAGGAAAGACGGATCAGGCGAAGCAAGCCTACAAAGCAGCGGCGGCGCTTCAGAAACGCAATGCCTATCCTTACACGCAGCTGGGTGAAATCTATCTCGACCAGGGTGCGTACGATCAAGCGATCAAATATCTAAAACTTGCCAACGACAGAGAGGAATCAACTGAAGCGTACACTGCGCTCGGCGACGCTTACATGGGAAAAGGCGACAATCAAAAAGCAGCGGCGGCCTACAAAAAGGCAGACAAACAGACTGACACGGAGACGAATCAGGATCAGAAAGAAAAAGCCGGCAACAGCAGTGCCAATGTCGAGTTTAGTTTCAACGATGGCTGTATTTCCGGCAGCAGCGTAGCCAAGTCGGGTAAGTGGCTTTTTTATTCAGCATATCAGGGTACTTATCGCACGAGCGGCGGCAAGCCGAAAAAAATTCAGGACGATAGCGGGTATTTTCTCAACGCTTACAACGGCTGGCTCTATTACGAATGTGATTACAATGACGGAGGATTTTGTATTGAGAGAACCCGCACCGATGGCAGTAAAACTCAGACGATTTATGAAGATAAGAATGATTCTGTCGGCGTGTATTGGATGAAGGTGTACAACGGCAAGATTTATTGCTTAGAGGCGGACAGCGATCTCGGTGACAACCTTAAGGGAGGCTGGCTGATTTCGATGAGTTTAGATGGGGGTCATGAGAAGACTGTGATCGATTCGGACGTTTATTACAATTCGGTCAGCATCGATCAGGGGCGGATCTATTATATTGATACCAGCAGCCGCCAGTACGTCAGCACGAATTAAAATGGAGAAGATTCAGAAAATGTTTTGGATTTTTCCGACAGTGCCTACGATGAAAGCTCGTCAATGCCGCGCGTTGTCTACACCGATCAAAACCACGTTTTTTATTGGATGGATAAATCGCTGCATGTGCTGGATTTAAAGACAGACAAAACCATTGACATCAAACAGCCAGAAAATACAGTCGGATACGAGCAGATTAATCACGATGAAAATGGCAAATATTATTATCTATTGTCTAACGATGAAAGAGGTAAAACCGCGACATACAGCGAGTGGCGGATGGATACTGACGGCAGCAACTACAAAAAATTATATACATTCAGGTCGACCAAGGTTCCTTATCAATACGCTTACGGCAATAAAATCTGCGTGAACTATTACTTAGATGGCAGAGAAAGGGTCGATGTGATTGACGCGAATAAGGGGAGCAGTCAGAACTACATTGATCTTCCATTAGATGATTAGATTGATAGCATAACGCATTCCACGTTCGGCAAATGCGTGATAAGACAGCATCTTCAGAATTCTGAAGGTGCTTTTTTTGTAAAAAACGTGATGATTATTGATTAAAAATGAATAAAAATGATTGACTTTGAAAGAAAAGGGGAGTATACTACCAATAAAGAGATCTAAAATCGAAAGATGAGTGACCACCATGTTGACTGAAGAAAGACAAGCAATTATTTTACAAAACATTAAAGAAAAGGGCTCGATGACGGTTGCTGAGTTAAGTGATCTGCTCCACATTTCCGAATCGACGGTCCGAAGGGACCTAAGTGCGATGGATTCGGAAGGGCTGATTAACAAGGTTCACGGCGGCGCGACAGCTCGGATTGGAAATCTTTTTTCTACCCGTGAAAGCGAAATCGGGATGAAGCGCACGCAGTTCCAGCAGGAAAAGGCAGCGATCGGCAAAAAAGCGGCCAGCTTAATCGAGCCAGACGATTTTGTCTATATCGATGCCGGCAGTACGACAGAAGCGTTGGCGCGGGCAATTGTTGGTCAATCCAAGACCGAGGCCATCTATGTGACTAACGGCCTCATTCAAGCTGAAATCCTGCTGCACAACGGCTGTACCGTTTACGTTTTGGAAGGGCGTCTGCGTTCTGAAACGGAAGCGATTGTCGGCAGCGGCGCGATCAATTCCCTCAAAAAATACCAGTTTACGATTGGATTTTTCGGCACAAACGGGATTGACTACAATCTCGGCTACACGACACCGGACATTGAAGAGTCCGAGGTGAAACGGGACGCGTTCAGTCGATGCCTGAAAACCTACGTTTTAGCGGATAATTCGAAATTTAACCACATCACACCGGTGACCTTCGGCAATTTGTCGGATGCGGTGATCATTACCAATCAGTTAACCGATAAGCGGTATAAACAAAGAGTAAAAATTTTGGAGGCGGATACATGATTTACACAGTTACGTTCAATCCATCGCTCGACTACATCGTCAGTGTGGAACATTTCAAATTGGGTCAGGTCAACCGCACACACGCGGAACTGCTTTATCCCGGCGGCAAAGGGGTCAACGTCGCGATCGTGCTCGGACATCTGGGTATGAAGGCGGTGGCGCTTGGCTTTACAGCTGGCTTTACCGGAGATAAAATCCAGGATATGCTGGCCGAACAGGGTGTGGCGACTGACTTCATCAAGATCGACAATGGGATGAGCCGTATCAACGTCAAGCTGAGAAGCGATGAAGAAAGTGAAATCAACGGGATGGGTCCTGTGATTGCCGATACAGACCTGGAAAAGCTGTACGAAAAATTGGATCAGCTCAAGGCAGGCGATACACTGGTGCTTGCCGGCAGCATTCCGGCCAGCATGCCAGGGGACATTTACGAAAGAATCATGGCGAGACTGGAAGGCAGGGGCATTGAAATTGTCGTTGATGCGACAAAGGATCTGCTGCTCAACGTCCTGCCTTACCATCCGTTTTTGATCAAGCCGAACAATCACGAATTGGGCGACATGTTTGGGGTGACCCTTGAAACGAACGAAGAAATCGTCACCTACGCTAAAAAGCTGCAGGACAAGGGCGCGCGCAACGTGCTGATCTCGATGGCTGGAGACGGCGCGATCCTCGTCGCGGAAAACGGCGAAATCATTCAGAGCCCGGCGCCGAAGGGCAAGGTCAAAAATTCGGTCGGCGCGGGCGATTCCATGGTCGCCGGTTTCATCACAGGCTTCCATAAAAACGACGGCGATCTGAAGTCGGCCTTCAAGATGGGCGTCGCGACCGGTTCTGCCTCGGCCTTCTCTGACGGCCTGGCCACGGCAGAAGATGTTGAAAAAGTACTGGCTGAAGTCAATTCATTCGGTATTTAAATTTATAATCATTATTGTTCATAATTATTTTCGCAGGAGGGAAATATGAGAATTACGGATTTGCTCAAGAAGGAAGGGATTGAGCTGAATGGCCCGTCGGGCACCAAAGCGGAAACCATCTCCAATATGGTCAAGCTGATGACGGCGACAGGGAACATCAACGATCCTGAAGGCTATGAAGCGGCGCTGACCAAGCGTGAACAGGAAGGCACGACTGGGATCGGCGAAGGGATTGCGATTCCCCACGGGAAAACAGCAGCGGTTGACCACGCAGGTCTCGCCTGCATGGTCTGCAAGGACGGGACGGAATTCGATTCGATGGATGGCCAGCCGGCCAACTTGATCTTCGCGATTGCCGTTCCAAACAACGCGGACAACACCCACTTGGAAATGCTGTCCAGATTGTCGATGATGCTGATGGATGAAGATTTCAGAAAAGAACTCATCGACTGTGACGACAAAGATGAATTCTTGAAAATCATCGACGCCAAGGAAACAGAAAAATTCGGCGATGAAGAGCTCGACATTCCGGAAGAACCGGCAAAAGAAGAACCGGCGTCATCCGGATACGATCTGTTAGCTGTTACGGCCTGCCCGACAGGGATTGCCCACACCTACATGGCGGCGGAATCTCTCGAAGAAAAAGCCAAAAAAATGGGCTACACGATCAAGGTTGAAACCAACGGCTCCGGCGGGATCAAAAATAAACTTACCCCTGAAGAAATTGAAGGCGCCAAGGGCATCATTGTCGCAGCGGACAAAAAAGTTGAAATGGACCGTTTTGACGGCAAGCACGTGTTGATTACTAAAGTTGCAGACGGCATCAACAAACCGGAACAGCTGATTAACGACGCCCTTGCACAAAAGGGTGCGGTTTACCACGCAGCTGCCGGCGCATCGAAGTCGGATGACGACGAAGGCGGCGAAGAAGAATCTGTTGGCCGCAAGATTTACAAAGATTTAATGAACGGCGTTTCCCACATGCTGCCATTCGTCATTGGCGGTGGGATCATGATGGCGCTGTCCTTCTTGATCGACGCCGGCAACATCGGTTCATCCTTTGGGACCGGCACACCGGTCGCCGCGTTCTTCAACCAGGTTGGGAACGGCGCATTCGCATTCATGCTGCCGGTACTCGCTGGGTTTATCGCGATGAGTATTGCGGACCGTCCGGGTCTGGCAGTCGGGTTTGTCGGCGGCTGGCTCGCGAAAGAAGGGATCCGCATTGGCTACTACAAGGGCAAATTAGCGTTCCTGTACTCCGGTCTTGATCCGAAGCTTTCCCTCGTTTCTGCCGGGTTCCTCGGCGCAATGGCAGCCGGCTTTATCGCAGGTTATCTGGTCTTAGGCCTGAAGAAGCTCTGCAGCCATATGCCTGAATCCCTCGAAGGGATCAAGCCGATGCTGATCTATCCATTTGTCGGCGTACTGTTAATCGGCCTCATTATGGTGCTCATCAACTGGCCGCTGTCAGCACTGAATCAGCTGCTGTACAACGCTTTGGAAAGCATGGGCAACGGTTCAAAAGCGATCCTCGGCCTCGTCGTCGGCGGCATGATGGCCATCGATATGGGCGGCCCGTTCAACAAGGCAGCTTACCTGTTTGGGACCGGGATGCTGGCCTCTGGCAATTACGACATCATGGCAGCCGTCATGATCGGCGGGATGGTGCCGCCGCTGGGCATCGCTCTGGCGACATCGATCTTCAAAAACCGTTTCACCAAACGTGAACGTCAGTCTGGAATCTCCTGCTACGTCATGGGGTTATCCTTCATCACAGAAGGTGCGATTCCGTTTGCAGCCTCTGACCCTGCACACGTCATCCCAAGCTGCGTCGTCGGTTCAGCTGTAGCTGGCGCACTGTCCATGGTCTTCAACTGCACCCTGCGCGCACCGCACGGCGGCATCTTCGTCTTCCCGGTGGTCGGACATTGGCCGATGTACCTTCTGGCACTGTTGATCGGATCGGTGATCACGATGGCATTGCTCGGTATTTTGAAAAAACCGCTTCCGGCTGAAGAATCCGGTTTGGAAAAATAATATAGCTTTTTCCAGTTGATTTTAAACTCGAAAATGATAAAATAATTTTATACACAGATTTGAATAAATTGAAGGAGTTCAATACAAATGAAAGAATTTACGTACACCATTACAGACCCAGCAGGTATTCACGCACGTCCGGCAGGCATTCTGGTTAAAAAGACACAGCCGTGCGCTTCAGAAATCACATTAGTCAAGGGTGACAAACAGGCTAACGGCAAAAGCATGCTCTCCGTCATGGGCCTCGGCGCAAGAAATGGCGACGAAATCACGGTTCAGGCTGAAGGTGCAGACGAAGCAGACGCAATTGCGGAACTCGAAGCATTTTTCAAAGAAAATCTCTAATTCAAATCGATTTCGACGACAGCTTCCAGCTATGCTGGGGGCTGTTTTTTATTGCCAAATCCTGTGTTATAATAATAAAGTATTACGCATGAAAACGGCGCAAATCGAATGATGGCGCCGGGGAGGATAAAATGGCATCACAACGCGAAATCATGGAGGCGCTGGCTCGGGCGGCCAAGCCTGAGGGCGCGGAAAACGCGGACAAATACGCAGAAATAAAAAAACAGCTGGAAGCAAAGGCCAAACAAAAACGGCAGCAGAAGAGGCGGACAGGCGGGACTGTGCTCGCCTCCGGCCACACAGCTGATCAGGTCTCGCCGCGGCCGGGGCATCTCAGTGGCAGCAGCCACACGAGCATTCCCCATCCAGTCGATGGCGGCGAAGCTCGGGTCGCGACGACGCCGACCAGCCGACGCACGACACGGCAGGCGCGGGTCAGACGCTCGGGCACGACTCTGGCCTCTGGGCATTCGGCGGAAGAAGTGACGGGCCACGCGCTGCCGAAGGTGGAGACACCGGAAGCCGATCTGCCGCCGGTTCAGACGCGGCGCTCCATCTTTGCCAATACCGGCACGACTTTGGCCTCCGGCCACACGGCAGACGAGATCCTAAACGGTGCGGCGGAACCGCCGAAGCCCCAGAGTGAGCCTGAAAGAGCCGGTGCGGCGAGCCGACCGCAGCCAAAGCCGGCACAGACGCCTAAACCGGCCGCACCGCAAGCCGTGGAAACAAAACCTGAACCGGCCCCCGCGCCGGCAGCACCGCAGGCAGCCGAAATCGAAGACGCAGTGATTGAAGAAATCCCCGAAACACCACAGGCTGCGGCATCAGCTGAAAAAGCGGCTGCTCAGGAGGCGGCGGCAGCGCGGGCCGAACGGGAAAGAGCGGCGGCTATCGAGCAGGACCGAATTGCCACGATGGCCGCGCAGGAAGCGGCAAGAGAGCTGACCGAAGCTGAAAAGGCAAAGCAGCAAGCGGCTGAAGAACAAGAAACGCCAGTTCAAACGTCGGCGCAGCAGCCAGGCCTGTCTTTTTCTGAACAGATCCGGGCGGCCGGCGGCGCGATTCCGGACGCGGCCGACGTAGGTAAGGAAACAGAAGATCTCGGTGAATTGTGGCAGCGCCTCAACGAGTACAAGGTCAAATGCCTGTCGACGCCGGAAATGTTCAGCGAAGGGGCGGTCGATCTGCCGGACGCGCTCATCGACTTCTTCAACGCCGAAGGCCGAGAAAAGCGCGTGATGGTGCTCTTTGAAGGGCGGGAATACCCGTCCTATCTCGAAAGCAGCGACGGCGTCGGCGGTTATCGTTTTGAATGGAGCAAGGCGCTGAGCCGCAAATTCTACAGCATGTTCCCACAGTACGAAGAATTTTTCGACGGGGATATGACCGACGAGAAGCAGAAAAAGCGGCCCTATCTCGCCATTGAAAAGCTCAGCGAAAACGAATTTGCCTGCAAGCTGATACTGCCCTCAGATCAGGGGCTGACCCGCAAGCAGACGCTGTTCGATCTGCTCGGACCCGGCAAGTCACTGGCCAATTTTACCGATTCCTACGATCTGGTCTTTTTAAAGAGCTATTTTGAAAACATCGATAACCGTTGGCGCAGCGACGTGTTTGTCGTGTCGGCCAACGTCCAGAAATTCTACAAAAAACGGATCGAAGACGGCAGACAGCCCGACCCGAAATCCGATCGGAATCTCGAAGGCATTGCCAACGTCAAGCTGGACGCGATTTTGGATTTCCTGATGGATGGGCCGTACCTGCTCCTTGCGGACCAAAAGCTTTTGTCCACCGTCCAGGAGGACGATCATTTCTATTTCGGCATCGATCAGGATTTGATGGACGAAATGACGATGGACGACCGCAATTTGATCGTAGGTCTTCTTGAACAGAAAATCGACTATTACTTCAGCCGCCTCGACGGACCGTCACTCCAGGAAAGTCTGTCCAACTGGGTGGAAGAATACGCGGATTATTACCATCGGGATTTCCGCTACTCCTTCAAGGATGTGATCACGGAGGGCATTCCGGGCAGCATCGAAGGGCTGAAGCAGTTTGACGAAAAGCGTTACCGCATCTACGGTTTTGCGGGCGAGGACGACTGGGCGGATATCCCCTGGGTCGAAATCGTCGACAAGCAGGTCACCCGTTTTGCGAACACGGGCGTCGGCGTCAAATACTTGTTGAGCAAAGACAGCAAGAAGCTGTACCTGGCATTGTCTCTCGGCTTTAAGCCCATCCGCGCCGAAATCGCCAAGACCGGCGATCTCGATCCGATGCTGGATCCGGATGAGGCGGTCGACGAATTGGTCGCTGAAGCGCTGCCGCCGAAGGTGGCGGAAATCCGCTCGATCGTTCACCCGGGGACCTTCAGCACGAAAACGGCGGATATCGATCTGCCGGACGCAAGATTTGTTGGCGGCATCATCTGCTACAGGGAATACGCCGGGGTCGTGCCGGGAGAAAAGATTCTCGAGGCCGATTTGGCGGAAATGCTCGACGTCTACAACCATTATCTGCACCGTTGTATCATCGGCGACGAAAAACCCGAAGTGATCGCAGCGCCAGCGGAAGAACCTGCGGCAGAAACGGCGGCCGAACAGGAAATGGGTGACACAACATCGGAAGAAACCTCAGATGGCGGCGCTGTCAGCGCTGAACAAGATACACCATCGCTTGACCTCGACGACGATTTAGACGAAGCATTAGACGATCTCGACGATATAGAAGATCTTGACGATTTGGATGATTTAGATGATGCGGACGCTGAAGACAAAGCCGAATCGGCTGAAGCAGCTGAATCCGCTGAGGCAGCACCGGCAGCAGAAGCCGCAGACGAAACAGACACGGCCCAGGAAAATTCAGATGCAGCAGAAGCGGCAGAAGATCAAGACGACACGGCGCCTGAAGAAGAAGTCGCGTCGGAAGCAGCGATTTCCAAGGCCATGGCCGCCGCCGTCGCCCGCAAGCGCGAAGAAACCGCGCCGGCCTGGCAGCCCGCGTACCGAAACGATTATCAGCCAGCGCCCCAGACAGCGGTGCAGGTGGTCAATACCGGCGGCCTGACTAAAGAAGATCTGGCCGCTTTCCAGAAATCAATGATCAAGGCCCAGCTTAAGGTGCAGAAAATTTTGATGCGTGCTGAAGAAAAGAAAGCGGAAAAACAAATCGAGCCGGAACCGAGAAACCGCCGCGACCTTCATTATGAAGAAGTTCTTCAGGATCCGCCGTCGGATATCGTCGGCCTGATGCGCCACATCGTGCAGTACGTCAACAGCACAGGCGGCATGTGCGATCAGGATGAGGTCGCCGATTTGTTCTTAAGCATCAAATCCGGATCGATGCCGCTGGTGACCGGTGTGGCCGGCCTCGGCAAGGCCGCCTTTATCAGAGGCTTCGCCGGCGCAGTGGGGGCGAACGATCAGAACGGGCGATTCAAGATGATTCCGGTACGCCCCAGCTGGCAGAACGCGGATGGCTTACTCGGGTACGCCGACGCGGACGGGCACTTCATTCCCGGCGCAATGATTGATTTCGTAGCTGCCGCTGTGGAAAATCCGGACAAGCCTTACTTCCTGCTGCTCGACGAAATGTGCGCGGCGCCGATCGAAAAGTATTTCTCTGAAATCCTTTCGATCATGAATACCCGCCGGGTCGTGGACGGCAGATCGGTGACGGATCCGATTCTAAGCGAAGAGCTCCTCGCGAGAGATCCCGAAGCGCAGGCCTATTACGGCGATCTGTTCCTGCCGCAGAACCTGATTATCGTCGGTACCATCAGCAGCGACAGCGGTGTGAGCGGCATCACGTCGAGACTGATCGAACAGGCGGCGGTCATCGAAATGACCTCGCCCGACCTGACGCTGACGGCTGAACCGCCTGAAGCCTTTGAGCCCATCGCGCTGAAGAGCGAATTCTTCGAACGGGACATCGCTTCTCTCGCGCAAATTCAGAATCACCGAAAGACCATCACGGATATGGTCACGCTGCTGAACGTCATCAACGAGATTCTCAAACGCGCCCAGGCCCAAATCGGTTTCCGCGTCCGGGACGAAATCTGCTTCTTCCTGTATTACAACGCGGAATACGGCTTGATGGTGCCGGAAAAGGCGATTGATACGACGATTATGCAGAAAATGCTGCCCCGCATTTCCGGCACGACGGCAGAAATCGAACAGGTGCTGATCGAGTTATTCAAGATCTGCGCGGGCACCCAGGACGACAATATGATTTATCAGCCCATTTCGACCGAAGAAGGCCTATTCCCGGTCAGCGCGGCCAAGCTGTCCGAAATGGCCGGCTACCTTCAGACCGACGGGCAGGCGTCCTTCTGGAAACTTGGACCGTTACAATCTTAGGATAAAATTAAGTAAAACATTTCATTTCATAATAAGCACTCCCGATTGATGATTGTTTTAAGGATTGTTCGATAGACTATACCCCGTAATCATAAATCACATTTATACAAAGGAGTCTTTTTAATGGAAAAGCACAAATTGGGCTGGCGTTCAATCGTCCTCAACGTATTAGCAATTATCTTTTTAGCAGCATTCTTCTATGGGATCTTCATCTCAGTATCTCAGGTTGCGTCTATGGTCGCCCAGTACAAAGCGATGGGCACGAGCATTCCGACCAGCTACGCTGTTCAGCAGATCGTCTTTGCGATTATGCAGTACGCACTGCCGGAACTGTTCTTTGCTGTGATGTGCGCGGCGGTCTCGAAGATCATCGATCATATGGGCATCGGCGCAGACAAGGCAGCACCGAAAGCTGACGCATCTGAAGACAAGGCAGAAGAAACTAAGACAGAAGATACACCGGCAGAAGATGAAACAGCATCTGAAGAAGCGGTACCGTCGACAGAAGAACTTGCCGCGGAACCGGCTGATTCATCAGAAGAAGCTGACGCATCAGAAGAAAAAGAAGATGCAGAAGAAGCGTAAATAAAAGAATCACAATAAAAAAACCAAAGCTGAAAATCAATCAGCTTTGGTTTTTTTGTGCCCATTATGCGTTTTCGGTGAGATCGATGGCGCGGGCCATCAGCGTGATTTCTCGGTTGTG
>DGWE01000070.1 GCA_002396065.1 Eubacteriaceae bacterium UBA4266
GTCCCGTCCAAATCAAAGGCCAAAAACTTGGGTTTCATCCTGCACCTCCGTCGTTTTGTTTTATCTTATCACAGGATGCCCCGCAATTGGCGTCTCGCGCTAAAATTCCGTCCACCAAAAAAACTGCCTCAGAGAGACAGTTTTTCTGGGTTGTTTTATAAGAAGGTTTCTTATAAACAAATGACAAATAGTATTTTATTATTCAACGTCCATAAGTGCCTTCGGTCCTTCTTCTCCAGTGCGGACCTTCACCACCCGATGCACGTCGTAGACGAAAATCTTGCCGTCGCCGATATGGCCAGTGAACAGCGCTTTCTTTGCCGTTTCGATCACATCGTCAACCGGAATGCCGGATACCACGACTTCAACCTTAACTTTCGGCAGTAAAGTCGAATCGACCGTCGCACCACGGTAGCGTTCGGCTGAACCCTTCTGGATGCCGCAGCCCATGACCTGGATAATCGTCATGCCGCTGACCCCGAGTTCATTCAACGCGCGTTTCAAGGCGTCAAACTTGGACAATCTGCAAATAATGACCACTTTGTGAGCTTCCACCGGTCCGCCGGAGACGAGTTCTGGTTCTTTTGATACTTTAACCGCCGCGTCGACCTGAGCCGGTGATGCCTTTTCGTAATCATCTTCTCCGAGATCGGTATTTTCATTGGCTTCGAGGCTCATGTCCGTCACGTCTGAAATCGCAAAACCGGAATAAGCTGAAGTGAGGCCGTGTTCGTGAATGTCAAGACCTTCGATTTCAATTTGCGGTGAAACGCGCAGGCCGATGGTCTTGTCGATGAGCTTAAAGACAATAAACATGATGACCAAAACGTAAGCCGCAACAGCCACCACGCCGAGTGCCTGGATACCGAGCTGATGCGCGCCGCCACCGTAGAAGAGGCCTTTGCCGACGCCGTCTGCGCCTGTTGAGAACAAACCAACGGCGATGGTGCCCCAAATCCCGTTAACCATGTGGACAGAAACCGCACCGACTGGATCGTCAATTTTTGCAACGTTATCGAAGAATTCAACCGAAAGGACAACCAGAAAACCAGCCACGAGACCGATGAAAAAAGCGCCAAGGGGTGAGACGCAGTCACAAGGTGCCGTGATCGCAACCAAACCAGCGAGAGCTGCGTTGAAAGTCATGGATACATCAGGTTTGCCGTAACGCAGCCATGTAAAGATCATCGCGACGACAGTAGCCACTGCTGCGGCCAGGTTCGTATTCATGAAAGCGAGGGATGCAGACACAGCGTTTGCGCCGGTATCCATCGCAACCGTTGACCCGCCGTTAAAGCCAAACCAGCAGAACCAGAGGATGAAGACGCCCAACGCGCAGGCCGTCATGCTGTGGCCTGGTATGGCGCGGGCCTTGCCGTTCTTGTCGTATTTCCCAATACGAGGCCCGAGCAGTGCAGCACCAAGGCAGGCGATGACCCCGCCGACCATGTGGACACAGGTAGAACCGGCGAAATCATGGAAGCCCAGACCGCCGAGCCAGCCGCCGCCCCAAATCCAGTGACCTGAGATCGGGTAAACCAATAGTGAAATCGCTGCAGAATAAACGCAGTAAGCTTTAAAATTTGTCCGTTCTGCCATAGACCCGGAAACGATGGTCGCGGCTGTGGCACAGAAGACCGTCTGGAAAATAACATAGCACCAAAGGGGCATGTTCTGCGGCACGACGCTGTTGGCTGCCGTGTATTTTCCGAGGATCATTGGATCGAAATGACCGATCAATGCGCCTGTCCCGCCAAACATCAAGCCGAAGCCGACGAGCCAAAAGCACGGTGTCCCGATACAAAAATCCATCATGTTTTTCATCAGGATGTTCCCGGTGTTTTTTGCACGGGTCAAACCAGCTTCGCAGAGGGCGAACCCTGCTTGCATAAAGAAGATCAACGCCGCACAAAGCAGCACCCAAGAAACAGTGGTTACACTAAACTTCATGATGCACTCCTTCACAAATCACAACAATAACAGATAAAATAAAAGAATAATGAGTCCAGATCAAAGAAAAAAGCGCCTTTTCCCCGCGGGATCCCATAGCGAGGATAAAGCGCCTTTGCTTCAATCGTGATACAATAAGAGCAAAATAAAAGGCACTTCGAGAAAAACTTCTCAAAGCGCCGTTGCTTTGTTCTTATTGATTTGTTACGCTTATTCTATCGGAGTTTTCAGGAAATGTCAAGAAAAATTTTAATTTTTTTAAGACGCCGCCTTTCATTTTGCCAACCCATCGGGTATGATGAAGGTAGCTTATTGTATCTTAATCCGTACATGATTCAGGAGGTTCTATGACGCAATCCCATCAACCTGAGCAGACCTTCAAAATCGGCGACCTGTCCCGGCTGTTCCACATCGGCGCCGATTCGATCCGCTACTACGAACGGCTGGGGCTGCTGCACCCGGTCCGCGACCCGAAGAGCAACTACCGCCTCTACACCCTAGACGATATCCGGGCGATGAACACGATCCGCGAGCTGCTTGCCCTGGGCTTCCACACCGACGACATCCGCCGCTTCGAGGCTGACCGCAACCTCGACGCCGTGACCGACCTCCTCGAGCGGGAAATGCAACTGGTCGACGCAAAAATCGCTGACCTGACCAAGACCCGCGCCGACCTGAGCGCCCGCCTCGCCGCCATCCGCGACGATTTGTCCCGGGACTGCTCCGGCCGCATCGTCCGCCTGACCCTGCCCGAGCGCCCGTGCCTGATGATTGTGGAGGCGCCGATGCCCGACGAGATGATCAGCTACGAGCTCGCCCGGGCCAGCGATGACTTCCCCGAAAAAATCGCGACCATCGGCTGCTGCGACTGTTACATCCTCGACCCCACCGCCCTCAACGCGGCCGGCACCGATTATCGGACCAAGGGCGTGTTCTTCTACTCGTCCCACCTCAATCTGCCCTGCAATCACGTCCTGCCCGCCGGGGACTACCTCAGCGTCTGCTACCGCGGCGATTTCAGCCAGAGCCTCGACCTCGTCCCGAAAATGATCAAAGAGGCCGAGCGCTTGGGCCTTGCCCCCGCCGGCGACCCAATGGAATTCTGCCACATCGACCGGTTCGAAACGGCCGACCGAGACGAATACCTCACCGAAATTCAGCTGCCTGTAGCAAAAAAATAAAAGCGGCATAACCGCTTTTATTTTTTTGCTGATTTGTATTACTTCCAGACCCCGCGGGCCCGTCTGATCTTCCCGTACATTTTATTTTCCATCGCCATGACCTCGTTGAGGGGCACGTGTTTGAACACAGGGCGGCGCATCTTATACTTAATCCAGAACACCGCGTAAACGGCGAGGGCGAGCAGTGTCACACCCGTAACCAGCCAAATCATGTTGCGTTCGGCCGGATCGGTGGAAATGTTCAAAATCATAAAAACCGTTCCTGCAATGCCGATGAGGGGCAGGATCGGCCCGCCCGGCACCTTGAAGGACCGCGGCGCTTTAGGCAGACGGCGTCTCAGCACCAGCACATCGATGTGGGCCAGAATATAGCTGACCATCCAGAATACTGAGCCGACGAGAATAAAGAACGAAATGCCGTCAGAGGAGCTGTCGCTCATCCAGGCGAAAAAGCCGATGGCTGCCGAAATGATTACGACGCCGAACCAAGGCACGTCGTATTTGTTCGTCTTTGCGAAAATCTGCGGCAGCATGTTCATGCCCGCCATTCCCTGACAAATTCGCGACAGCCCGTTGGCCGTCGAGTTTTGGGTCGAGACGACGGCGAGGGCGCCGACGAGGGTCATCCAAATTTTTCCGACGTTGCCGAGGAGGCGTTCGCCGTAGAGCAGGTGCGGTGCCGGCGAATTGAGCAGTTCCTTCCACGGAATGTAATTGTGAAAGCCCAGCACCATGATCGACTGGACGACACAGATGATCCCGAGGCCGAGCATCATGCCGAGGGGCACGTTGCGCTTCGCGTTTTTCACGTCCTTCGAGATCGGCAGCGCGTATTCCGCGCCGATGA
>DGWE01000090.1 GCA_002396065.1 Eubacteriaceae bacterium UBA4266
ACCGCCTCTACACCGATGTGGCCACCGGGGTCAACAACGGCGCCAACGGCTTCCTCGTCCTGACCGGCGAAGCGGATATGCAGACCGTCGCCGAATCGGACGTCGAACCGACGTGTATTTACGATTCACTTTACGAAATGAGTCAATATCTCTAATTTGATTTGTCAACATAGGGGGGAAATTAATGGCAAAATACGTGATCGGCGTGGACTTCGGCACCTTATCTGCCCGCGCCATTCTGATTAATGTGGAAACCGGCGAAGCGAAGCTGCGCCTCAGCGAACAGCCCTACGCTCACGCCGTGATGGATACGGCGCTGCCCAGCGGCAAGAAGCTGCCGGTGGACTACGCGCTCCAGCATCCCCAGGACTACATCGAAAGCCTGTCGGCCGTGATCCCGGGCGTGCTCGAAAACAACGGCGTCACCGCTGACGAAGTCATCGGCCTCGGCATCGACTTCACGTCCTGCACCGTGATGCCCATCGACAAGGACGGCACACCGCTGTGCCTCACCGACAAATACAAAGACGACCCGCTGGCCTACGTGCAGCTCTGGAAGCACCACGGCGCCCAGGATTACGCCAACCGCCTGACCGAAATGGCGCTGGCTCGGGGCGAAAAATTCATCGAACGCTACGGCGGCAAGGCCTCGTCGGAAACCCTTTTCCCGAGACTGTGGAAAATCGCCGAAGAAGATCCTGAGCTTTACGCCGACATGGACGAATACATCGAAGCCGGCGACTGGATCGTCGGCCAGATCACCGGCCACTACGTGCGCAACTCCTGCGCCGCCGGCTACAAGGCCCTTTACAGCGACAGCGATGGCTACCCGAGCGAAGCCTTCTTCGAAGCCCTCTCGCCGAAGCTGAAGGACGTCGTCGCGAAAAAACTGAAATACCCCGTCGTGCCCATCGGCTCTAAGGCTGGGGAAATCGACGACAACGGCGCCAAGATCACGGGCCTGAACAAAGGCACGGCTGTCGGCGTCGCGATCATTGACGCCCACTCCGGCGTGCCAGGCGCCCTTCAGGAACCGGAAGAAGACCAGATGGTCTTGATCATGGGGACCTCGGGCTGCCAGATGCTCATCTCGAATAAGGAAACAGTCGTGCCCGGCTGCTTCGGCGTCGTCAAGGACGGGATGCTCCCCGGCTTCTACGGCTACGAATGCGGCCAGTCCGGCTTCGGCGACCACCTCGCCTGGTTCGTCGACAACTGCGTGCCGGTGGCCTACGCGGAAGCGGCCCACAAGGCCGGCAAGAACATCCATCAATTCCTGACGGAAAAGGCCGCCCAGCTCAAGCCCGGCGAATCGGGGCTCCTCGCCCTCGACTGGTGGAACGGCAACCGCTCGGTCCTCGTCGACAACGACCTGACAGGGCTGATGCTCGGCATGCGCCTGACCACCAAGCCGGAAGAAATGTACCGCGCGCTGATCGAAGCCATCGCCTACGGCACCCGGATGATCCTCGAAACCTTCGACAATTCGGGCATCGTCACGAAGCACATCTTCGCGACCGGCGGCATGAGCCGCAAGAACGCGCTGCTGATGCAGATTTTCGCCGACGTCACCAAACGGCCGATCTCGGTGGCCAGCTCTGAAAACGGCGGCGCCCTCGGCGCGGCGGTCCTCGGCTCCCTGGCAGCCGGCAAGGCGGGAGGCGGCTACGACAACATCTTCGACGCGACGAAGGTCCTGGTGCAGCCGCCTGAAAAGACCTACACGCCCAATCCTGAAGCCAGTGCGGTGTACGACAAGCTCTTCGCCGAATACAGTGAACTTCACGACTACTTTGGCCGCGGCGCCAACGACGTCATGAAACGGCTGAAGAAAATCCAGCTGGACGTCATCGGTCAGGACTAAGTCCTATTACTTTGCTTTCAAAAATTTTATATACATGAGAGGTTAATATTATGGCAAAATACGTTATCGGTATCGACTTCGGGACATTATCAGCCCGGGCAATCCTCGTCAACGTGGAAACAGGGGAAGAATCTCCGCGTTTGAGCGAACAGAAATACCCGCACGCCGTCATGGAAACAGAACTGCCTAACGGCGTTAAGCTCCCAGTCGATTACGCACTTCAGGATCCGCGGGACTACACGATGGCCATCTCCGCCGTCTGCCGCGACCTGCTCGAAGGCAACAAGATCACCGCGGACGACGTTGTCGGCCTCGGCATCGACTTCACCGCCTGTACGGTGCTGCCGATCGACAAGGACGGCGTGCCGCTGTGCACCACGGAAAAATACGAAAAGGATCCCCTCGCATGGGTCCAGCTCTGGAAACACCACGGTGCCCAGGATTACGCCAACCGCATCACTGAAATCGCGGAAAGCCGCGGTGAAGACTTCCTGCCGAAGATCGGCGGAAAAGAAGGCTCCGAAGCGATGTTCCCGAGACTGTGGAAGATCTGCGAAGAAGATCCGGAACTCTACGACGATATGGACGAATACATCGAAGCCGGCGACTGGATTGTCGGTCAGATCACCGGCCGCTACGGCCACAACTCCTGCGCCACCGCCGGGATCCGCGGCCTCTGGTATCCGGACGCGGGCTTCCCGTCGCCTGATTTCTTCAAGGCCTTGAATCCGAAGATGGAAAACGTCATCGGCGACAAGATCAAATACCCGATCACGACGGTCGGCACCAGAGCCGGCGTCATCGACGAAAAGGGCGCTGAAATGACAGGCCTCAACGTCGGCACCCCAGTGGCTGTGCCGTTGATCGACTGCTACTCCGGCGTGCCGGGATCCTTAAACGCACCGAAGGCCGGCCAGATGTGCCTCGTCATGGGGACGTCAGGCTGCCACATGATGCTCGGCGACGAATACCACATCGTCCCAGGGACCTACGGCGGATCGAAGGACAACATGATTCCGGGCCTCTACGGCTACGAAGCCGGCCAGTCCGGGTTCGGCGATCACCTGGCCTGGTACGTGGCCAACGGTGTGCCGGAAGAATACGAAAAAGCCGCTCACAAGGCCGGCCGCAACATCCATCAGTATCTGACCGACAAGGCTGAAAAGCTCGCACCGGGCGAATCGGGCCTCCTGGCGCTCGACTGGTGGAACGGCAACCGCTCGATCCTCGTCGACAACGACTTGACCGGGACAATGCTTGGCCTGCGCCTGACGACCAGACCGGAAGAAATCTACCGCGCACTGATCGAAGCCATCGCCTACGGCACACGGATCATCGTCGAAAACTTCGAACAGAACGGCGTGCCGGTTAAAGAAATCTACGCCTCCGGCGGGATGAGCCGTAAGAACGACATGCTGATGCAGATCTTCGCCGACGTCACCGGACGTCCGATCAAGATCGCCAGCTCTGAAAACTGCGGCGCCCTCGGCGCAGCCGTCCTCGCCTCCTTGGCAGCGGGCAGCGACAACGGCGGATACGACGACACCATCACCGCCTGCTCGAAGCTGGTCTCCGCACCGATCAAGGAATTCGAACCGGACGCCAAGGCTCACGCCACCTACGACAAGCTCTTTGACGAATACGTCAAGCTCCACGATTACTTCGGCCGCGGCGAAAACGACGTGATGAAACGCCTGAAAGCCATCCAGGCTGAAGCCATCTCTTCTAAAGAAGATTAAGCTGTCTTTTCACCATTTCTGATTTTCCTCTAGGACTCGGGATATTTCCCGGGTCCTTTTTTCACGCTTTATTTTTTTTGGTTCTTCACGAAAACTT
>DGWE01000036.1 GCA_002396065.1 Eubacteriaceae bacterium UBA4266
CGGTCGTGGATGATGCCGCCGCCGTAAAGCAGGCGCATCGATTCCGCCTTGGCCACGTCGGCGACGCTGTCGTCGAGGCTGTGAATCACCGTCGCGATCTGTCCTTCCAGCTGTAAACCCAAAAGGGTCTGCAGATAGCCAGCCTCGTCGATGTCACCCTGGGTCGAGGTGATCAGGTTGACCATGATCTCGCCGGTGGCCGTCCCCCGGCGCACGACGAGATAGCGCAGAATCCCCTCGTGGCTGCGCTTGTGATAATAAGACGTGTCCGCAAAGAAATCCCGGGTCGCCGCGACGATGGCCCCGAAATCCGGGTGGGCCAGCGCGCAGGCGTCGGCATTTAAAATATTGTAAAAATGCCCCTTCTGATGAAAGCCCAGGGTCAGCGGCCCGCCGGGCTCGCTGTCGCCGAAGGAGAATTCCATTTTGTTCCGATACCCGAAAACGTCGGGGCTTTCGATGGGCGGCAGGTGTTCAAAGCCGTCAATCCCGGCCTGGGCGAGCAGATTCATTACCCAGCCGTCCTTGACGGCGAGCTGAGCCTCCGCCGGCATCGTCTGGTAGCTGCACCCGCCGCATCGGCCGAACACCGGGCATCTCGGCGCGAGGCTGCCCGGCGCCTCCGAGACCACCTCCAGCGTCTGGCCCTCCGACTTGCCGTGGCGCTTCTTTTTAATCCTGACCTTCAGCACCTGGCCGGTCACTGCGCCCTTGACCGCGCACGGGATCGTGCCGTCGCCGTTGGGAATGTCCCCGACGCCCTTTCCCGGATACACCATCCGATCGATTTTCAATTCGACGATGTCGCCTTTTTTCATCGCATATCTCCTTTTAATTCGCATCATTTTACCTGTCATTATATCAGGAATGCCACGTCAATTAACATCCAAATCGGCGGAATTGTGATAAAATGTAAATATAACTTTTGTTTATCCACATTTTATTGACGCGAGGTCACTATGCACGCTTATACACCCGACTACAGCCAGGACGACGCCTGGCTTTTAAAACCGAATCAACCCGTATCCGCCGTCGACGTGTTTTACATCATCCCGACGGAATATCACCGCGGCGGCGAACCGCCGGTCTGTGAGATGGATCATCCTCAGGTCCGCGCCTGCGCGATGCGCCATCTCCAGCACAAGGCCTCGGCCTTTTTCCCAGTGGGCAACGTCTACGCGCCGATGTACCGCCAGGCCAACGTCTCCTGCCTGGTGGGCGCCGCGAAAAGCCTGCGGCTGCGCCAGGCGATGGTCGACGGCCCCATTGCCTCGATTGTCGCCGCCTTTGACTATTACATGACCCACCTCAACGGCGGCCGCCCGTTCATCCTCGCCGGCCATTCCCAGGGCGCGCTGATGGCCAAGTTGCTCCTCGAATCGGTCTTTGTCCGCCATCCCGAATACCACGATCTTCTCGTCGCCGCTTACTTAATCGGCTTCAGCATCACTCGATCAGAACTCGCACAAGATCCGCACCTGCGTTTCGCGGCCGGCCCCGACGACACGGACGTGATCATCTCATACAACACCGAGGCCCCAGGGGTCTCGGCCCGCAACATCACGCTGATGCCCGACGCGCCGTGTATTAATCCGGTGAACTGGCGCACCGACGCGGTGCCGGCGTCGTCCGACGAGAGCCTGGGCGCCCATCTGGTCCGCTTTAGTCCCATTGGCCGTCTCTGCGGCGCAGCCGACCGGCCGGGCTACGCCGACGCGGTGGTCGATCCGAAGCGCGGCGTCATCGTCTGCACCACCGCCAATCCTGACGACTTCCGCGTCGTCGGCGACGAGGCCGGCTATTTTCCGGCGGGTGTGCTGCACACCGGCGATATCCCGCTGTACTACTACGACCTGCGGGCCAACGCGCTGAATCGGGCCGCGGCGTGGATGGGCGCTCACCGCTCATCGGCCCAGTGACGCGGCGATTGACCGCCTAAGCGCTGTAAAATTGCGTTGATGGGCAAATTATTGCCTTTATTCCGCAATGAAATCGTGTTATATTCTTAATAGATTATTCCGCGCGAAAATCCATCTATGAAACGAGGCAGATTCATGGCTGATATTAATCAAATTACACAAAACCACGACAGCGACGCGTTGAAAACCAACGACGGGAAGCTGAGAATCATTCAGGAAACCGTCCCTGGCAAACAGGTCACGCTGGCGCACATCATCGCCGGTCCGGAAGCGATCGTTTACCAGAAGCTGGGGCTCAACCCGGCCGTCGACTACTCTCAGGCCGCCATCGGCATTTTGAGTATGACGCCCTACGAAATCGCGATCATCGCGGGGGACCTCGCCTGCAAGACCGCCCACGTCGACATCGGGTTCATCGACCGTTTCAGCGGCACGCTGATTTTCACCGGCCGCATTTCCGACGTCACCTCTGCGGTCAAAGCGATACTCAACTACCTGAAAACGAAGCTTGGCTTCACGATCTGCGACATCACGAAGACCTGATTTCAGACAATAAAAAAACTTCCCGCATTTGGGAAGTTTTTTTTGTGCTTAAAAATCTTTCGATTATTCAGCTGGAGCAATGGCGCCCATCGGGCACTGATCTGCGCAAGAACCGCAATCGATGCAGGTATCTTCGTCGATCACATACGGTGTGCCTTCAGAAATTGCTTCAACCGGGCACTGATCTGCGCATGCGCCGCAGCCAATGCAGTCATCAGAAATATGATATGCCATGATACGTCTCCTTTCAGCTCTTTCTTTGATACAATTTTATTATACTCTTTGGGCGTTTTAAATCAAGTTCTTTTCGATTTTTTTATCATACAAAAAATCAGTTTTCACTTTGGCCACCGCCCTCGCGTTTCGGCGCGCTCTGGGATTCGCGGCTCTTGTCGCCGCCCTTGGCCCTGCTGCCCTGGCGGTTGTTGTGCTTGCGGCCGGCGCGGTGGCGGCGCTTCCGATGGCGGGGCTCCTTGCTGCCGTCGCCCTTGGATGCGGCCTTGTCTTCGCCGCCGCGGCTCTGGGTCTTCGCGTTTTTGGACGTTTTGCTCTTGGTGTGCTTTCTGTGGGATTTACCGCGGGACGACGCGTTCCCTTCGCCCTTCGCCTCGCCTGAGGCTTCACCGTTTTCGCCCTTCTGGTGTTCCTTGCGGCGTTCTTCCTTTTCCTGCTGCTGGCGGCGGTTGTTGGCCAGCACGTGCTTGTCGCCGGATTTCACCACCTCGTCGATGCCAAAGGACTTGATTTCCGTTTCATCGTCGTCGGTCTGCATTTTGACGATGACCTTTTCCTCGAGGACGTTGAGCCGGTAGACCTGGCCCTCTCCTTCCGGCGTCGTCACCCAATTGCCCACTCTCGGCATTTTGCGGGTCACCTCGTGGTAGAACGGATCTTCGTAGGTCAGGCAGCAGAGCAGCCGCCCGCAGACGCCGGAGATTTTCGTCGAATTTAACGACAAGCCCTGTTCCTTGGCCATCTTGATCGAGACCGGGCGGAACTCGCTCATCCAGCTCGAGCAGCAGGTGGTCCGGCCGCAGATGCCCAGGGTGTGAAACATCTTGGTTTCGTCCCGGACCCCGATCTGCCGCAGCTCGATGCGCAGGTGGAAGGTCGAGGCCAAATCCCGGACGAGCTGTCTGAAATCCAGACGGCCGTCCGCCGTGAAGTAGAAAATCGCCTTCCGGTGGTCAAAGGTGAATTCCACGTCGACCAGATGCATGTCCAAATGGTGGGCGTGGGCCCGTTCCTCAAAGACCTGGCGCGCCTGTTTTTCCTTATCCAGCAGCTGGGCGTGGGTCCGCTCGTCCTTTTCGGTCGCCAGGCGCTTCACCGGCTTGAGGGCGCGCTTGAAGGTCGCCTCGTCGATGTCTCGGGGGCCGATGACCACTTCGCCGTACTCGATGCCCTGGGCGGTCTCGACGACGACGTGATCGTGGAGGGCGATTTCCAACTCGCCGACCTTAAAGTAATAAATTTTTGCAGCGGGGCGGAACCGCACCCCGACTATCTTAATTTTCATTGGCATTCTCCTGTATTTCAGCAATCCGAAGCAGCGCCGCCTCCCATTGGAGGCGCGGGTTCGCGTTGGTGTCCAGCCGCCTGCGCAGCTCCGCGGCGGCCTCGGCCATCGCGGTCAGCGCGGCGGCGTCCGACTGGGCCGCGATCTGTGACGCGGCGCCGCCCGAGGGCTGGCCGGCCTTCTGCGCGGCCGCGTCCACAAGGGTTCGGGTGAGCCAATCGGCGGCTTCGAGACTTTTGTGTTTATCCTTGCCAGCTTTTTCGGCAAAGTCGAAAATCGGCATGGGGTTGTGTCTCAGTATATCATAAATCACCGGGAGCAATGCGGTTTTTATCGACTCGCCCTCGTCGGACAGCGTCGCGGCCAAAGCCTGTCCCGGCAGGCCGCCCGCAGCGGGCAGCACGTCCTCCTGCTGCTCCGGCGTCAGGTCGATGTCGTGGGCCGCCAGTACCTCGAGAATTTCCCGGTCGGTCAGCGGCTCCAGCGGCAGCTGCTGACAGCGGGAACGGATCGTCGGCAGGAGCTTTCGCGGATTGTCCGCGGTCAAAATAAAGACGTTGCCGGGCTCCGGCTCCTCTAAGGATTTGAGCAGGGCGTTCTGCGCGTCCGGCGTCATCCGCTCCGCGTCCTCGATCAGGCAGACCCGGCCGCCGCCCTCGAGGGGGCGGTTGCCCATCGCCGAAATCAGCGTGCGGACCTGGTCGATCTTGATGGCGCCGTTCTCCGGCGGGGTGATGACCAGGTAATCGGGGTGAGTGCCCGATTCGAAATGCCGGCAGGACGGGCAGAAGCCGCAGGGCCGGTTGTCCGGCGCCGCGGTGCAGAGCACGGCCTTGGCGAAGCCCCGGGCGAGGCTGCCCTTGCCGATGCCCGCGGGCCCAGTGAACAAATAGGCGTGGCTGACCTGTTCGGTGGCCACGGCCCGGCTCAACAGCTGCCGCGCCCGGCTTTGTCCGACAATTCCTTCAAACATCCTGCTCTCCTTTACTGGTTGTGATTTAACGGGTTTGCGTTAACACCTGAATCTGATCGTCCTCGACGCCGAGCACCGGCACACCCTGGCGGACCAGCGTCTCGAGGGCCGACACCATGTCCGGGCTCAGCGCGTCCCCGGGCAGCACCGCCGGCACCCCCGGCGGGTAGGGAATCAGCATCTGGCCGGCGATCTGCCCGGCCGCCTGCGTCAGCGGGCAGGACTTTTTCGGCAGATCCGACGCGCGCCAGAAGGGCACGCGCTGGTTAAACCGCCCGGCAGACAGGGTGGCAAGCTGAACCGGCGGAGTGGCACGCGCCGGCGCCGGCCCGTCAACCCGGGCCATCGCCTCGACCAAATTGCCCAGGTCCTCGGCGGTGGTGCCGATGCCGGTCATCGCCAGCAGCAGCTCCGGCGTTTCGATCTCGAAATACAGGCCGTAGCGCTGCCGCAGGGTTTCGGCGATTTCAAGGCCCGAGCCGTCCCGAACGGCGAAGACCCACTTGCTCTTGTCGTAGACTTCGGCCGGGCCGTCGTAGAGCAAAAGGTTGTGCCCCGGGTCGGCAAAGCGCGCGGCCGCCCAGTCGTGGGCCTCCGCGACGGCGTCGAACACCGCGCCGCTTTTTTCTGCGCCCTCGGCCACCGCGGCCTCGATGCCGGCCATCAGCAAGTAGCTCGGGCTCGAGGACTCGATCTGGCTCAGCCAGTCGGAAATGCGCCGGCTGTCGATTCGGCCGCTGCCGATCAGCAGCACTGAGCCCATCGTCGGCGCGCCGAGAATTTTGTGGGTGCTCGAAACGACGACGTCGGCGCCGCAGTCGATCGCGGAACGGGGCCCGCCGTTCCAAAAGGCCAGATGCGCGCCATGCGCCTCGTCAACAATCAGCCATTTGCCCCGGCGGTGCAGCGCCTCGGCGATGGCCGCCGTGTCGCTGACCGTGCCGTAATAGGTCGGGCTCGTCAAAATCATCCCGCAGATTTCCGAGTCCTTGGCGAGGGCGGTCTCAACCGCTGCGGCGCTGACCGATTTCGGAAACCACGGCAGGCGCTCGAAATCCGGATCGATGAAATGGCCGGAAAGCCGGCCGATGTGCATCGCCGCAAACACCGAGCGGTGGGCGTTGGTCGGAATCAGCACCTTCCCTTCGGGGCCCGCGCCGGCCAGCAGCGCAGCGAGAATGCCCGCCGTCGTGCCGCCGACGAGTAGCCGGCTGTCTCTGGCGCGGTAAAGGGACGCGATCACCCGCTGACTCTCGGCGATGACGCCCTGGGGATCGTGGAGGTTGTCGGCGCCGGGAATCTCGGTGATGTCCGCGGCGAAGAGCTTGGGTCCCCGTCCCTTGTGGCCAGGCATGTGGAAGCGCAGCCGGTCCCGGCCGGCGTTGTCCCGGAGCATGTCTCCAATCGGCGTGCGGCTCATGCATCCGCCTCCGATTTCGATTTCAGGGCGTCGAGCACCGCCGCTGTGATTTCGTCCCCGATGTCGTCAACCGCGCGCAGCTGTCCGTCCCCATCCAGGCAGTTCACGATCCGCCAATGGCGGGCCTTGGCGAGGGCCCGAGCGCAGGCCGCCGAACGCTTCAGATAATCGGTATCCCGCTCGTGAATGTCCTTTTCAGCTTCTCCGGTGATCTTGTTGGCCCGGTCCGCCATCAGCTGCTCGCTGACGGCCTCCGGCATGTCGAGAAAGAAGACGAGGTCGGGCCGCGGCAGGCCGAGGAGCCGGTATTCGTAATCCTCGAGCCAATGGACGAAGGCGTCCCGTTCTGCCGCGTCCGCGATCTTCCCAGCCTGGTGCACGAGATTCGACGTGGTGTAGCGGTCGGCGATGACGACGCCGCCTTTGGCGAGGAAGGGGCCGGTTTCCTCCTGATAAGAGGCGTAGCGGTCCGCCGCAAAAAACGTCGACGCGACGTAGGGGCTGACGGCGTCGGGATCCTCTCCGAAATCCCCGGCCAAATAATGCCGGGCCATGGCCGACGAATCCTTGTCGTAGCGCGGGTAGGACACCCGGAGTACCGGCACCTGCCGCGCGGTGAGGGTCCGGGCCAGCCGCTCGGACTGGGTCTGTTTACCTGTGCCGTCGATGCCCTCGATCACGATCAGCCTGCCGTTTCGTTCTGTTTTCATGATGCCGCCCTTCCTCCTGCAATTTTCTCTATTATAACAAAAAAGACAGCAGGGTTGGTGCTGTCTGTGCAAAACCGTTAAAAACTGAAGTGATGGGATTCGATGATGTCCAGCTGGCGGACCAGCTGCTTTTCCATCAGCTCCTCTGTCGTGCCCTTGACGAAAACGTCCACGATCTCCGGATCGAAAAACGTCCCGGAATAGTTTTTCAGCGCGTCGAGGCTTTCCTTGATGGTGCGCTGGTACATCAGGCCGCCGGCGTTTTCTCTGAGCCGCGTATAGACGTTGGCCACCGCGCACACCCGAGCCAGCAGCGGAATGTCGCAACCTGACAGGCCGTCGGGGTAGCCGCTTCCATCGAAGCATTCGTGGTGATAGAGCACGATTTCCTCGGCCGCAGTGCAGAACATCCGCGCGTCGGGCTCGATATCGGCGATCTGCTGAAACACGCCCGTCCCGTAATCGACGTGGGCCATCATCAAAAGATCCTGATCCTTCGTGTACAGCGTGTGTCCGTCTGTCAGATCCGGATCGAGAAAGGCCTTGCCGATGTCGTGGTAGTCAAAGGGAGACAGGTGGTGCCACATCAGCTTGGGCTCTAAGTCCTCCCTGCCCATCAGCCTGAGAATGACGCGCATGTACTGTCCCGTCGCCATGTTGTGGTAGGCCTCCCTGCGGGGCAGCCGCATCATCACTTTTTTCAACATGAGCTCGCCCTTTGATGCCGTCATGCGGGTTCCCCCTTTCTTTTTATTTCTATTCCTTATGTGTGCCTTATGTAGGCATCTCTTGCCTGTATTATATTATACAATACCAGCTCTAAAACCGACGTAGAAAATTTTACACAATATGAATAAATCTGTGATATAATGGCCATCAAAAATGACGAGGAGGCAAAAATGGCAAAGAAAAAGCACAAAAAAGACCCACAAAAAACCAATGTCATGCGGATCCTCGAACAGGCGCATCTGACCTACGATCCCAAATACTACGACACGTCGGACGGCCAGCTCGACGGGGTGTCCGTGGCTGAAAAAATGGGCGAAAACCCAGACGAAGTTTACAAGACACTGGTCTGCCGCGGGCATTCCGGCGACTTCAAGGTGTTCGTCGTCCCTGTCGCCGAGGAGCTGGACCTGAAAAAGGCCGCCCGGGCCGCCGGCGAAAAATCCGTCGAAATGATCCACCAGAAAGAGCTTCTGCCCAACACCGGCTACATCCACGGGGGCTGTTCACCGGTCGGCATGAAAAAGCTTTACGCCACGGTGATCGACGCGTCCGCCGAAGCGCTGGAACGCATCTACGTGTCCGGCGGCAAAATCGGCACCCAGGTCGGCGTCAATCCGAAGGCCCTGGCTGAGTTCATCGGCGCGTCCTTCGCCGATATCACCCGCTGATCCCCTCAATTTTGTTGATAAAGGAGATTCCATGAGCAAACCTTCCCTTTCCTCCGGCCGTCCCCACACCGACGCGTATTACAGCACGCTGGACGCGATCATCCGGGACATCAACCACAAGCTGCCCGACGAAGACATTCACGACGGCGAAACCCTCGAACGGCTCCTCGACGACGTGCTGATGCACTTCAAGTACGAAAGCTTTTAAATCGGCCACAAAAAACCGCATTTTCAATAATTTGAAGATGCGGTTTTTGATTTGCGCCAAATGATTTTTATTTCTGCTCGTCGTCGCAGAGGGTGTAGCTGTCCACCTCGATCGGCGGAATCTGGGTCAGGTCGTAGGGCGTTTCCTGGTACATGAAGTTCAGCCAGTTGGTGTAGATGCAGTTGGACGTCGCGCGCCACAGCAGCATCGGCTCCTTCGACGGGTCGTCGTCGGGGTAGTAGTTCACCGGCAGATCCGGGTGTTCCCCGCGGGACACGTCCCGCTTGTACTCGGCGTCCAGCTCCATCCGGTCGTATTCCGAATGCCCGGTGATGAAAATCTGCCGGGACGAGTAGGCGAGGATCACCGTCGGCCCGACCTCGTCACCCTCGGCACAGACGTAGAGCTCTGGATTGTCGGCCACAGCCTTTTCGTCGATGCCGGTGTAGCGGGAATGGGGCATGTAAAAATAGTCGTCCATGCCGCGCATCAGCATCTTCTTCCGGTGCACCACCCGGTGGCGGTAGACCCCCGAGAGCTTCTTCGGCAGCATATACTTGTTGATCCCATGGTGGTAGTACAGTCCGGCCTGGGCTCCCCAGCACAAATGCATCGTCGTGAACACGTGGGTCTTGGACCATTCGAAGATGGCTTCCATTTCCGGCCAGTACTGGACCTCTTCAAAATCCATTTTTTCAATCGGGGCCCCGGTGATGATCAGGCCGTCGAAATACTGGTCCTTCAAATCCGAAAAGGTTTCGTAGAATTTATTGAGATGGGAGGCCTTCGTGTGCTTCGCTTCCCAGGTTTCGGTCTTCATCAGCGTGATCTGCGTCTGGATCGGAAAGTTGGACAGCACCCGCAGCAGGTCCAGCTCAGTCGCTTCCTTCAGCGGCATCAGGTTCAGGATGCAGATGCTGAGCGGCCGAATCTCCTGGGTGTGCGCCCGGCGTTCGTCCATCACAAAAATGTTTTCCCCTTCGAGAATCTTTTTTGCCGGCAAATCATTTTGAACTAAAATCGGCAAATGCGCTCCCTCCTTTTCTTGTATTTTTCGCCGTTTGCGTCATGTCTTTATCCTACCACAAATTTAAAGGCGGTGGCGATTATTTTAAGTTTAAGCATTCACGATTAGAATAAGAATCGTTCCGGGACGGCCCGGAATCCAGAATGAGAGGTTCAATTTGAAATTATTTCAGCCGAAACAAAAAACAAAACGCAAACGAAAGCCGCTGACGAAGCGGGGCCGGCGCATCCGCGCCGGACTCATCGTCCTCGCGGTGATCGTCGGGCTTGTGGCCTTCTGGCAGTTCGGCTCGCTGGAATACATCCTCGACAACAGCGCCCTTCAGGGCAAGCGCACCACGCGCCACGTCCGCCAGTACCGCGCGACGATCCATAAATTCACGACGCGCAGCGGCATCGCCGATTTCGACCCGGTCATCGAGGCGATCATGATGCAGGAAACCAAGGGCTACGGCACCGACCCGATGCAGGCCAGCGAATCGCCGATGAACACTTATTACAGCAACGCCCCCAACGCCATCCAGGACCCGAAATACTCGATCAAGGTCGGCGTCGAGCACTTTGCCGACTGCCTGAAGGCGGCGGGCTGCACCTCCCCGTCCCAGCGGTCGAAGCTGAAGCTGGCCCTCCAGGGCTACAATTTCGGCAACAACTACATCCAATGGGCGCAGAAAAATTACGGCGGCTACTCTGAGGCCAACGCCAAAATCTTCAGTGCGCGGATGAAGGCTCAGCTCGGGTGGAACGCCTACGGCGACCCGGCCTACGCCAAGAAGGTCATGGCCTATTACGATTACAACCGCACGGCGGCCTCCGCCAAATTTTTCCAAAAAATAGAGGACCTCGGCTTGTAAAAGCTGAGATCCTCTATTTTTTATTTATTTATTTTCTAAATGCTTACCGCGTTTATTCCGCAGGCGAGGCGAGGCCGGCTTCGTCGGTGAGCTCCCCTTCGTTTTGGTATTTCGCGAGGAAGTTCATGAATTCGTCGCCGGTGATGGTTTCCTTGTCGTACAAATACATCGCCAGCTCGTCGAGGACCTTGCGGTTGGCCTGGAGCAGGTCGACGGCCTTCTTGTGGGACGCCTTGACCAGATCGACGACCTTTTCGTCGATGACCTTCTGGGTATCCGCCGAGCAGGCCAGCGAGGTGTCGCCGCCGAGGTAGGCGTTTTCGACGGTTTCCAGTGCCACCATGTCGAAGGTGTCGCTCATCCCGTAGCGGGTGATCATCGCCCGGGCCATCCGAGTCGCCTGTTCGATGTCGTTGGAGGCGCCGGTCGAAACCGAGCCGATGGCCACTTCTTCCGCGGCGCGCCCGCCGGTGAGGGTGACGATCTTTTCGGTGAGCTCTTCCTTGGACATCAGGTTCTTTTCCCCTTCTTCCACCTGCATGGTGTAGCCGAGGGCCCCTGACGTTCTCGGGATGATCGTGATTTTCTGAACCGGTGCCGACTGGGTCTGGAGCGCCGCCACCAGGGCGTGGCCCGTTTCGTGGTAGGCGACGATCTTCTTTTCCTTCGGCGAGAGGATTGCGTTCTTCTTCTGGTAGCCGGCGATGACCACTTCGACGCTTTCTTCAAGGTCGGCCTGGTTCACCGCCTGGCGGTGTCCGCGGACTGCGCGCAGCGCCGCTTCGTTGATGATGTTGGCCAGCTCTGCCCCGGAGGCTCCGACGGCCATCCGCGCGATGGCGTTGTAGTCGATGCCCGGCATCGTGCGGATCTTCTTCGCGTGGACCTGGAGAATGGCTTCCCGGCCCTTGAGGTCCGGCAGGTTGACCGGCACGCGGCGGTCGAAACGGCCCGGACGGGTCAGCGCCGGATCCAGGGATTCCGGACGGTTCGTCGCCGCCAGAATGACGACGCCGTTGTTTTCTTCGAAGCCGTCCATTTCGGTGAGCAGCTGGTTCAGTGTCTGTTCCCGTTCGTCGTTGGAACCGGAGAATTTGCCGCCGGCACGCTTCTGGCCGATGGCGTCAATTTCGTCGATAAAGACGATACACGGCGCCTTTTCCTTGGCCTGGCGGAACAGGTCACGGACCTTCGAGGCCCCCATCCCGACGAACATTTCGACGAATTCCGACCCGGAGATCGAAAAGAACGGGACGTTGGCTTCGCCGGCGACCGCCTTGGCGAGCATCGTTTTCCCGGTGCCCGGAGGGCCCACGAGGAGCACGCCTTTAGGCATCGTCGCGCCAATGGCCGCGTATTTCTTCGAATTGTGCAGGTAGTCGACGATTTCGGACAGGTTTTCCTTGGCTTCGTCTTCGCCGGCCACGTCGGAGAAGTGAATCCCCGCTTCAGACGGCACGTAGACCTTGGCGTTGCTCTTGCCGAGGCCGAAGCTCATCGAATTGGAGCCGCCGCCCATCTGGTTGATCATCCGGCGGTTGAGCCAGCGGCCCAGCAGGATGAAGATCACAATCGGCACGACCCAGTTGAGCAGGAAGGACACGATCGGGTTGCTGGTCGAGCTGACGTTCTGTCTGAAGTTGGCGCCAGCCTTGTAGAGCCGTTCCGTCAACTGCGGATCGTCCACCTTGGTGGTCTTATAGGTCTGGGTCTTGTCCTTATTGGTGAAAATAATCTGTTGATCTTGAATTTCGACATCGCCGATGTTCTTCTTCTCTGTCATCGACATGAATGTATTGTAATTGACAGTCTTCGTCTGCCGCTGATTGAGCAGTGGCGCCGCCAGCACGTTGAACGCGATGATCGCGATCAGCACGAGCAGGTAGTAGAAAATCATCGGGCGTCTGGGTGATTTGACCTCTTTCATTTGATACCCCTTTTTTTCCTTTCTTGATGCAATCTTTTGTTTGTCATACTGACGCGCCTATTATAGCAATTCCCATCTTGGGTTATGCTTAAAAAAGGTAAACAAGTTGCGCCATTTTCCACCAATTGATAAAATTATTACAGTACAAACGATATCTATTACGAAAAGAGGGACATTTATGGCGAAACAGCTTTACTTTGAATGCAGCTCCGGCATTTCCGGAGACATGACCGTCGGCGCGATGCTCGATCTCGGCGCCGACCGCGCCGTGCTGATGCAGGCGCTGGACAGCCTGCCGCTTTCCGGCTACACCATCGAAATCGGCCGCCGAGCCGTCTCCGGCATCGACGCCTGCGATTTCGACGTGGTGCTCGACGCGCCGCTGGACAATCACGATCACGATATGGCTTATCTCTACGGCAGCGGTCATCACGACCACGGCCATCATCATCATGATCATGACCACGATCACAGCCATGACCACGGCGATCACGATCACCATCACGGCCACGTGCACCGCACCCTGGCTGAGGTCAAACAGATTCTGGCCGGCGGCACCATGACCGACGGCGCCCGGGCGCTGGCTGAAACCATCTTCGACCACCTGGCCGCGGCCGAAGCCAAGGCCCACGGCTCCGACGTCGACCACGTCCACTTCCACGAAGTCGGCGCCGTCGATTCCATCGTCGACATCACCGCGGCGGCGGTCTGCTTCGACAATTTGAAGACCCAGCTCGGCTTTACCGACGTCGTCATCCCGTTCATCAACGAGGGCGGCGGCCACGTGCGCTGCGCCCACGGCCGGATGCCGGTGCCGGTGCCGGCGGTGGTCAACCTCGCCGAAGCCCACGGCCTGCCGCTGCGCCTGGCCGGGCTCCAGGGCGAACGCATCACCCCGACGGGGGCGGCCATCGCCGCCACGGTGATGACGACCAAAACCCTGCCCCAGCCCTTCACGATCCTGAAAACCGGGGTCGGCGCCGGCAAGCGCGCCTACACCGACGCGGCCAATCTCCTGCGCCTCTTCCTGATCGAACCGGAAGGCGGTGCCCGCCCTTTTGATTCGGCCTCCGATGCGCAAAACGTCGTCCAGCTCGAAGCCAACCTCGACGACAGCACCGGAGAGATTCTCGGCCGAATCGTCACGAAGCTGATAAGCGCCGGCGCCCTCGACGCCACGGTCACGCCGGTGGTCATGAAGAAGAACCGCCCAGGCGCGGTGCTCACCGTGCTCTGCCGACGGGCGGATCAGCCGGCCCTCGAGGCGCTGATTTTCGCCGAAACGACGACCATCGGCATCCGTTCCTTCCCGGTGTCCCGTTCGGTGCTCCCCCGGACCATCGAAACCGTCGACACGCCCTGGGGCCCGGCGAAGGTCAAGGTGACGACCCGGGGCAGCAGGCGCCGAGGCGTCCCGGAATTTGACACGGTGGACCAGCTGGCTCAGGCCGCCGGCGTGCCCTTCCCCGACGCCTACGCCGCGGTGCTGTCGGCCTGGCAGGCACAGTCATGAGCGGCGCCTACAGCCGGGTCTTCATCACCGGCGACATTCACGGCTCCATCGACATCCAGAAAATCGAGCTGTTGATCGACCAGCAGGGCGGCGCCCTGTCCGCCGACCCGGCCAAAAAGCTGATGCTCGTCTGCGGCGATTTCGGCGCGGTGTTTGAGACCAAGCCCGACGACTGGGAGCGCTCGGTCCGGGCGATGTACCGGGCCCTCTACGAGCAGTACGGCCTGCAGTTCGCGACCTGCCTCGGCAACCACGAAAATTACAACCGCATCTACCACGAGCTCGGCACCTTCGACTGGTGCGGCGACAAGGTCTACACGATGGACGGGCGGCGCGGGCCCCTCTACCTGCAGAACGGCGGCTACTACACGATTCCGGCTTCTCAGGGGGATTTCACGGTGCTGGCCATGGGCGGCGCGCCCAGCGCAGACCGCAAGACGCGGCTGCCCGGCAAGAGCTGGTGGCCCGAGGAGATCCCCGACAAGGCGATGCTGAAGCGGGCTCTGACCAATCTGGACGCCCACGGCCGTCACGCCGACTACATCGTCACCCACACCCTGCCCTACAAGCTGCAGAAGGCCATTTTCGTCAAACCCTTCTCGCCCCGGGGCGTCCGCAAACCGACCGTCGCGAAGATGCTCCAGAAGATCGCCGACCGGGCCACCTGGTGTCAGTGGTTCGCCGGCCACCACCACAAGGACCTGACGCTGAAGCCTTACAAAACGACCCTGTTGTACAACACGATTCTGGAGCTCAAGGTCTAAATCATTGCCAACAAAAAAGAGCGGCGCTTCTCTCAAGCCTAAAAAATTTGAGAGAAAGCGGTCCGCTCTTTTTAGTTTCTCGGAATCTTGCCCTCGGCCATGCGGTGGCTGATGTGCTGGAGGGCTTCCTGGAAGATGTCGAGGACGTGCTTGTCGTCGAGGGAGTAGTAGATGTTGCGGCCGTCCCGGCGGGTGCGCACCTGGCCGTTGTCCCGGAGGATGCGCAGCTGGTGGGACACCGAGGACTGGCTCATACCCAGGATGTCGACCAAATCGGTCACGCACCGCTCCTTCTGGGACAGGGCGTACAAAATTCTCAGCCGGGTTTCGTCCCCGAGCACCTTGTAGAATTTCGCCATTTCCCGAACGTAGACCTCCGCCATCTGCGCCGTTTCGCCTGTTTGGGTCTTGTCTGTCATGTAATCACCTGATTGTTCTTAAATTTTTATGTGTTTTTACGTGTGTTTTCTGTTTTGTTCTGTACATTTTCCTGTTTTTTGGGTACAATAAAGAAATGCTAAAGGTTTATACCGAATCACCCGATGTAAAGGAGACGCTGAATGAAACTGAAGATCGTGATTATCGTACTCGTCGCAGTGATGCTGATCTCCGGCTGTTTTCTGGCCTGGTCGCTGGGCAGCCACAACCCGTCCGCTTACACAACCGATTCCAATAATCCCGTCGCCCAGTTCGAATGGTTCACCCATTCTGTGAACCACAGCGGCAATGTGCAGCACCAGCAGCGCACCGTCATCGAAAAATAATTGAATTCTTTTTTTAATCCCGGATCAACGTGATCCGGGGTTTTTCTTTATATTGGCCGCAGAGCCACGCCGCGTACCGCCGGCTGTCGAAGCCGGGAATCGCGAACAGGGCGAGGTCGTCGGGCAGGTCCGGGCCGGAGGGCCGTTCGCCGTCGATCTGGATCTCGACCATCGGCAGATTGAAGCCGCGGCCGGTCCACTTCATCACGGCCTCCCGCTTGGCCCACGCCTCGGCGAAGACGCGGCTGCGCCGCCGAATCGGCATCTGCTCCAGAGCGGCCGCCTCAACGTCGCCAAACATCCGTCTGGCCACGCTGAGGACCCGTCTATCGGCGCGGACCTGTTCGAGGTCGACGCCGATGGGCCGGTCCGCAAAGGCGCAGATCACCCAATCCCCGGAGTCGGCGCCGTTGAAATACAGCGGCGCGCCGCCGGTTTGGGCGATTTCCGGCTTGCCAAACTCACCGATTTCAATGGGCGCGCTGCACTTGTACACGGTCTCCAGCAGGTAGGCCGCGTAAGCCCGCACGCCGTGACGCATGCGTTTTCTTTCTGTCCTGTATACTTGAATGTCCATTTTTGTTTTACGCTTTTTCTTCACGCTCCGTGACACACCGCCCGTCCCTGGCAGCCGGCACAGCCGCCCGCCGCACAGCCGCAGCTGCGGGGCAGCGCGTCAAAATCAATCCACTGCCGCCATTCTTCCGCGCTCGGGTGACGCCCGGCGCATTTCACCTCGCCGTCGATGACCAGCGCCGGCACCGCCGCAACCGTCAGCCCCTCGGGGACGCTCAGCGCGTCCCAGCGGGCGACGTCGATGCCGGCCCTGCCGAGGCGCTCGAGCAGCAGCGTCATCCGGGCCTCTTCAATTGGATCAAGCGCTTCGTCTAAGGCGTCGATCCAGACGACGGTCCGGATCATGCCTTAGCGTCCGGCCGGTGGTACACCTGGATGCCTTCGAGGCCCCAGACCTTTTCAGAGAAGCCGCCGGGCTTGGTGTTGGCCTGCACCTTTTCCATCGTGTTCATCCGGGCGTCGATGACGTCCAGATAGTGCAGCATTTCCGCTTCGGCGAACATCGGCTTCGTCGGCGAACCGTACTCAGGCTCGTAGTGGTGGGACAGCACCATGTGCTTGAGCTGGAGCACCAGCTCGGGATCGGTACCGAGCTTTTTGCCGTACTCGTCGATGGCGACGACGCCGGTGATGATGTGGCCGAGGAGCTTCCCTTCTTTCGAGTAATCCGACACCGACCCGTTCTGGTCCGACAGCATTTCGACGGACTTGCCGAGGTCGTGGAGCATGACGCCGGCGTAGAGCAGCTCGGCGTCGAGGAAGGGGTAGAGCGGCGCCAGGGCCTTGGCGTCCCGAAGCATCGACCAGGTGTGGTAGAGCAGCCCGCCCTTGTAGGCGTGGTGCATCCGCTTGGCCGCCGGGAAGTACATCAGCGCGTCCCGCTTGTCCTGGATCATCGTCCCGACCAGCAGCTTCAAATCCTTGTTTTCAAAGCTGTTGATCGTGTCGATCAAGTCGTTGTACATCCCCTGGATGTCGGCCGGGGCGGATTCCACAAAGTCGTTGATGTCGACGTCGTCCCCCTCGTTGGTCAACCGCATCCGGTTGACGATGATCTGCAAATTGTTATTGTATTCCTGAACCTTGGCCTTGACCTTGACCAGATTGCCTTCGGTGAACTCGTCCTCGTCGACGGGCTTGACGTCCCACATTTTGGCGTTCATGCCGTTGAAATCGCGGTCGGTCAGCGTCATGTTGAAGTAGCGGCTCCCGTTGGCCGAGGTTTTAACAGTCTGGGATTTGATGAACAAATACCCCAGCAGGCTGTCGCCCTTTTTCACTTTGGATAAATCGATATTCTGCATAATCTCTCTTTCTTACAAATCAACCTTCGATGACCTTGATCCAGACCTGTCTCGTCCGCGGGCCGTCGAATTCCGTGAAGTACACGTCCTGCCACGTGCCCAGCACCAGCGCGCCGTCTTCGACGAGAATCGTCTGGGAGACGCCGAACAGCGACGATTTGAGGTGGGCCGCCGAGTTGCCTTCCAGATGGCGGTAGCCGTCCTCCCAGGGCACGATTTTGTTTATTTCCCGGGAAATATCCAGGCACACGTTGGGGTCGGTGTTTTCGTTGACCGTCACCGCCGCGGTGGTGTGGGGGATCCAGACGACGGCGATCCCGTCGGTGACGCCCGAGTCTCTGACGGCTTCAGCGACGGTGTTGGTGATGTCGAGCATCTGGGTGTGGGCCGTGGTGCGGACCGTTTTCTTTACGATTTTCATTTTTTATCTCCTCTCGCTTTGCGGATGACCGCCCGGCTGCCGTGGCTGTCGTCGACGATGTCGACGGGGCGGATGTGCTGGACGAATTTCGAGAATTTGGAATAGCCCTTGTCCTTCCAGCTGAATCCCGGGAAGTTGGTGTGGACGAGGTTGCCGAGGTAGCCCAGCTCGATGCCGTTTCGGCCGGCGCTCTTCACCTTCCCGACGATGTAGGCCGTCACCTGACGCTCTGAGACGCCCCCTTCGGCGAGGGCGACGGTCTGGGAGCGGCCGGTCTTGTTCACGGTGAACCGGCTGGATTCCTCTAAAAATTTAGACAGCAGCGAGTAGCCGTAGTCCCGGACGTCGAAATCCGGGTATTTGTTGTTGAGCCGGCTGCCCACCTCGCCGAGGCCGGTGGCCTTGCCCTTATTGGCGTTCTCGGTGATGATGTTGGCGATGGTGTTCTCGACGGCCTTCCGCGCGGTATGGGGCTCGGCCTTGTCGGCGCTGCGGCCCGACCTCGCCGCCGGCTCGTCGATTTCCTGTTCGTAGGTGTCCAGGATGTTTTCAAGGCTGATGAATTTGGTGCAGGCGTTTCTAAAGGAGCGGGGGGTTTTGTCCTCGCCCATGCCGATGACCCGCATTCCCGATTCCCGGAGGCGGCTGGCCAGCCGGGTGAAGTCGGAATCGCTGGACACGATGCAGAACCCGTCGACCATACCGCCGTACAGGATGTCCATCGCGTCGATGATCAGGGCGGAGTCGGTGGCGTTCTTCCCGGTGACGTTGGCGAACTGCTGAATCGGCGTGATGGATTTGGAGAGGAGCTCGTCGCGCCATTTGGCCGCGCCCGGGCTCGTCCAGTCGCCGTAGATCCGCTTGTAGGTCGCGACACCGTAATTGGCCATTTCGTTCAAAATGCCTTCGATGTATTTGGCTGAAATGTTGTCGCCGTCGATGAGGATCGCGAAGCGCAGATCCTCGGCGCCCATTTCTTCGTAATGCCTGATGTCCATGGGTCTCCTTTCTCTTACAATAAAGATAT
>DGWE01000076.1 GCA_002396065.1 Eubacteriaceae bacterium UBA4266
TGCCTTGAACTTTGTCGACAGTCTGCGACCTGCTCATTTGAGCGGGTCTTTAGTACCATATAAGTGTAGCAAGACAGAGAAGAAATTCTCATCCTGCTGCACTTATTTTTATATAATAGGGGAAGCAGCTGGCCTGACGTGCGGGTTTTTACGCGTATTTTTGGGAAGCAAAAAATCCGCAGCCTGATTAAAAACAAGCTGCGGATATGTCTTTTAAAAAGAAAGAATCAATAATTGGTCAAATTGGCGAGGGCCTTCACCGTCTCCAGCACGATGCGGCGGTTCATCTCGTCGAACAATTCTCCTGATTCTCGGCTGTACTCGACGACCGGGTCGTTCTGCCCGTAGGCGCGCAGGCCGATGCCCTGGCGCAGCTGCGACGTCGCGGTCAAATGATCGATCCACGCCGCATCGACCTGCCGGAGCAAGACTAAACGTTCCATGTTGTTCGCGATGGTCTCGCCGAATTCCTCGACGTGGGCCTCGTGGAGCGCTTTGAATTTGGCCACGAGGGCGTCCCGAAGCGTCGCGATGTCGCGGATTTTCACAAGCGCGCTCTGGGGAATGGCGATGTTGTAGGCCGCAAGCTTCTTCATAAATTGCTGGGTGTCGATTTTGTGCCCTTCGGTCACGCAGCCGTCGATGATTGCGTCAGCCGCGTCGCCAGCCATGGCGGCGATCTGATCGGAGAGGTCGGCGCTTTCCATGACGGTCTGGCGTTCGCGGTAAATCAAGTCCCGCTGACGGCTGATGATGTCGTCGTATTGGAGGATGCTTTTGCGCTGGTCGGCGTTTTTGGCCTCGAGGAAGTCCTGGGCTGCCTTGACCGCACGTTCAGCGGCGCCGCCGACAATGGGTTTGTCCGCCGGGTAATCCGCGTATTTTGAACGAAGTTTCTCCGCTTTCGCTCCGCCGTAAATATTGAGCAGGTCGTCCTCGAGGGAGAGGTAAAATTGAGAGACACCGGGGTCGCCCTGGCGGCCCGAGCGGCCGCGGAGCTGGTTGTCGACCCGTGCCGACTCGTGGCGCTCGGTGCCGATGACGCAGAGACCGCCGGCCTCCCGCACGCCGGGCCCCAGCTTGATGTCGGTGCCCCGGCCGGCCATATTGGTCGAGAGGGTTACGGCGCCCCGCTGTCCGGCCTGGGCGACGATTGTGGCTTCCTCGGCGAGGTGTTTGGCGTTGAGCACCCGGTGGGGAATGCCCGCGCGATTAAGTGCCGCACTGAGGCGCTCTGACGCGTTGACCGACGCCGTGCCGATGAGCACGGGCTGTCCTTTTTTAAGACAGGCCTTCACATGGGCGATCACGGCGCGCAGTTTGCCCCTCTCTGTCGTGTAGATCTGGTCCGGCTTGTCGACGCGCTGCACCGGCACATTCGTCGGAATCGAGACGACGTCCATGTGGTAGACGCTGCGGAATTCGTCGGCCACCGTCTGAGCCGTGCCGGTCATGCCGGCGATTTTATCGAAATGTCTAAAATAATTCTGAATCGTGATCGTCGCGAGGGTCTTGGTCTCGCTGTTGATCTTAACGCCTTCCTTGGCTTCAATCGCCTGATGCAGCCCGTCGGAGAACTGCCTGGAGGGCATCACCCGGCCGGTGTACTGGTCGACGATGACGACCTTCCCGTCTTGGACGATGTAATCCACACCGTTATCCATCATGCCGTTGGCGTAGAGGGCCTTTTCGATGTCGTGCACCACGGTCGTATTTTCCGCGGCGGCCAAATTGTCGAGGTGGTAAAAAGCCTCGGCCTTGGCGATACCCGATTCGGTCAGGGTGATGACCTTTTCTTTTTCCTCTTTTTCGTAATCGGCGGGGGTCGGCGATTTGATGAACCGGTCCGCCCGCTCGTATTCGCCGGCGTCCCGTGTCTGGTCGCCGGAGATGATCAGCGGCGTGCGGGCCTCGTCGATTAGGATCGAGTCCGCCTCGTCGATGATCGCGAAATGGCGGCGGGGCTGCACCTGATCGTCTAAATCGGCGGCGATGTTGTCCCGGAGGTAGTCGAAGCCGAACTCGCTGTTGGTCCCGTAGGTGATGTCGCATTGGTAGGCGGCCTTGCGCTCAGCCGTCGACATGCCGCTGGTTATCAGGCCGGTCGTGAGCCCGGCGAACGCGAAGACTCGGCCCATCTGCTCGGCGTCGCGCTTCGCCAAATAATCGTTGACCGTGACGACGAAGACGCCCCTACCCGAGAGCGCGTTCAAATACGCCGGCATGATGGCCACCAGCGTCTTGCCCTCGCCGGTTTTCATCTCGGCGACGCACCCGTCGTTGAGCACCAGGCCGCCGAGGACCTGCACCGGAAAGGGCCGCATCCCGAGCACCCGGCAGGCCGCCTCGCGGATCAGCGCGAAGGCGTGGATCTTGATATCTTCTTCTGTCGCGCCGTCGCGCAGCTTCTGCTTCAGCGCCTCGGTGATCGTCAGAAACTCTGGGTTGGCGAGCTTATGATAAATGGATTTGAGGTCCAAAATCTGCTCGACCTGGCTGCGGTAATGACTGATGTGGAATTGGTTAAAAATCGCGTCTATTTTTTCGTATCTCATGAAGATAATCATATCACAGAATACACACCGATAAGCTATTTTTCGGCATAAAACTTAAAGTGCAGAAGCCGCCGGCCAAATTCATCTTGACATCGTTTTCTAGTCGTGTTAAGATAAACCTGCAAAACAAAATATTTCCGATTTGATTCAAAATTTGGAGAGTTGGAGAATGGGATGGAAATGCAGAGTCCTGTTTAATGGATTGCGAGATCTAAAGTCGTGTACGAGATTGCGCAGTTTATTAAGCAGGGCTTTTTGTATTTTCAAGAGTTGAACGCATCGGGGAGGATGTAAATGAAACAGTATATTTTGGTTATGGACCAGGGCACAACCGGCTCACGCGGCGTCATCTACGACGAAACCGGCAATGCCGTCGCCATCGATTACGCGGAATACAAGCAGTATTATCCACAGTCCGGCTGGTGGGAACAGGACGCCAACGACGTCTGGCAGGTCACCCTTGAAACCTCGCGCAACGCGATCGCCAAGGCCGGCATCACAGGCCAGGACATCAAGGCCATCGGCATCACCAATCAGCGGGAAACCACCGTCATGTGGGACAGCGAAACCGGCGAGCCGGTCTATCACGACATCGTCTGGGGCTGCCGCCGGACGGCGCCGATCGTCGAACGCCTCCGTCAGGAAGGCTACAACGCGATGTTCAATCACAAGACGGGGCTGGTGCTCGACCCGACCTATTCCGGGACGAAGATCAGATGGATCCTCGACAACGTGCCGGAAGCGGCGGAAAAGGCGAAACAGGGCAAACTCAAATTCGGGAACATCGACTGCTGGCTCCTTTGGAACCTCACCTGCGGCCGGGTGCACGCGACAGACTGCTCCAACGCGGCGCGGACGCTGTTGTTCAATCCCTACGAAGGCAAATGGGACGATGCCTTAATTGAGGCGCTGGACGTGCCGGTGGAAATCCTGCCGGAGGTCAAGGATTCGGTGGGCTATTTCGGCACGGCTGATCCCAAATGGTTTGGCGCGGAAATTCCAATCACCGGTATCGCCGGCGATCAGTCGGCCGCGTTGTTCGGCCAGGCTTGCTTCGAAGAGGGCAGCGCGAAGAATACCTACGGCACCTCCGCTGTGCCGCTGATGTTCACCGGCGACAAAGCGCCGCGGACGGAAACGGGGCTGATGACGCTGGCCTGGGGCATCGACGGCCACCTGTCCTATTCGATGGGCGCGTCCATTCTGATCGCCGGCCAGGTGGTGCAGTGGCTCAGAGACAAGATGCAGTTCTTTGAAAAATCCGGCGAATCGGAAGCTATGGCGGCCAGCATCCCCAATAACGGGGGCATCTTCTTCGTACCGGCCTTTACCGGCCTCGGCGCGCCGTTCTACGATCCGAAGGCCAGAGGGATGATCATCGGCATCACCGCGGACACGACTCAGGAACAAATCACCCGGGCGGCCCTCGAATCCATGGCGTACCAGACGCGGGATCTGCTCGAAGACATGGCCGAACATTCAGGCATCGCCCTCAAGGAACTCAAGGTGGACGGCGGAGCGTCCCAGAACGACTTCCTGATGCAGTTCCAGGCGGACATCCTCAACTGCCGCGTCATCCGTCCGAAGGATATTGAAACCACGGCCAAGGGCGCCTGTTATCTCGCGGGGCTGGGCTGCGGCGTTTGGAAAGATCAAAGCGAGCTCAAGGACTTGTGGGAAGCGGACAAGGTGTTTGAACCGCGCATGGGCGATACGGAACGGGAAGCGCTCTACGAACAATGGCGCGAAGCCGTGAAACGCTCCTCAAACTGGGCGCGCGAATGAGCGGCGCAAAGCGCGGCTGGCATCAGCCGTCAGCTTTTCAGGTGATTCCGTCGATCCGCCGCCTCGGCGATTTGGAGCGGGCGCTAAAGAGCGAACGGCAGACGATTCTGCTCACCGGGGCAGACATTGCCAGTCTGCCGCTGCTCGCCCAAAAGGTTCACGACGCCGGGAAACGGGTGCTCATCAATATGGAGCTTCTCGGCGGATTCGGACGGGACGAGGTCGGGATCAAGCTGCTCAAGCATTACTTCAAGGTCGACGGCGTCATGTCCACCGACCGGATGCGCCTCGGGATGGCGCGCAACATCGGCCTGTACACGATCCAGCGTTTTTTGATCTCTGATTCCAAGGCGCTGGACACGACCCTTCGGATTTTGAAATCCACCCGGGCGCAGGCGGCTGAAATTCTGCCGGCGAAGGTCGCGGTGGACGTGCTGCCCGAGCTTCGCAAGGTGACGGCCATCCCGCTTTGGGCCGGCGGCTTCATTCAGACCCCAGAAGAGATCGAAGCGGTCGAGCGGGCCGGATTCAACGGCGCCACCACCAGTGAAAGGCATTTGTTTTAGAGGGAATGAGGATGAACGAAAGTTCAGATCACAATAGAGAGGTGTGTGAAAATGGAAAAATATCTGTTGGGGCTCGACAACGGCGGGACCATGTCCAAGGCGGCCCTGTACGATTTAGAGGGGCATGAAATCGCGGTGTCCAGCCGGAAAACCGAGCTGATTCAACCTCAGCCGGGCTTCACCGAACGGGACAGCAACGAAATGTGGGCGGCCAACGTCGGCGCGATCCGCGCGGTGATCGCCCAGGCCGGCATCGACAGCGGACAGATCGTCGGCGTCGCGGCAACCGGCCACGGCAACGGCGTCTACCTGACCCAGGCGGACGGCTCTCCAGCCTACAACGGCATCATCTCGACGGATTCCAGAGGCAATGAATTCGCGGCGCAGTGGCAGCGGGACGGCACCTTTGAAAAAATTCTGCCGAAGACCATGCAGTCCTGCTGGGGCGGCCAGCCGACGACGATCATCAAGTGGTTTTTAAAGTACCAGCCGGAGGTAATCGAACGGACCCGCTGGGTCTTCATGTGCAAGGATTTCATCCGCTTCAAGCTCACCGGCGAGGCCTACGGGGAAATCACCGATTATTCCGGCTCGTCGCTGATGAACGTCCGGGACGTCTGCTACGACAAGGCCCTCCTCGCGGAAATGGGCCTCGAATGCATTTACGACAAGCTGCCGCCGCTGCGCTACTCCGGCGAAATCTGCGGCTACGTGACCGAAGAAGCGGCGGGGTTGACCGGACTGAAAGTCGGCACGCCAGTGGCCGGCGGCTCGATGGACATTCACGCGTCGGCGATGGCCGTCGGTGTCACCGACGAATCGGCGATGTGCGTGGTCGCCGGAACCTGGAGCATCAACGAGTACATCAGCAAAAAGCCGGTGGTCGACAAGGATTTGTTCATGACGTCGATTGACACGATCCCGGGCTATTGGATGATCCTCGAAGGCAGCCCGACCTCGGCCTCTAACCAGGAATGGTTTTTGACGGAGGTGCTCAAGGGCGTCGACCTCCACGACCGGGGCATTTACGACTACGCCAACGAGGCGGTGGCCCGGGCCGGAGACGACGACAAGGGATTGGTCTTCCTGCCGTTTTTGTTCGGCAGCAACGTCAACATGAACGCCAAGGGCGCCTTTATCGGGCTGCAGTCCTGGCACACCCGGGACGACATGCTCCGTGCGGTGTACGAAGGTATCGTCTTCAGCCACAAATACCACATCGAAAAGCTGCTCAAATACCGGGACGCTCCGGATTTGATTCGGATGGCCGGCGGCGTCGCCAAATCGAAGATCTGGGTGCAGATGTTCGCGGACATCCTGCAGGTGCCGATCGAAGTGGCCCGCAGCCAAGAGCTCGGCGCCCTCGGCTCGGCGATCAACGCCGGCGTGGCCGTCGGGGTCTTCCCGTCCTTTAAGGAGGCGTCGGAGCAGATGGTCGACGTCATGTACACGGCCCAGCCGGACCTGTCGAAGAAGGACGTCTACGACAGAAAATACCGGCGGTATCTGAAGGTCATCGACGCTCTCGACGGCGTCTGGGACGATTGGAACGAATGAAATTGTGCGTGTGTGCGTAAAGAATCGAAGGATCATATGGATTTAAAATTAAAAGGTAAAAATGCGATTGTCACCGGCGCCTCGCGGGGCGTCGGCCGCGCCGTAGCCCTCGGGCTGGCGAGAGAAGGGGTCAATCTCGTCGTGACGGCCGGACATTTAGAAGGCGCGGAAAAAACAGCTGAGGCGGCGAGAGCCCTCGGCGTGCAGGCGACGGCTCTGGCCGCGGATTTCGCCGATCCGGCCCAGGTCACGGCGATGATGGCGAAGGCGGAGGCTGCCCTCGGCGAGATGGATATCCTGATCAACGACGCGGGAATTTTCCTTCAGGGCTGGTGTCAGGACATCAGCCTTGAGGATTGGCAGCGGACTTTCAACGTCAATCTGACGGCGTCCTTTCTGACGTCGCAGTATTTCGCGAAGGCGAATCTCGACGCCGGACGGGGCGGTAAAATCATCAACGTCAATTCTCAGGCGGCCTTTCACGGCTCGACCACCGGCCACGTCCATTACGCGGCGTCCAAGGCCGGCATGGCGGCGATGACCATCTCGATGGCGAGAGAGCTTTCGCCGAAGGGCATTACGGTCAACGCGGTGGCGCTGGGAATTGTGGCAACAGATATGATTGCGAAGAGCATGGCCGAGCATCCGGGCTATTACGAAAGCCGGATTCCGATTGGACACGTCGCGAAGCCTGAGGAGGTCGCGGACGTCATCGTCTTTCTCGCCTCAGAACCGGCGAGCTACATGACCGGCGCGACGGTCGACCTCACCGGCGGCATGCTGATGCGGTAATTTGGAACAAAAGGGAGGCGTACAATTTGAAAGCTGAAAATCAAAAACTATACGACGTGATCGTCATCGGCGGCGGGATCACCGGCACCGGGATCATTCACGAGCTGGCGAAATACGACATCGATGTGGCGCTTTTAGAGCGCAAAAACGACATCGGTATGGGCGCGACGAAGGGCAACGGCGGGGTGGTGCACCCCGGCTACGATCCCCATCCCGGGACCCTCAAGGCGAAGCTGAATCCCCGGGGCGCGCGGATGTACCCGCAGCTCGCGAAGGATCTCGATTTCAATATCCGCCACACGGGTACCCTCGTCGTCGCTTATTCTGAACAGGATTTGAAGAAGGTCGATGAACTCTGCGACAACGCGCGGATCAACGGCGTCGAACAGGTGGAACGCATCGACGCGACCCAGCTGCAGAACCGGGAGCCCAATATCAACAAAAAGGCCCTCGGTGCGCTTTTGGCCCACACGACGACGATGATCGATCCCTTCGAGGTGGCGGTGGCCTTTGCCGAAAACGCGAAGGTGAACGGCACCGACATTTTCTTGGAATCCGAAGTGACAGGCATCTCAAAGGACGAGGACGGCAATTTTACCGTGCAGACGAATCACGACACTTACCGGACACGCTACATCGTCGACGCGGCGGGCATCTACGCCGACGACGTCGCCGCGATGGCCGGCATCCACGAGTACAAAATTCAGGGGCGTCACGGCAATCTCTGTGTCGTCGACAAAAACCTGCCGACGCCGATTCACACGGTCATGTTCCCGTGCCCGAGCCCGGACACCAAGGGCATCGCGCTGATCCCGATGGCCCACGGCAATTACATCATCGGCTCCACCGCGACGATGCGCACCGACAAGGAAGACACGAGCAACGACGCGAAGGGCATTCAGGATCTGCTCAACGGCGCCCATCACTTGATTCCGGGATTTGATGACGGGTCGGTCATCCGCACCTTTGCGGGACAGCGGCCGGTGGCGTTAAACAACGACAACGACTTCTGGATCTGCGAATCGGAAACGGTGCCCCACTTCATTCACGCGGCGGGCATTCAGTCGCCGGGGGCGGCCTCTTCGCCGGGCATTGCCGAATACGTTAGAGATCTTTTAGCTGACGCTGGGCTCGACCTGAAACCCCGTCCGGGCTACAACAAGTACCGCAAGGCGCCGGTGGATTTCAGCGAATGCACCGATGAAGAGAAGGACCAGATCATCGCACAGGACCCGCGCTACGGCCAGATTGTCTGCCGCTGCGAAACGGTCACGGAAGGGGAAATCGTCGCGGCGATTCACCAGACCCTCGGCGCGCGGACGGTCGAAGGCGTCAAACGCCGCACCCGCGCGGGCATGGGCCGCTGCCAGAGCGGTTTCTGCCAGTTCAAGGTTATGAAGATTCTGGCGCGGGAACTGGGCATTCCGGAAGAAGAAGTGAAGTTCGAAGAAGACCATTCGCCGGTTTTGTTCGGGCCTGTGAAGAAATAAAGGAGAATCAGAGTGAAGACTTATCAATACGATGTGGTAGTGGTCGGCGGCGGGCCGGCCGGTCTGGCGGCGGCCCTCTCGGCCAAAAAGCAGGGCGCCAGCGTGGCGATTCTCGAACGCAACGCGGAACTCGGCGGTATTCTCGAGCAGTGCATTCACGCCGGGTTCGGCCTCCACGTCTTCAAGGAAGAGCTGACCGGCCCGGAATACGCCGAACGGTTCATCGACCAGGTTGTGGATCAGGACATCGACGTGTTTTTGAACACGATGGTGCTGGACATCACCAAGGACCGCCATGTCTCGGCGATCTGCGGCGAAGGGGTGCTCCATTTTGAGGCGGGGGCTGTGATCCTCGCGATGGGCTGCCGGGAACGGACCCGGGGCGCCATCCGCATCCCAGGGGACCGCGGCGCCGGCGTGTTCACCGCCGGGATCGCCCAGCGCTACATCAACCTTGAAAACATGAAACCTGGAACCCGCGCGGTCATTCTCGGCTCGGGCGACATCGGCCTGATCATGGCCAGACGGCTGACCCTCGAGGGCATCGAAGTCGAAGGGGTTTACGAAATCATGCCGTACCCCAATGGGCTGTACCGCAACATCATCAACTGTCTGGACGATTTTGACATTCCGCTGCATTTGTCCACAACGATCACGCGGATCAACGGCAAGGACCGCGTCCATTCGGTAGAGGTCGCACAGGTGGACGAACACCGCAACCCGATTCCGGGAACCGAACGGGAAATCCGCTGCGATACGGTGCTGCTTTCGGTCGGGCTGATCCCCGAAAACGAGCTGAGCCGGAAGGCGGGCGTGCCCCTCGACCCGGTGACGAAGGGCCCGATTGTCGACGAAAATCTCGAAACCGCAGTGCCGGGGATTTTTGCCTGCGGCAACGTCCTGCACGTGCACGACGTCGTCGACTACGTAACGGCGGAAGCCCAGGAAGCTGGCGAAAAAGCGGCCCTTTACGCCAGAAACGCGCTGCAACATTCGGAACAGCAGCTCGCGGTGAAGGCCGAGGGCGCGGTGCGCT
>DGWE01000064.1 GCA_002396065.1 Eubacteriaceae bacterium UBA4266
TACGGATCCGAGAAGTCAAATTTCTTCTTGCGTTCGTCCGTGATGCTCATGCCCGCGATGACGCCGTCGCTCTGACCGCTTTCGAGAGACTGAACTGCGCCGTCGAAGCCGAGCGCCTTGACGGTGTACTTAAATCCCTGATCCTTTGCGATGGCTTTGAGCAAGTCCATATCGATGCCGACGCGCTTACCCTTGCTGTTTTCAAATTCAAACGGCGCGAAAGTCGTATCAGTGGCGATGATGTACTCATCGGAATTCGAGCTGCTGGATGAACCACAGGCGGCAAAGGTCACGACTGTGACGAGCGCGAGGGCGAAGACCAGGCCCAATTTCAAACCTTTTTTCATAAAAATATCCTCCAATTCGATTGCGCTTTCGTGCTTGCTTAACAAAACACTCAAGCATTTTTAAATTACTTTTAATTTTATCATCTTTGTATACCTGGTGCAATTCAAATTATTAAAAAGTCCTTAACCTTAGCATAATTTTTCCTTTATTTTTGTCTCGGCGCTTTGAATTTATATGCAAAGCCTGCATTTTATGCATTTTATTTCGTACAGCGCATGAATACGGGCAATCCCTTAACATGCCGGCCCTTGAATTACATTGTATACAATTGACTTTTGAGCTTCCCTTTGATAAAATTTAATAAAAATAAACGGATTGTATCCAAAATCCAAAAGATCCGCATGAAGGAGGTTCTCATGGCGAACGACCCATTTACCCAGGCTTTTATCCATAAATACGCGTCAAGAATGGTTGCTCGGGACCGAATCCCGATGGAAACCTACCAGGCCCACAAGGTCAATCAGGGGCTTCGAGACGAAGAGGGCAACGGGCTGGTGGTCGGGCTGACCAATATCTCCCGTGCCGACGGTTTCGAAATCGTTGACGGCAAGCGCGTCCCCTGCGAGGGCAAGCTCTGGTATCGCGGCATCGACATCAACGACATCATCGAAGGCTTTACTCAATGCCGATTCGGCTACGAATCCGCTGCGTTTTTGTTGCTCTTCGGCGATCTGCCGACTCAGGATGAGCTCGACGACTTCCGCGATGTGTTAGACAGTCAGCACGCGCTGCCGCCGCATTTTGTCCGGGACATCATCATGCACTCGCCTTCGAACGATCTGATGCGCATGCTGACCCGGTGTGTGCTCTCCCTCGGTGCCTACGACGACAACAGCGAAGACACCTCGCCTGAATACGTGCTCAGTCAGTGCGTGAAGCTCATCGCCCAGTTCCCGCTGCTCGTGATGTACGTCTACCAATCCTACAATCACTACATTAAAGGCAATTCCCTGTACCTGCACCGCGCTCGCCCGAACATGTCGACGTCGGAAATCCTCTTGAGTCTTCTGCGTCCGGACCGGAAGTACACTGACCTCGAAGCGTGGGTGCTCGAAGTGGAATTGATCCTTCATATGGAACACGGCGGCGGCAACAACTCCACCTTTGTCGACCGTGTGGTCTCCTCGACCGGCACCGACACCTACTCGACGATGGCATCGGCCATCGGCTCCCTCAAAGGGCCAAAGCACGGCGGACAAATCCTGCTCGTGCCCAAAATGATGGAGGATTTAGCAGAAAATATCGCCGGGCCCGGCGACATGGCCGGCATCAAGCGCTACCTCGCGGCGATCCTCGACCACAAGGCTTTCGACAGGAGCGGCAAAATTTACGGCATCGGCAACCCGGTGTACTCGATCTCTGACCCGCGCTCTGAAATCCTGCACAAGTACGGCGAAAAGCTCGCCACAGCGAAGGAACAGAGCGACGTGTTCGATTTGTACGCGGCGGTGGCAGACCTCGCCCCCAAGATGATCGAGGAACGGGGCATTTATCACAAACCGGTGTGCGCCAACATCGACTTCTTCAGCGGCTTCGTCTACCGCATGCTCGACATCCCGCCGGAACTTTACACGCCGATGATCACCGTCGGCCGCATCGTCGGCTGGAGCGCGCACCGCATCGAAGAAATCATCAACGGCAAAGTCATCATGCGTCCGGCGTACGAAAGCTTGATTCCGGAACGCAGACCCTTCGTACCGATCGAAGATCGGAAAGAGGGCGGAAAATAATTTACTTGCTTAAGTCATGTAATTTTGAAAGCATTTACAACGCGAAAAGCCGGAGAAAATCCGGCTTTTTTATTTACAACATTTTTCATTTATGATAGATTGTGCAATGTAATCAATTGTTTTAATTTTCGAGTTACATTTGGTCGACCACTTCTTGAAGCATTTGACAGATAAGCCGGTGCAACTCAACAGGAGGTTTAATGATGGCAAGAAAATTATCAAAAAAATCCATGGCATCCGCTGAAGCCCAGAAGGCAGAAGTTAAAAGCACGCCGAAGGTTGAAGTGAAAACAGAAGTCGAAACCGTCGCAAAGACTGAACCGAAGAAGGCCAAGGCAGAAGCAGCCAAAACCGCCGCAAAGACTGTGGCGAAAACAGCTGCGAAGGCCGCGAAGACCACTGCATCTGCTGCAAAAACCGGTGCGAAAAAGACCGCTGCACGCCGCAGCTCCAGCCGCGGATACAAGAGCGAAGTCATTATCCAGCGCAGCGATTTCGAAGTCACCTCATCCGGACTTGTTGACGAAGTCAAGGAAATCTGGACCAAACAGATGGGCAACCTGGTCCGCGATCTCAAGGACGTCAAGGTCTACGTCAACACCGAAGAAGCGATGGCTTACTACGTCATCAACGGCGAAGTAAACGGCAGCTTCGCACTCTAAGCGTCACCGACGCGCAGCGGCTCAGGCCGCTGTTTTTTTGCAAAATTTCAGAAAATGCCTGATTTTCCCTTCACCTCGGAAAAAATCGTGCTATAATGGAGTTACCGCGTACCGGGGAGCGATGAGCTGAGAGGTGCGGACATGCCGCACGACCCGATTTACCTGATTTGGATAATGCCAACGGAGGGAGACGGAAGCGAGATTTGATTGACGTCGTGCTTTTTACCGCAGTGCCCTCCCGGCACTGCTTTTTTTGTTCTCCGTGCGCAGAATTTTATAACGAGCAAGGAGAAAAGTATGGCACTGAATTACGCAACCCAAATGGATGCAGCCCGCAAGGGCATCGTGACGCCGCAGATGAAGGCGATTACCGCAAAGGAAAACATGGACATCGATCAATTGATGGATCTGATCGCAAAGGGACAGGTGGTCATTCCGGCGAACGTGAACCACACCAGCCTCGACCCCAACGGCATCGGGAAACAGCTGAAGACGAAAATCAACGTCAATCTCGGGGTCAGTCGTGATTGCCGGGATCTCAACGTGGAATTAGACAAGGTGATGGATGCGGTCAATCTCGGCGCCGAAGCGATCATGGATCTGTCGAGTCATGGCGACACCCAGCCCTTTAGACGGAAACTGACATCGGAATGCCCGGCGATGATTGGCACCGTTCCGGTCTACGACGCGGTGATCCACTATCAAAGAGATTTGGGCACCCTTTCGGCGCGGGACTTCATCGACGTCGTGCGGCTTCACGCTGAAGACGGGGTCGATTTCGTGACCCTGCACTGCGGCCTGACTAAGGAAACGGTGCGCCAGGTCAAGGCCGGCGAACGCAAGATGAACATTGTGAGCCGCGGCGGCAGTCTGATCTTCGCGTGGATGTCAATGACCGGCGAAGAAAATCCATTCTACGAATATTACGACGAAATCCTCGACATCTG
>DGWE01000017.1 GCA_002396065.1 Eubacteriaceae bacterium UBA4266
CCTGCAGCGTAGATTTCGATTGCTTCGTTGATCATCGGAACGAGGATTCTGTTGACGACGAAGCCAGCAGCTTCCTTAACCTGTACAGGAGTTTTGCCGATCGCAACAGCGATGTCTTTGATCTTCTGAACAGTTTCTTCAGATGTATTGTAGCCAGCGATGACTTCGATGAGCTTCATAACCGGTGCTGGGTTGAAGAAGTGCATACCGATGACGTCACGGTTCACACCCTGAGCGATTTCAGTGATGGAAAGTGAAGATGTGTTGGATGCGAAGATGCATTCCGGTTTACAGATCTTGTCGAGGTTCTGGAACATTTCATGTTTGAGTTCCATCTTTTCGAGGATTGCTTCGACGATCAGGTCGCAATCGCCAACAGTGTCTTTTTCAACCAAACCTGTTGTGATTTTGCCTAAGATTGCGTCTTTCTTCGCTTCATCCATTCTGCCCTTGGATACGCTTCTTGCTAAATTCTTTTCGATTTTAGCTTTGCCGCCATCTGCAAATTCCTGTTTGATATCGCAGAGAACAACTTCATAACCATCTGTCTGAGCAAATGCCTGAGCAATGCCAGATCCCATTGTACCAGCGCCAATTACGCCAACTTTCATATTATTACCTCTCAAATATTTAAATCAATACACAAACACCGAGGGAAGATGGTCATCCTCCCTCGAAAATCGTTGAAAATTAATTATTTGTTCTGGAACGGTTCGTGTTTCCGTTTTTCCATGAATGCTTTCATGCCTTCCTTCTGGTCGGCTGTTTCGAAGCAGTCAGAGAAATGTTTGACTTCAACCTGAATCGCATCATCCATCGGCACGTCGATGCCTTCGTTCATCGCAGCCTTTGCAGCGCGGACTGCAATCGGTGCCTGAACCGCAATGCGGTTAGCGAGCTTTTCAGCTGCCGGCATCAATTCATCCTGCGGATAAACAGCATTGACGAGACCCCATTTCAAAGCTTCTTCGGCTTTGATGTTGATGCTGGCGTAGATCATTTCCTTCGCCTTGCCAACAGGGATTCTTCTCATCAATCTCTGGGTGCCGCCGAAACCTGGTGTGATGCCCAGGCCGACTTCTGGCTGACCAAACACAGCGTTGTCAGCAGCGATGCGGATGTCGCAGGCCATTGACAATTCACAGCCGCCGCCCAGTGCAAAACCGTTAACTGCAGCGATTACAGGAATCGGCAGGGTTTCGATTTTTCTGAATACACGGTTGCCGTGTTCGCAGAATTCTTTGCCTTCTGCTTTGGTGTCTTCAGCCATTTCACCGATATCAGCACCGGCAACAAATGATTTTTTGCCGGCACCGGTGATGATTAAGCAGCGGATCGTGTCGTAATCAACCGCATCAATCACTTCTTCAAGGTCATTCAGGACCTGTGTGTTCAAAGCGTTGAGTGCTTTTTCACGGTTGATCGTGACGATTCCGATTAAATCTTTAGCTTCGTATGTAACAAAACTCATATTGCCACTCGACTTTCGTAAGTAGTTTCTAAAGCGAGCTTACTGCAGGTTTTCCCAAGCAGAAGCAACACCCATACCACCGCCGACGCAGAGTGATGCGAGACCTTTCTTGGATCCTCTCTTCGCCATTTCGTACATCAGGGAAACAACGATTCTTGCACCGGAGCAGCCTACCGGGTGGCCAAGAGCGATACCGGAGCCGTTGACGTTGCATTTATCCATGTCGATGTGCAGGTCGCGGATGCAAGCGATAGCCTGAGCAGAGAATGCTTCGTTGAGTTCGATCAGATCGAAATCATCGATGGTTAAACCTGTGCGGTCGAACAGTTTGTGGCAAGCGTGGATCGGACCTAAGCCCATGACTTCTGGTTCGCAGCCAGCTGATGTACCGTTGATCCATCTCATTAACGGTTTGCAGCCGAGTTCTTCTGCTTTTTCAGCAGACATCATAACGAGAGCAGCAGCCCCATCGTTGATACCGGAAGCGTTAGCAGCAGTGATGACGCCGTCTTTCTTGAATGCCGGACGCAGTTTGCTGATGCTTTCCAGTGTAACGCCTTTACGCGGATGTTCGTCTGTATCGAAGACAAATTCTTTCTTGCGCTGTTTTACAGTGATTGGCACGATTTCATCTTTGAAGCGGCCAGATTCGATAGCTGCATTAGCTCTTTCCTGAGACATAACAGCGATCTTGTCGCATTCTTCACGAGTGATGCCGTATCTTTCAGCGATATTTTCAGCGGTAACGCCCATGTGATAGTGATTGAAGGTATCTTCCAGACCATCAGAGATCATCGTATCGAGGAATTCGCCAGCGCCCATTCTGTAACCATAACGGCCGCCTGGAACGACGTACGGAGCTCTTGTCATGTTTTCCATACCACCAACGACAACGACATCTGCGTCGCCAGCTGTGATCATGTCAGCACCGAGGTTGATGCACTTCATACCAGAACCGCAGAGGTTGTTTAATGTTAAAGCTGGTTTTTCAACAGGAATGCCTGCGTAAACAGCAGCCTGACGAGCAACTGACTGGCCCTGTGCAGCCTGAAGGACACAGCCCATTAAAACTTCGTCAACGTCATCTGGCTTGATGCCTGCACGGTTGACCGCTTCTTTGATAACTGTTGAACCCAACTGGACAACAGGTACATCTTTCAAAGAACCTCCCATTGAACCGATAGCCGTACGGCAACCGCTGACAACTACAATTTCCTTAGCCATAAATTTCCCTCCATAAATTAATTTACAAAACTAAAATGTGAGTGTTCACATTGTTATGGTGACCCTAGCGGGTCTCTGTTAAAACTATAACAATCATATCATACTTTATGAATTTGTCAATAAGATTTCATTATTTTGCAAATTATTACTCTTTTTATTTTACCGTTTTTAAGAAAGATTCAATTCAAAATAAAAGGGTTGCAGTCTTTCTACATATTATATAAAAATTTTCGGCCTTCTGCATCAAGTTCAATTTAAATTTTCTAAAAATTAAAAATTTTCTTTGATATGCGCTTATCTTATTTTTTTCTGCGCATGATCTGTATTTCATGCTATAATGTTGACGAATATCTAAAAATTTTTAAGCAATCCAGGTGGAAAGCAAATTTTCATCTTTTATTTACAAATCAATTCTGGAATCAATTCTTATTGAAAAGATTTTACACGGAGGCAGTATGGAGTTTAACGAAATTCTCGAATTAATCGATCGTTTTGATCAAAGCGACGCCGTTTCATTAAAATGGACCCACGAGGGCGACGCGCTCGTTCTGAAAAAAGCCGGCGCTTATCCGGCAAAAGCGGTGGCAGCCGCCGCTGCACCAGCCGTCGTGCCGGCCGCTGCGCCCGCTGCACCGGCGCCAGCGCCTGCAGTCGATGCGCCGGAAACAAAGGACACACCGGAAGCTGAAAGCGCCGGCGACACGATCAACGCGCCGTTGGTCGGCACCTTCTATCAAGCGCCGTCACCAGATGACCCGCCTTACGTCAAGGCCGGCGACACCGTACATCAGGGTGACACGGTCGGCCTCATCGAAGCGATGAAAATGATGAGCGAAATCCCGGCGCCCTTTGACTGCGAAATTCTCGAAGTGCTCAAAGAAAACGCCACGATGGCCGAATTCGACGAACCGCTGATGCGCGTCAGAAAGCTGTAAGCCATGTTCCGTCGAATACTCATTGCCAACCGCGGCGAAATCGCGGTCCGCGTGATCCGCGCCTGCACTGAAATGGGCATCGAATCCGTGGCTGTCTATTCCACTGCCGACAAAGACTCACTTCACGTGCAGCTGGCCACCCGCGCGGTCTGTATCGGACCGCCGCCAGCTAAAGACAGCTACCTCAACGAAAACGCCATTCTTCAGGTCGCCAAATCGACCCGATGCGAAGCCATCCACCCCGGATACGGCTTTTTGTCTGAAAATGCCGATTTCGCTGACCGCTGTGCCGATGAGGGCCTCGTCTTTATCGGGCCCTCCGGTGACGCCATCAGAAAAATGGGCGACAAGGCCGCGGCCCGCGAGCTGATGCAGGCGAACGGCGTCCCGGTCGTGCCCGGCAGCGACGGCAGCGTATCCCTCGAAGAAGGGCAGAAGATCGCTGACGAAATCGGCTACCCAGTTCTGATCAAGGCTGCAGCCGGCGGCGGCGGGCGCGGCATGCGCAACGTCGACCGCCCCGAGGATTTCGCCGCGAAATTTGCAGAAGCCCAGTCCGAAACCGTCGCCAATTTCGGTGACGACCACATGTACGTCGAAAAGTTAATTCAAAATCCTCACCACATCGAATTCCAGGTGATGGCCGATACCAAGGGCCACGTCGTGCACTTCGGCGAACGGGAATGCTCTATCCAGCGCAAACACCAGAAACTCATCGAAGAGAGCCCGTCCCATCTGCTGACGCCGGAAGTACGCGAGGAAATGGGCGCAGCCGCGGTGAAGGCAGCCAAGGCCGCCAATTACGCGGGCGCCGGCACCATCGAATTCGTGATGGACGACGATCTGCACTATTACTTCATCGAAATGAACACCCGAATTCAGGTGGAACATCCAGTGACTGAACAAGTCTGCGGCGTCGACCTCGTCCGCGAACAGATCCGCGTCGCTGCCGGTCTGCCGCTGTCCTACGAACAGAAGGACATCCACCAGAAGGGCTGGGCCATCGAATGCCGCATCAACGCGGAAGACCCGATGAACGATTTCCGTCCTTCTCCAGGCAAAACGAATTTCGTCCACTTCCCCGGCGGACCAGGCTGCCGCATCGACTCTCTGCTCTACAACGGCTACACGATGAACCCGTTTTACGACAGCCTCGTCGTGAAAATCATCGCATCCGGCAATTCTAGACTTGAAGCGATCCAGCGGATGCGCCGCATGCTCGAGGAACTGGTCATCGACGGCTACCCGACGACCGCGGAGCTGTGCTACCTGATCATGCATCACACCGCCTTTGTCCACGGCAATTACAACACCGGCTTCATCGAAAGCGAGTACGACACCCTGCTCAAGTGGAACCGGGTCGGCGCCGGGCTGGACCCCATCGACATCGGCGATACCCAATTATCTAAAGATGAAGGAGATCGATCATGAGCAGCAACCCATTTCAAAAGCGCCGTGAAGAAATCTTCAACCTCAAGGCCCTTCGGGAACGGCGCAGCATCACGACGATGCCCGACGCGATCCCAGTTCAGCAGCGCACGACGATTTGTCCCAAGTGCGGTCACGCGCTGACCCTGGACGAGCTCGAAGCCAATCTGCACGTCTGCCGCTGCGGCTACCACTTTCCGATCGGCTCCCACTACCGCCTCCAGCTCACGATGGACCCAGGCACGATTCGGGAAATCGCCAAGGGTGTCAAGCCCTTCGACTGGCTCCATTTCCCAGGCTATCCGGAAAAACTCAAGGCACAGCGGAAGAAATCCGGCTCCACCGAAGGCGTCTCCGCCGTGCGCGGGAAAATCGGCGGCTACCCTGTAGTCGTCGCCGCGATGGACACCCGCTTCTTCATGGGCTCGATGGGCTCCGCCGTCGGCGAACGCATCACCCAGGCTATCGAATTGGCTGAACGCAAAAAATGGCCGCTGATCTTATTCTGTGCCAGCGGCGGCGCGCGGATGCAGGAAGGCATCATCAGCCTGATGCAGATGGCCAAGACCAGCGCCGCGATGGAACGGCTCTCCCGTAAGGGTGTGCTGTCAGTCATCGTGCTGACCCACCCAACCACCGGCGGTGTCACAGCCAGCTTCGCGATGCTCGGCGACATCACCCTCGCCGAACCCGGCGCGCTGATCGGCTTCGCCGGCCCCCGCGTCATCGAACAGACCATCGGCGAAAAGCTGCCGGAAGGTTTTCAGCGCGCGGAATTCCAGCAGGAACACGGTTTTGTCGATCAAATCGTCCCCCGGCGGGACATGCGCAAGACGTTGATTCAGATCCTGCGCCTGCACGACCGCTCCTGAAAAATCCATTAAGATTTAGATAAGAGAAAGGAAAAGATGGCGAATCAAGACAATTCGAATCTTTCGGTCCGCGAGTTTGAAACGCGGATCGACCGCCTGGACAAACGTATCCAGGACATCGGCGATCCCATCACGCCGGCCGACGTCGTCCAGCTTCAGCAGCTTCAGCGCGACCGCGACGAGCTGCTGCACCTGTGCGCCAACCCGACACCGGTGGACCGCGTCTACCTGGCGCGCCACCCCGGCCGCCCCGGCGTGGTCGACTACGTCGCCCATTTATTCACCGATTTCTTTGAACAGCGCGGCGACCGCCTCTACCGAGAAGACCCGAGTATTTACGGCGGCATCGCGATGTTCGACAACCACCCGGTGACCGTCATTGGCACCCGCAAGGGCAAAACCCTTCAGGAAAATCTCGCCTGCCATTTCGGCATGCCCTGCCCAGAAGGTTACCGCAAGGCCAGACGGCTGATGCACCAGGCTGAAAAATTCAAACGGCCGATCATCACCTTCGTCGACACCGCCGGCGCTTACCCCGGCAAGGAAGCTGAGGAAAACGGCCAGGGCGAAGCCATCGCCCGCAACCTGGCTGAAATGAGTCAGCTGCGCGTGCCGATCATCGCCGTATTCACCGGCGAGGGCGGCAGCGGCGGCGCTTTAGCTCTCGGCGTGGCCAACCATTTGATCATGCTGGAAAACGCGATTTACTCGATTTTAAGCCCTGAGGGCTTTGCCAGCATTCTCTGGAAGGATCCCAGCCGCAGCGATGAGGCCTGCTCGGTCATGAAGCTCACCGCTCAGGATCTCTACGACCTGAAGGTCGCGGACGAAATCGTCAAAGAGCCCCTCGGCGGCGCGCACCGCGATCCCGATGCTGTGTACCACGCGCTGCGCGGCGCGATCCGCAAAAACCTGCGCATCCTTTCGCGCCTGAGCGGCAGCGAGCTGGTCAACCGCCGCATCGCCAAATTCAGGGCGTACGGCATAGTCGATACGAGAAATTCGTAACCCCCATTGAAAGTTGAGGCTTTAATTTTATGAATGGCATCAAAATTATCGGATCGGGATCGGCCGTCCCGGATAAGGTCGTCACCAACGACGATCTCGCGCAAATTGTCGATACCAGCGACGCCTGGATCTCTGAGCGCACCGGCATCCGCACCCGACACTTCATCGAAAAGGACGAGAACGCGTCGGACCTGGCGATCCTCGCGGCCAAACGCGCCCTCGCCGCCTCCGGCATCGCACCGGAACAGATCGGCGCCGTCGTCGTGGCTACCATTACCGGCGACACGACCTCCCCGAGCACGGCCAACCGCGTCGCGCTGGCGCTGGGCGTCCAGCCCAACACGCCGAGCTTTGACATCTCCGCGGCCTGCTCCGGCTTCGTTTACGCACTAAAGGTCGCCCAAGGCATGATCGCCGACGAAAGCGACCGCCCTTACGCGGTGGTGGTCGGCGTCGAAGCGCTGAGCCGCGATCTGGACTTCACCGACCGCAGCACCTGCATTCTTTTCGGTGACGGCGCCGGCGCGGTTGTCATCAAAAGCGACCCGTCCGCGCCCTTCGACGCGGTGCTCGGTGCTGAAAGCGACCCGGCCATCGGCGTCCCCGGCGACATTAACAAAACCGAATTCATCACAATGGACGGCCGGAAGGTTTTCCGCTTTGCCGTCCGCATCATCCCGAAGGTCATCAAGGATTATCTCGCCAAGACCGGCGAAACCCTCGACGACTACGATCAGGTCATTTTTCATCAGGCCAATTCGCGGATCATCGAACACGCCGCGAAAAAGCTCAAGCTGGCTCCTGAAAAGGCGTATCAAAATCTCGACCGCCTCGGCAACACCAGCGGGGCTTCCATTCCGCTGGCCCTGGATGAAATGGTCCAACACAACATCATTCGGCCCGGCTGCCGCATCCTGTGCGTCGGCTTTGGCGCCGGCCTGACCTGGGGCGCCGCCGGCATCACCTACGCCGCATCTCCCCGCGTTTGATTGGAAAGGAGTTCTTATGAAACTGATTAGTGAATTGCTGCACACCCAATATCCCTTCGTTCAGGGCGGCATGGCCAACATCGCCACCGGCGCCTTTGCCGCAGCCTGCTCCAACGCTGGCGGGCTTGGGCTCATCGCCTCCGGCGGATGGGACGCCGAAAAGCTCAGAGCCGAAGTCAAAACCTGCAAATCCCTGACGGACAAGCCCTTCGGCCTGAACCTGATGTTGATGAACCCCGATGCGGACAACATCGCCAAAATGGCCGTTGAAGAAAAAATCCCGGTAATCACCACCGGCGCCGGCAACCCCGGCAAATACATGGAAGCCTGGAAAGCTGCCGGCATTCTCGTGATTCCAGTCGTCGCGTCGGTCGCGCTGGCCAGACGCCTCAGCGGCGAAGGTGCCGACGCCGTCGTCGCCGAAGGCTGTGAAAGCGGCGGCCACATTGGGGACGTCACGACGATGGCCCTCGTGCCTCAAGTCGTTGACGCGGTGGACGTACCGGTCATCGCTGCCGGCGGCATCGCGGACGGACGGGGCGTCGCCGCGGCACTGGCCCTCGGCGCGGCCGGCTGTCAAATTGGGACGGTGCTCCTCGCCTCCGAAGAATGCCCGATCCACGAAAACTATAAAAAGGCCGTCCTCAAGGCGAAGGACCGCAGCACGGTTGTCACCGGCCGTTCCTCCGGCGCGCCGGTCCGCGTCCTGCGCAACCAGATGACGAAGGCCTACCTCAAGGAAGAACAGGCCGGCGCCGATTTGGCCACGCTGGAAAAATTCACCCTCGGCAGCCTGCGCAAGGCTGTTCTCGACGGCGATACCAAAAACGGCAGCCTGATGTCCGGACAGATCGCCGGCCTCGTGGACGAAATCCGTCCGGTGGCTGACATCTTCAAAGACCTCTACACCGGCGCTCAGTCGGTCATCTCCGGCCTTCAGGATGTATTCGAATAAGCAAAGGAGAACGCAATGACACTCGCATTTTTATACGCCGGTCAAGGCGCTCAGCACGTCGGGATGGGACAGGACCTTTACGAAAAATACCCGGCTTTCGCCGACGTCTTCGATCGAGCTGACCTGCCCTTCGATTTGAAAAAGCTCTGCTTTGAAGGGCCGGAAGATCAACTGAATCAAACCCAATACACCCAGCCGGCCATGGTCGCCTTCGCTATCGGCGTCACCAATGTGCTGAGAGAAGCCGGCATCGTACCGGACATGGCCTGCGGTCTTTCCCTCGGGGAATATTCCGCGCTCTACGCCGCCGGCGTCTGGGACGCCGCGACCACCCTCGACCTGATCGCCTTCCGCGGCCGGGCCATGGCTGAAGCGTCCAAAGGGCTCGACGTCGGCATGGCTGCCGTTCTCGGCTTAGACGCCGAAAAACTCGGCGCCATCTGCGGCGAAGCCTCGGCGGCCGGCAAAGTCGAAATGGCCAATTTTAACTGCCCGGGACAAATCGTCATTTCCGGCGACGCCAAGGGCGTCGAACAGGCCTCTGCCCTCGCCAAGGACGCCGGTGCCAAACGGGTGATCCCGCTCAAGGTTTCCGGTCCCTTCCACACCAGCTACATGAAACCGGCCGGCGACGCCCTCGCCGATAAATTCAAGACCATTACCTTCAACGAACCCCAGTTCCCGGTGCTGTTCAACGCCATCGGCGACGTCAAACCCGACGACGTGACGATTCCGGAGCTGCTCGAAAAACAGGTTCAGCAATCGGTCTATCTCGAACAGAGCATTAAAAAGATGGCCGACATGGGCGCGGATACCTTCGTTGAAATCGGACCGGGCAAAGCCCTCTCCGGCTTTGTCCGCAAGACGATCCGCGGCACCAAGCCGATGAAAATCGACACGGCAGACGATCTCGCCGCTGTCATCTCAGCATTATCGAAATAAAGAGGAACCATGAAAAAAGAAACCAACGCCAATCCAATCGTCCTCGTCACCGGCGGAAGCCGGGGCATCGGCCGCGCGGCCTGCCTCACCTTTGCCAAGGCCGGCTACGACGTCGCCGTGAATTACGCCGGCAACCAGGCCGCCGCTGAGGATACCGCTCAGGCCTGCCGCGAGCTCAATCCCGAAGGGAAGGTCGCCGTGTACGCCGCAAACGTCGCCGACGCTGATGCCGTCGACGCGATGTTCAAAGCCGTCAAGGCCGACTTCGGCGCCCTCGACGTGCTGGTCAACAACGCCGGCATCACCCGGGACAATCTGATCGCGCTGACCAAGCCTGAAGATTTCGACGCGGTGGTCGCGACCGATCTCCGCGGCGTCTTCCTGTGCATGAAGGCTGCCTCCCGGATCATGATGCGCCAGCGCCACGGCCGCATCATCAACGTCAGCTCGGTGGTCGGGCTCCGCGGCAACGCCGGACAGGTGTCCTATTCCGCCGCCAAGGCCGGTGTCGTCGGCATGACCAAATCCCTCGCGAAGGAATTGGGCCGCCGCAACATCACCGTCAACGCGGTCGCGCCGGGCTTCATTCAAACCGATATGACCGGCGCCCTCGACGACAAACAGAAGGCCGCCGCGACCCAGAACATCCCGCTGAACCGTCTGGGAACCCCTGAAGATATTGCCGGCGTCATCGCCTTCCTGGCCAGCGACGCCGCCGCTTACATCACCGGACAAGTGCTGCCTGTAGACGGCGGCATGGCCATTTAACAAAGGAGAATTACGATTATGAATAAAGAAAACCGCGTCGTCATCACCGGCATGGGCACTGTCAACCCCCTTGGCAACAGCGTAGCCGAAAGCTGGGCTGCCGCCAAGGCCGGCCAAAACGGCATCGCCGAAATCACGCTGTTCGATTCGTCAGAACAGAAGGTGCACCTGGCCGGAGAAGTCAAAAATCTCGACATCAGCTCGGTGATCAATCGCAAGGACGCCCGCCACATGGACCGCTTTACTCAGTTCGCGCTGGTCGCGGCGGACGAAGCGATGAAGCAGTCGGGCCTCGACATTTCCAAAGAAGCGGACCCCTACCGCTGCGGCGTCATCATGTCCAGCGGCATCGGCGGCATCTCCACCATTGAAGACAATCAGAACCGCGGCATGAAGCGCGGATTCGACCGCGTCTCCCCGTTCTTCATCCCGTCCGCCATCCCGAACATGGCCGCCGGGCGCATCGCCATCGCTCACGGCTTCAAGGGCTACTCCACCTGTATCGTCACGGCCTGCGCGTCCTCCAACAACGCCATCGGCGACGCCTTCCGCCAGATCCGCGACGGCTACGCCGACGTCATGCTCGCCGGCGGCGCAGAAGCCTGCGTCACACCGCTGTGCATCGGCGGGTTCACCGTCATGCAGGCCCTGTCCACCAATCCGGACCCGGAAACGGCCTCCTGTCCCTTTGACGCGGAACGCTCGGGCTTCGTGATGGGCGAAGGCGCCGGCGCGCTGATCCTCGAATCTCTGGACCACGCTCAGGCCAGAGGCGCCGAAATCCTCGGCGAAGTCGTCGGCTACGGCACCTCGACCGATGCCTACCACATCACGGCACCGTCTCCCGACGGCGAAGGCGCGGCTGCCGCGATGACTGCCGCTTTGAAGGACGCCGGCATCGCGCCGGAAGCGGTCGGCTACATCAACGCCCACGGCACCTCGACACCTCTCAACGACCAGATCGAAACCAAGGCCATCAAGACTGCCTTCGGCGATCACGCGAAGGATATGATGGTCAGCTCGACGAAGAGCATGACAGGCCACCTGCTCGGCGGCACCGGCGCGGTCGAAGCGATTTTCACGGCGATGGCCCTCCACGATCAATTCGTGCCGCCGACCATCCACTACCAAAATCCAGACCCGGACTGCGACCTCGACATCGTCCCGAACGAAGGGCGCGAAGCGGATCTCGACTACGCGCTGTCCAACGGGCTAGGCTTCGGCGGCCACAACGCCGTCGTGATCATGAAACGCTGGGAGGCTTAAGATGAGCGAAACGACCCGCGAACCTCACGAATTGTCCGCCGCGCAGATTCAGGAAATTCTGCCTCACCGCTACCCCTTCCTGCTCGTCGACCGCATCCTCGACTACGTCCCCGGCGAAATGGCCATCGGGCGCAAATGCGTCTCTAACAACGAGATGCAGTTCCTCGGTCATTTCCCGGGCTACCCGGTGATGCCGGGCGTGCTTTTGATCGAAGCCATGGCCCAGGTCGGCGCGGTCGCGATGCTTTCCCTTCCGGAAAATAAGGGCAAGCTCGCCTTCTTCGGCGGCATCAAGAACGCCCGCTTCAAGCGGCAGGTCGTCCCCGGCGACGTGGTGGAAATCACGACGGAAATCACGAACACCCGCGGCCCTCTCGGGACCGGAAAGGGCACCTGCAAGGTGGACGGCAAAGTCGTCGCCCGGGCGGAAATCACCTTTGCCCTGTCGGATCCCACTGCAGAAGCTTAGACAGGAGCGGCGATGTTTACTGAACCTTTAGCCGAGATTTACAGAAAACTGCGCCTCTACTTTTACCGCGAAGTGGCCCTGCAGAGCAGCCAGAACTCGCTGACCTTTTCCGAATCCTTCTGTCTCGAAGCGATTTATTCGCTGGGCGAGCCGACGATCAACGCCTTCGCCCAGTTCATGAACATCTCGTCGCCCAACGCGACGTACAAGGTCAATTCTCTGGTGCAGAAAGGGTACCTGAAGAAGGTCCGCTCCGACGAAGACCGCCGGGAATACCACTTGGTGGTGACGGACAAATTCTTAAAATTTCACGAAATCAATACCCGCGGCTACGAGAAGACCATGGACCGCATTTACCAGACGTTCACCGCGGAAGAGCTGTCGACGCTCGACCAATTCATGAACCGCATCAACGACGAGCTGGTCGAATCGCCGCCGGTTTAAACCCGTGATCTTTTGCCGCTTTCGCCCCGGTATCCTGCCGGTGTGAAGGCGGTTTTTTCGTGTCCATTTTTTCTTTCAGATTTCGAATATTAAAGTTGACGATGGCGAAGCTTACGGATATAATAGTGGCATTTAAAAAGCGTATACACAAAATATGAATAGAATTGCGTAAAAATTGCGCGAAAAGAAAGGAACCCGAAATGATGACTGAAGCTCAAAATACAGAAAGTACACCGTTTCCACAAGCGATGCCGACGCCTGAAGATTACGGCGCGCCTATTAATTCCGACGACGTCAATGATTTTATCCATATGGTCGAACAGGCCTTTTCTCCCATTGAAGCCTGGTACCGCGGCGAAACGGAAGTCGACGACGTGGTCGCCCTCGTCCAGGATCAGTTTGACGCCTACGAAAAGGCGGCAGCGCCTTACCGCGACCTGCTGAAGCGCACCTACGTCTGGAAGGACGAAATGGACGCGGCGGCCCGCCGCACCCGCGTAAGCGGCGATCCGAAGAACGACACGGCCGACAAGACCTTCGACCGCATCGCCTATTCCCAGATTCAGTTCGCGGTCTTCCGCGCCAACTACTGCGTCCAGCAGATCATCACCTCCGCGCACAAGGCGACCCAAGCCTTTGAAGGCCTGATCAAGCACGTGCCTCAACTGCTCGAACAGGGTGAAGATCTGAGAAGCGTCCCGTGGGCTGAACTGACCCTGCTCAAAAAATCCCGCCGCGGCGTCGGACCGTTTCGGTATCAAAAATAATCTTATATATGCAAATAACTCCCAGCTGTGAACGACAGCTAGGAGTTATTTTTATATTATGGCTTATGTTTACTTATCTTTTAATAATCCGATCGCTCTACTTGTACCTATACGTGCACAGCCAGCCTTGACAAAAGCTTCTAAATCTTCGACAGTGCTGATACCGCCGGCTGCTTTCATTTTGACATTAGGACCAATATGCTTTTTGAAAAGCTCAATATCTTCAATTTTTGCGCCTTCCGGGCCAAAGCCAGTCGAGGTCTTAATAAAATCAGCGCCTGCTTCTGTGACCAGTTCACATACTTTTATTTTTTCCGCTTCATCCAGATAGCAGGTTTCAACAATAACTTTCAGAATTTTACCTTTTGTCGCTTTTCTAAGCGCTTTGATTTCATCAAGAACGTAATCGTAGTTACCAGCTTTCATTTCACCGATATTGATCACCATATCGATTTCCGACGCGCCGTCCGCAATTGCTTGAATCGCTTCCGCAACTTTAACTTCTGTCGTGTTGTAACCATTGGGAAAGCCGATTACAGTACAGACATTCAGGTCCGGATAATTCTTATGGGCCGGCTTCACGTAGCAAGGTGGAATGCAGACAGATGCTGTATGATATTTCAGCGCATCTTCGCAAATTGGAATCATGTCTTTCCATGTAGAAAATGGTTTTAGAAGGGTATGGTCGCATCTACTGATAATTTCTTGTTTGTCCATTCTTTTCTCCTTTAATATTATTCTTCATCATTCATCATATTTTTCAGATTATCGTACAATTCTGTATATTTCTTAAACACTTTTTCGTAAGCCGCGTAGTTTTCTGGATTTGGTTCAACTGTATATGCCATTTTGACCATACCTTCTGTTGCGTCGTCGAACGAGTCATAAGTACCTGTTCCAACCGATGCTACAATACAACAGCCTAATCCGCCGGCACTTGGATCAACCGTAACAATAATAGGTTTTCCAGTTGCATCTGCGATGATTTGCATCCAATTACTGTCCTTTGTGACACCGCCACAGCCTACGATCATATCAATCGGTTCGCCCTGTTTTTCAAAATTATCAATAATATTTTTAGTACCCATGGCAACTGATTCGATAAGCGAACGATAGATATCTGCTTTCGTATGACTTAATGTCAGACCATATATCACGCCTTTTGCGTTTGGATCTTTATACGGTGTGCGATTCCCTTGGAAGAAATCTAACGCGACAAGACCATTTGCGCCTGGCTTTGTATCCTTCAGCATATCCGCAATGGCTTCATAGGGATGATCCATTTTGTCAAATCCCCATTCTTTCATGTACCACTTGACAATTGAGCCTGCTGAAATCTGTCCACCTTCGAGGATATTTAATCCTGGGACAACTGGATTGATGTACGGTCCCCATATGCCGCTAAGTTCTTTTTGTTCTTTCGAGAAGCACAATTGAACAAAGCTAGTTCCCATAATCATTGCAAGACGTCCTGGCTTTGAAACGCCCATACCAAGCATGCCGATATGCGCATCAATGCCGCCTTCAATAACCAACATATCCGGATTAAGATCATATTTCTCGGCAAATTCATGACTAATTTTCCCAAGGGGTTCACCAACTTGTTTAACATCAGTTACTAAAATATCCGCATAATCCTCTAAACCGATTTGTTCAAAAAAGTCACTTTGCCATCCGCCATGTCCATCGATGTAATTCCACTTGCAAGCGGCCTGGCAAATGGACGTTGCCAATTTGCCACCTGTGAGTTTATAATTGAACCAATCTAATTGTTCAATGATTTTATACGATTTTTTGTATATATCTGGTTGATTCCTCTTAATCCATAATACTTTCGGAATCATCCATTCAACAGATTCCGCACCACCACAATATTTTAGGCATGGATGATTTGTCGCATTACAAATTTCCATTTCTTTAATGGCTCGCGTATCCATCCACATAATCGCATCCTGAAGCGGCGTACCATTTTGATCAATGGGCACAACGGTTGACGAAGTAGAGCAAACTGAAATACCTTCAATACTATAGCGTACTCCCATTGATAATCGATCCGTCACCTCTTTTACTGCCTCATTAAAGCATGACCACCAGTCTTCTGGCTTTTGTTCTGCTCTCCCTGGCTGAGGATAAAATGTTTTATATGGTTTTTCACTTGCGACTAAAGCATTGCCGCTAATATCTGTGACGACGACACGAACGCTTTGCGTTCCAGTATCTACGCCCATAAAATATTTTGCTTCATTCATTAAACAACCTCCCCTTGTTGTTTCTAAAGATTATTATTCTTTCCACGGAAAAATCATGATCTTATTAAAGAAATAATGACCTTTATCGATGTTCTTGAAAATTTCCGGAACTTCATCTAACGTAATGCGATGGCTGATGATGTCTTTCGCGGTCATTCCCTTTTCATACATTTTTAGAGATTCCGTCCAATCTTCGCCTGGGAAGGGATCAGTAAATGAATTCCAAGACCCCGCAAGTTCAATTTGTCCCCGCATAAGCGTATCGACGGTTTCTGGTTTTAAATCTAACCCTTTATGAGAAATGCCGAGGAAGACAACTCGTCCCATTTTCGCTGTCATCATAATGGCCTGCTGTTGTGCAACCGGTGCCCCTGAAAAGTCAACCACAACATTGGCACCTTCTCCATCTGTCGCATCCATGACCGCTTTTACTGGATCATTTTCAAGTGAGTTGACCACAACATCCGCACCAACACTCTTAGCAATTTCGAGTTTTTTATCCCAAACATCGACTGCAATAATTTTCTTCGCACCTTTCATGTGCGCGATCTGAACTGCGAATAAACCAATTGGTCCTGCCCCGACGACTGCAACGGTGTCGCCTTCTTTAAAATGTCCGCGATTGACCAAACCATGCCAAGCATTTGCACACGGGTCAAGAGTCGCTGCATCTTCATAAGAAACACCATCAGGAACTTTCATCAAATTTGTCTTCTTAACTGAAACGTATTGCGCGTAAGCACCGTCTCGTCTTGATCCGTAATAGTCGTAATCTTCACACAAAGAGTAGATGCCTTTTTTACACCATTCACAATGTCCGCATGGAATTAACGGCGGAACCACAACACGGTCACCCACTTGGTACCCTTCAACCTGATCACCAACGGCTTCAATTTCCCCCGAAAATTCATGACCGCAGATGATCGGCGAAACGTGCGCACCATATGTTAAGATTCTTGGAATATCCGATCCACACACACCACAGGCATGTACCTTAACCATAACTTCATCTGGCTGCATTACTGGCTTTTCGACATCTTCTACTCGTAAATCCTTTGGTTTGTACATCCGTACTGCTTTCATAATATTCCTCCTACAATTCGTTAATATTTTACTGTTTTAATTTTATTTACGTAAATTATTATACATTCTTGTTTTTACGATGTCAATATATTTACGGTAAATATTTTACTATCGTAATTTTTTGTCTATTCTATTAGTTGCTTTTTATGTTATAATGCAAAATAGAAAGAGGAGGTAAACATCGAATGGACGAGATTCTGACAAATATTAGAACCAAATATAATACTTTATCTAAAACACAAAAAGTAATCGCCGATTTTATTTTAAAAAATGCAACGCGTATTCCGATGTTCTCAATTACGGAATTAGCCAAAGCCTGCAACACGAGTGAAACAACCGTGATGCGTTTTTTAAAAAAACTCAATTACAATTCATATCAGGTATTTCGGGTAAAAATTGCTCAGGCGACTACAAAAGAACCCAGTACATCCATTAACGATGATTTAGACCCACACGACGATCCAGAAACCATTAAACAAAAAATTATCGGACACACTCTTTCTGCAATTAATGATATTAATACGCTCCTTCCTTCTTCAATTTTAGAAAAAGCTATTGATATGATCCGGTCCGCCGAGCGGATCTTAATTTATGGTGTAGGTGCCTCCGCTGCTATCGCAATGGATGCTTATCACAAATTTGCTGGAATTGGTCTTGATGTAAGATATTTTCCTGATCCTCATTTAATGAATATCACTTGCACACAATCGACCCCAAAAGATATCATGCTTGCCATTTCTCATACAGGTGAAAGTCTTGAAGTAAATCATGTTGTTCAGACATCTAAAGAAAATGGAGCTAAAATTTTAAGTCTAACGAGTTTTTCTAATTCAACTTTAGCTCATTTATCTGATCTCTATTTACTGAGTTCTACAAATGATAATAAATATCATTCCGAAGCTATGGCTTCAAGAATCGTTCAATTGACCATTGTCGACATCCTCTACACTGCGACATTTATGCAGGACGAAAAGCATTACTACAAAGCATTAAATGCTTCTCGTATCGCTGTTTCTAAAAACAAAACCTGAATTCAAACATTAAAAAAGAACAAAGATAGATTTTCTACCTTTGTTCTTTGTAAGAGAGATATATGGCATAAATGTCTGTAGCGATTTATTTATAATTTTAACTGAACAAGCTTCTTGAATTGTTCTTTTAATGCCGGATACATTTCTCGATATAGCTCTCCGACTTTTGCGTATTTTTCGACATTCTCTGGTATAGGATCATATACTTCATTACGTAGCGACACAATCTTATCACAAGCCTCCGGAACGCTTGAATACGTTTCTGTTCCAACCATGGCTAAGATGGCTGCTCCAAGTGCAGCGCTATTTTCGGAAACGCCTGCGGGAAGAACAACCGGTACGTTGTAGATATCCGCCATCATCTGACGCCATAACGGTGATTTAGAACCACCGCCACACATTCGCATAAATGTCGGTTCAACCCCTAATTCACGGTAAATATCCATCGATTCATTTAATGCAAAGGTGACCCCTTCCATAATGGCTCGCGTTAAATCTTTTTTCTGATGAATCGCTGAAAGGCCAATAAAGGCGCCGCGACAGTTAACATCCAAATGAGGTGTCACTTCTCCCATCAAATATGGTAAATAGATTAATCGATTCGAACCAATCGCTGAGGCTTCGGCATCTTTATCAATTTGTAAATAATCTTCATCGTCTGGGTAATAATTGTTGCGATACCATTTGAGAGACAGCCCCGCGGAGTTAACTAATCCCATCATGTGCCATGAATCTGGAACGGCTGTACAGAAAGTATAAACTCTTCCTTTTGGATCTATAGCTGGTCGATTCGTGTAGGCAAAAACAACGCCAGAAGTTCCAATCGTCGTCATTGCACGTCCTTCGGAAACAACGCCTGTTCCAACAGAGGCAGCTGCATTATCTCCTGCTCCTCCGACGATGACCGTCTTTTCCGATAGGCCGACGTAATTCGCAACATCTGGTTTTAATGTCCCTGTTACTTCATAAGACTCATAAACTTTTCCAAGCATGTATGGCTTAACACCTACACCGTCCATCATTTCATCCGACCAGCAGCGCTTTGGAACATCCAACAGTTGTGTTGCAGAAGCGTCCGAAACTTCTGTTGCAAATTCTCCTGTTAAACGAAAACGAACATAATCCTTAGGAAGTAGAATATGACGAACTTTTGAATAAATTTCCGGCTCATTTTGTTCAACCCAGAAAATTTTTGCTGCGGTCAATCCTTCTCTTGGGGGGTTGCAGGTGACTTTAAGCATCCTTTTTGGATTAACACGCCGACTCATTTCTTTCGTCGCTTCTTCTGTTCGTTGATCGTTCCATAAAATAGCCCGACGCAATGGTTCTCCGCGATCATCAAGAAGTACCGCGCCCATCATCTGGCCAGCAATACCAATTCCTAGTACTTCTTCCTTTGGAACACCTGATGTATCCATAACCTTTTTTATCGTCGTAATTGCTGCATTATACCAATCTTCCGGTTCCTGCTCCGACCAGCCGTTGTGTGGCTGATACAGTGGATATTCCTGAAGAGCGTAAGTAACCTCTTTACCCTCCTCAGTAAACAATACGGTTTTGATTCCGCCAGTACCAAGATCCAAACCCAAAAAATATCTCATTTTATTTAACTCCTTCTCTCCATATAAAATGAAATTATTTAATTTTATTAAAACAACCCAAGCTATTCCTTTTGTTAAAATAGATCAGAGTTGCAATAACCAGGCTTATAAATATTTTTCCATCTCTTTCAATGAATCGTAAATGCACGTCGGTTCGACGTCCGATTCGGCGACGGTCTGCATATCCGCTTCGCCGGTCAGAACGAGGAAGCCGTTGGCGCCGTTGTTGACCCCAGTGGCCACATCGGTGTAGAGGCGGT
>DGWE01000021.1 GCA_002396065.1 Eubacteriaceae bacterium UBA4266
CCAGCCGCGGTCTTCAGGTGGCGCACCGTGAAGGACAGCACCGGCACCGGGCGCAGGCTGTCGTAGATATAGGCGTTGATGCCGTTGGCCGCGAGGACCTGCGCGGAAACCTGGGCGAATTCTTTCGAGAAGTGTCTGGAGTCGTAAGCGATCGCGACACCCTTTTCCGCGTTGGCCGAGTCTTCCTTGAGCAGATACTGAGCTAAGCCCTGAGTCGCGCGGGCGACGACGTAAATATTGATGCGGTTGGTCCCCATGCCGATCTTCCCGCGCATGCCGGCTGTGCCGAAGGACAGCTCCGTATAAAAGCGGTCTTCGAGTTCCTTTTCGTCCGTGATGCTCTCCAGTTCCTTTTTTATATTCTGGTCATACTTTCCAAAATCGAGCCATTTCTGCAAATTGGTTTTGTAATCCATTTTGAACTCCTTACCTAATAAATTTATTTAAAATGATCTGTCAATGTTAGTCGGTTACAATTATTATAAATCAAACCCTATCATTGTACAAGAATAAAGCGCCGGGTTTTGGACGTAAAAAAGCACGCTTCTAAATAAAGAAGCGCGCTTTGTTTTCACCGCACCAGTTTCGCCCCTTTAATCCAGCGTGAATAAAAAGGTATCGCCCCAATGCCTGCGCTGAACAAACCGCGCCGTTCGGTTGGTGTTGTCGTACACGACAGACCACTGGGTGTTGCTGGTGATGTCCTCTGGGTTGGGTGCCTGGGACGACGCCCGCAAAGCTGCCCACGCCGCCTCTACCGTGGCGGCGCCCTCGTCGAGGATTGCCGCGATGGCCAGCGCGCGCTCTTTGCCGTGACCGAACGCACCGTTGATCTGATTGGGTTTCACCTGGTCGGCGTACAGGGCGTAGAAATTCGTGATCTCCCGCGCCGGCGTGACCGTCATCCTTCGTGTGGGATCCAACAGATCGTACTCCACCACGACGCTGTCACCCGATTCGTCGTTGATAAAGAAATGGTAATCGCGCCCCGCCATCGCGTGCATGTCGTAGCGGCCCAGCAGTTCGACAGCCTCCCGGGTCGTGGCCGCGCGGTCCAGCACCAGCCGAATGGTCAGAGCGGTGTTGATCGCCTCCGCTTTTGCGTGTTGGTCGACCGGCTCGCTGTCCAGAGTCAGCACCGCGATGCTCACCCCCATGGCGTTGACGCCGTCAAGACAAGCGAAAGGCGCGAGCAGTGACGCAGCCCGCTGCTCGATGCTCATGTCGGCCTCGTTCGCGCCGAGGTTATTCAAGCAGGCGAAGGCGATGGACGCGTAGCCGTCTTTGGGATTCGCGCGGACCAATAAGGCCGAGGTGTCCTCTTTGAAATCGTAATTCCGTCCTGTGAGCACTGCCGTGTCTGTCTTGGCACAGAAAGCGCTGCAGCCGAAGGACGGCGGCGCAGCTTTAACGGATATCCCGGGAAGGGCCTGCGCCACGGCGGCGTCCGTGAATGTCTGGTCGTCTCTGGCGGCTTCGCCGATCAGAGCGTCCAAATCGTAGTCGTAATTGACCGTCATTTCGTACAAATTGTACTCGCCCTCGTAGGCGGTGAGCCTTTTAATCGAGGCTGCCGTTGATACGCGTGGGTTACTTTTTTTCATATTCTCTCCAATCTGCACTGATGAGATGTGCGCGAAAATTTTTGATTGACGATTTGGGCCTGGTTATTCTAACTCTTCATCTAGCCAAATAAGTATTTATTTATATCATGCGGGGCGACGCTGCCTTTGTCAAGGATTTCATTAAAACTTAAAATAAAAAAGACCGGGAGCGCGCATTTTTTGCGCTTCTCGGTCTCCTTGTCTGCGGTTAATAACGATAATCGTAAATCCGCGTGGCTTTCTTTTCGCTGCGGGGCAGATCGCCGATGGCCACCGCTTTTGGAATGATGCCGACGTTGATCACGGACTTGAAGGTATCTCTCAGCTGCTTTTCAAAGGCCTTGTACCCTTCTTTCGGCAGCGCCGTTTCGACGAAAACCGTGATGTTGTCCCGGCCGTTGACGTGATCGATGAACACCTGATATTCGCTGCTGGCGCCGTCCACCTGCTTGAGGACGTCGTCGATCTGTCCCGGGAACATGTTGACGCCGTGGACCTTGACCATGTCATCCGTGCGCCCGAGGATGACGTCGATACGCGGCAGGTCGCGTCCGCAGGGGCAGGGCTCGTCGTCGGGGATGATCCGAGTCAAGTCGTGGGTGCGGTAGCGGATCAGCGGCGCCCCTTCCTTCTGGAGAGTCGTGATGACCAGCTCGCCGAGCTCGCCGTCCGGCAGCACTTCGCCGGTTTTCGGATCGATGATTTCGAAGTAAAGGTAATCGTCGAAATAATGCATCCCGGTGTTGTATTTGCAGTTGATCGCGATTCCCGGGCCGTAGACTTCCGTCAGCCCGTAGATATCGAAGAGCTCAACGCCGAGCTCGTCCGCGATCCGGGCGCGCATCTTTTCGCCCCAGCGTTCCGAGCCGATGACGCCCTTCTTCAGCGCGATACGGTCGCGGATCCCGCGCTTGGTGATTTCTTCAGCTAACAGCAGCGCGTAGGAGGACGTCGCGCAGAGCACCGTCGACTGCATGTCTTCCATGAATTTCAGCTGCTTGGCCGTATTGCCCGGCCCCATCGGCACGGTCATCGCGCCGAGCTTTTCCGCGCCGAGCTGAAAGCCGATGCCGGCGGTCCACAAGCCGTAGCCCGGCGTGATCTGAATCCGATCCTTCGGGGTGATGCCGGCGATTTCGTAGCAGCGCGCAAACAGCGTCGCCCAGTCGTCCACATCCTTTTGGGTGTACGGGATGATCACCGGCGTCCCCGTCGTACCAGACGAGGAGTGGATGCGCACGATTTGTTCTTCTGGGACAGCGGCGAGCCCCAACGGATAGGCGTTTCGCAGGTCTGCCTTTTCAGAAAAAGGCAGCTTTTCAAAATCAGCCTGAGACTTGATATCTTCCGGTTCGATGTCCTGAAGGCGCTTGGCGTAGAAGCCTCCGGCCGCCTTGACCCGTTTCATCTGAAATTTGATCTGTTCAAGGGTTTCTGATTTCATTTTCATGGATCTTATCTCCTCACCATTTCAGCGCCGAGGGCCAGCGCCTTTTTATTCATTTCGACAAAAGCCGGCTTGACCCTGCGGATCATCGCCTGTTCCACTGCCTCGAGGGACAGCCCCATCGCGCCGGTTTCAGCCAATGCGCCGGTTAAGATCACATTGAGCACCTTTTCCGAGCCGCACGCCTGGGCCGCCTGATCGCCGTCGACGATGTAGCAGTGCGCCGCGTTGTCCTGAAGCCATTTCAGCACCGCTTCGCCGTTGTAGGCGCTCTTCCCGAGAGACGCCGTCACCGGGTAGATGGGCCGGCGGTTGACGATGACGATGCCGTCTGGTTTCAGCGCTTTGAGATTCCGCGCTGCCTCTCCGGGTTCAAAACCGATGAGCACGTCGGCCTGACCATCTGGGATCAAAGGCGAGGTCACCGCTTCATCCGGCGTTTCGCCGATTCTCACGTGGGAGACCACGGCGCCGCCCCGCTGGGCCATGCCGATGGTTTCCGCCGTTCGGGCCTGGTGTCCGCTGTCCATCGCCGCCTGGGCGATGATCCGGGAGGCTAACACCGTGCCCTGTCCGCCGACGCCGCAAAGTAATGCGCTTTTCATCGTTTCACCTCCATGCAGTGTTTCGGGCAGACCTGATTGCAAAGGCCGCATCCGGTGCAGAGTGCCGGATCAATGACCGCCTTCTGGCCGCCTTCTGTGGCCGCCATGGTAATCGCCGGGCAGCCCAGCTCGTTGATGCAGCGCCTGCAGCCGATGCAGGCGTCCTGATCCACCGCCGCTGTGCCCTGCTTCGGCACGATCGCGATGCACGGCGATTTAAAGATAATCGCCCGAACGCCCTTTTCGTCTGCCGCCGCCTGAATCGCCGGAATGGCTTCGTCGAGATTGAGGGGATCCACCGTCCGCACGCTGGTGACCCCTGCGCCGCGCAGCACGCTTTCGATAGACACCGGTTCGACCCGTTCGCCCATCATCGTCACGCCAGTGCCCGGATGAGGCTGATGGCCGGTCATGGCCGTCGTCGAATTGTCGAGAATCGCGAGAACGATGTCCGCCTGGTTGTAGACGCCGTTGATCGCGCCGGTAATGCCCGAGGCGAAGAAGGTCGAGTCGCCGACGAACGCGAAATTAACGGTGGACGGGTCCACGTGATTCATCCCCTGGGCCATGGTGACCCCTGCGCCCATGCACAGGCAGGTGTCGACCATGTCCAGCGGCATCGCGTTGCCCAAAGTGTAGCAGCCGATATCACCGAGAGCGACGATTTCCCGACCGCGCATCGCCTTTTTGACCGCGTAAAAAGCGCCGCGGTGTGGGCAGCCCGCGCAGAGCACCGGCGGGCGCACCGGCAGTTCCGGCGCTTCCGGCAGTTTGGTTTCGTGAAGGTCCAGCGCCACGCCCGTCTGTTTTTCGATGATGCCCGCGACAGCGACCGCCGACAGCTCGCCCGCTTCAGGAACCGCGCCCGAGCGCTTGCCGATGACGTCGAC
>DGWE01000048.1 GCA_002396065.1 Eubacteriaceae bacterium UBA4266
ACCATCGAAATTCCGGAAAGCAAGAAAATCGACAAGCTGAAAATTTTGTCAACGGCAGACGTCTTCGCACGCGCCATCGATTACATCCACCTCGGACGTCCGCTGAGCCGCCTCTTCACAGGAAGCTACAGCTAATATGTACATCATTGCAGGACTCGGAAATCCAGGCCCACGTTATGCGAATACCCGGCATAACGTGGGCTTTATGACAATTGATACTTTGGCAGAGAAATGGTCGGTTGACGTCAGTAAATCCGAGCATCAAGGCCTGACCGGAACGGCGCGCATCGGCGGCGAAAAGGTCATGCTCGTCAAGCCCCAGACCTACATGAACGAAAGCGGGCGCTGTGTCGGCGAGCTGGTTCGGTTTTACAAAATCGATCTGGATCATTTGATCGTGATTTACGACGACATCGATCTCGACCCGGGACATCTGCGGATTCGGAAAAAGGGCGGTGCCGGTACACACAACGGAATGAAATCGGTGGTTGCCGCACTCGGAGGCGGTAATTTCCCGCGCGTCCGCATTGGCGTCGGCGCTCAGCCGCCGGAGTGGGACTTGGCGGATTACGTCCTCGAGAATTTATCGGGCGATGCGGAAAAAACGATCAAGGCGGCGGTCGATCAGGCGGCGAAGGCGGCGGAGATGATCGTCACCGACGGCGTCGATCTGGCCATGAACCGCATGAACGTGCATTAACAGAGTGATCTGAAATGAATCGGGAAATTTACAATTTTTTTGATACCAAAGCGAGCCGGGCGATCATCAAAAGTCTGAAATCCGGACAATCTATCAACCTTTCAAACGTCAAAGATGGTTTGAAAGGTTTTTTATCGTTGTTCATCGCGGACCAGCTCAAGATGCGCGTGCTCTACATCGCACCGACGGATGTCGAAGCGGAAAAGCGGGCACAGAAAATCGCGACCTGGGACGCGGCGCACACGCTGTATTTTCCGGCCAAGCCAGTGCACGATTATTTCACTGATGCCCACAGCAGCGAAATCACGGAAAAACGCATGGCTGCGCTGGATCGGCTGCTTTTTGGCCGCAGCCACGATGTGGTTGTCACGTCGATTCAGGCGCTGATGCAGAAAATGCCGGCAGCATCTGACTTTAAAAAGAAGATCCTGACGGTGAAGGCGGGTCAGCAGATGGACCCAATGACCCTCACAAGGCAGCTGGCCGATCTCGGCTACGTCGATGCGGATCAGGTCGAGGCCCGCGGCCAGTTTGCCCGGCGCGGCGAAATCGTCGACTGCTTTCCGATGAACGCGAAGCAGCCGATGCGCATCGATTTTTTCGACGACGAGATCGAGAGTATTGCGCCCTTTGATATTCGCTCGCAGCGCAGTGAGGCGGAGGTCAAGCGTGCGGTGATTCTGCCGGCGGACGAAAACGCGATGCCGGCTGCAGAACAGGAGGCGCGCTTAAATCAAATCGTGAAGCGGTACGGGCAGGACCCGGGCTACGAGGAACGGCTCGGCACGATCGCCTCGGCGCCCGCCGACTATCTCGAGGTGTTAAACGCTTTTGGAGACAGCGAAGGCGGTTCTCTGAGCGCTTACCTTGGGTCCCATTGGGCGGTGTTCTGGGACGACCGCGAACACTGCAGGAACAGCGCGGACACCTTCCTCGAAAAGACCTTCCAGGATTTTGAAAGTCTCTTGGACGAAAAGCTGATGTTCCCAGAGGAACAGGATAAATTTTTCGATTTTGCGTCCTGCTGCAGCTTTTTAGAGGGGCATCCCTCGGCGGACGCCCGGCTTTTTTCCGAGGGCACGAAGGACAAGGGCATCGATTGCGATTCAAAGAGTGTCGAGAGCTTCGCCGGAAGACTGCCCCTTTTTGCCGAATACACCAAACGGCAGATTGATGCTGGCAGTCGGGTTGCCATCTGCTGCCGGGACAAAAAGGGCGAGAAACAAATGCGGGAGGTGCTCGCGTCTTACGACATCGCTGAATTCAGCGACGGTCAGACGCCCGGTGTACTTTTCCTGAAGGGGGATATCTCCGAAGGCTTTGAGCTGCCGGGGGCGCGGCTCGTCTTTCTGAGACAGCAAGAAATCTTAAAGGAAGGCCGAAAAAAGAAACGCCGACGTCAGTTAAAAAACGCGCGGAAAATCGATTCCTTTACGAGCTTGTCCATCGGCGACTACGTCGTCCACGACATTCACGGGATCGGCATCTACCAAGGCATCCAGAAGATGACCTTCGGCGACACGACAAAGGATATGATGGTCATCGCTTATCACGGCGACGACAAACTCTATCTGCCGGTGGAGCAGATGGACGCGATCCAGGTCTACATCGGGACCGGCGGCGACCGCAAGCCCAAGGTCAACACCCTCGGCCGTCCGGACTGGAGCCGGACAAAATCGAAGGCGAAAAAAGCGGTCGAGGAAATGGCCGACGACCTGATCGCCTTGTACGCGGCCAGACGCCAGGCCAAGGGCTTCGCCTTCAGCGCCGACACGCCCTGGCAGAAGGAGTTTGAAGACCGTTTCCCGTACGAGGAGACGGACGATCAGCTCCGCTGCATTGAGGAAATCAAGGCCGATATGGAAAAGCCAGTGCCGATGGACCGGCTGCTCTGCGGCGACGTGGGCTACGGCAAAACGGAAGTGGCGCTTCGAGCCGCGTTCAAGGCAATTATGGACAACAAGCAGGTGGCCTTCCTCGCACCGACGACGATTTTGGCCCAGCAGCATTACCAGACGATGATCGAGCGCTTCAAGGGCTTTCCGATCACGGTTGAGGTCCTCAGCCGGTTCAGAACGCCAAAGCAGCAGAAGCAGATCGTCAAGGATCTGGCCGCGGGGCGGATCGACCTGATTGTCGGCACCCATCGGCTGCTGTCCAAGGACATTCAGTTCAAGGATCTGGGCCTCCTCGTCGTCGACGAAGAACAGCGCTTCGGCGTCAAATCCAAGGAAAAGCTCAAAAGCTTTAAGGAAAACGTCGATACGCTGACGCTGTCGGCGACGCCGATCCCAAGAACGCTGCACATGTCGATGTCCGGCATCCGAGACATGAGCATCCTCTCCGAGCCGCCTGCAGGCAGACGGCCGGTGCGCACCTACGTGCTCCGGAAAAATCCGGTGGTGCTTGGCGATGCGATCGAGCAGGAGCTGGATCGGGGTGGACAGGTTTTCTTCGTCCACAACCGAATCAAGGACATTCAGGAAACGGCAGCGCAGATCGCGCGGATGGCGCCCAACGCGCGGATCGTCGTGGCCCA
>DGWE01000054.1 GCA_002396065.1 Eubacteriaceae bacterium UBA4266
TCCCGCAGGAGCAGTCAAACTCCGTTTGCGCCATATCATTTAAATCCAGATTGAGTATTTCATCCATTTTAACAAATCTCCTTATAAAACAAATTGGTTTAAACAAAAGAAATAATTTAATTATTCTCCGCCAGCTGCGTCGCGCAGTCGACGTCGGTAATTAGCGTGTTGATGTATTTCCCCTCGATGGCGCCCTTGATGGCGTTGAGCTTTTCGAGGCCCGAGGCCACGCCGATGGCGTGGGGCACCTTCCTGAGTTTTTTGATTTCGATGCCGATGACGGTATTTTGCTTTTTAAAGGGCGCCGTGTCGCCGTGTTCGTCGAAAAACTGCATGCAGATATCGCCGGCCACGCCCGCCTTTTTCATCGCGTTCATTTCCGCCTCGGTGTAATAGCCGGTGGCCATGATCGCCGACGTCTTGTTCGGGTAGCCGATGCCGACTAATGCGATATCCAGGGAGTCGCACATTTTGATCACCCGGGCGATGCTGGTTTCGTGGAGAAACTCGTCGCGGATGGTGCGGTTGGCGACCCGGGCCGGCGCGTGCATCGGGATGAATTTGCCGTCCCCAAATTTGCGGGCCATCAGCTGAACGAGGGTGTTGGAGTGCAGCTCACTGCGCAGATGTCCCATGCCGCCGATCATCGGGACGAAGAACACGTTCTTCGCCGAGCAGGCGTCGAGGTGCTTGGCCGTCTCGTAGAGGGTCGAGCCCATGGAGACGCCGACGACGTCGCGGTCCACGACGATGCGCTTCAGGTAGTCGGCCGCAACCTGGCCGAGCTCTTCCTTCTGCTTGACGGGATCGTCGTAATGGTCGACGACGACAACCTCCTTCAGGCCGTAAATCGATTCGATCTTGTGCTCGAGTTCGACGTAATTCGTCATTTCGAGGTTCTTGATCGTGATGGTGACGACGCCGGTCGCGCGGGCGTTGCTGATGATTCTGGAGATGGTGGGGCGCGAAAGACCGAGCTTCGTGGCGATCGATTTCTGGCTTAAATTTTGATTGTAGTACATATCGCAAATTTTGATCATGAGTCGTTCGTCGTTAACAATTTTCTTCATCTGTCTGTTCCTTATAAATAATCAATCGCTGCAATGTGTAAACCTAAGATCATCAATCTGATTTTCCAGAATGATGTTGTTTTCATTATATCGTCATCCTGATACAAAGTCAATATACACTTTTACATTTATTCACAAATTTCGGAAGAAAATCGTTTAAATCGGCCGGTATTTGGATAAAATAAAAAACACTTTATCATTTGTAAAAATTTAGATCAAGCATAGAAAAATTACATGCAAAATTGAGATCAAATCTGAGAAAATGTACTTGACAACACATACCCCTATGGGTAGAATAAAAATATCTTCTGAAACGTAATTTTAGATGATTCAGAAGCTGATTTCTAAAGAAAGCGGGGGGCGTGCCCGCATCCGAAGAGATCCCTTATAAAAATGCAGAAAAGCCTCGGGAACCCCCGGGGCTTTTTGCTTTACAATTTTTTGTTTTATGATTTTGTGTCGTCTGGGGCGCCGTCCGCCGGCAGTCTGCGGTAGACGGTGAGCATCATCGTCGTGAAGCTCGCCAGCCCGCCGATGACGTTGGAGATGGGTTCTGCCGCGAACACACCGTAGACGCCGAGCCATTTGGGCAGCAGCACCGTCAGCGGCACGACGATGAAGGCCTTGCGCAGCAGCGAGAAGAAAATCGCCTGCTTCGGCTTGCCCAGGGCCTGAAACGTCGTCTGCCCGGTGTACTGAAAGCTCATGAATACGAACCCGAAGAAGTAGACGCGCACGGCGTGCTGGCCCGCGGCGATCATCCGGGCGCTTCCGGTGAAGATCGCCATCAGCAGGTGGGGACAGGCCGAGATGAAAATCCAAATGGCGAGGCTGAAGGCGAAGGTCAGCGCGAACATGATGCGGATGCTTTTTTTGACGCGGCCGTAAGCCTTCGCGCCGTAGTTGTAGCCGATGACCGGCGACGTCCCAGAGGTCAGCCCCAGCGCCGGCAGCTCCGCCATCTGGCGGATCGAGTTGATGACCGTCATGATCCCGACGTAGAGGCTGCCGCCGATGGCTGACAGCGTCGCGTTGCAGACGATCTGGACGAGGGCGTTGGTGCAGTTCATGATGAAGCCCGAGGTGCCCAGGGCGGCGATGCGCCGGACGAGCCCGCCCTCGAGGTGCAGAGACGGCCGGTCGATTTTTAACACCGCCCGGTCGCCGGTCATGAACCGGAAGACCCACAGCGCCGCCGCGAATTGGGAAATCACCGTGGCGACGGCCGCGCCGGCGACGCCCAGGCCCAGCGCGAAGATGAACACCGGGTCGAGGGCGAAGTTGATGACGACGCCGAGCACCGTCGTGATCATCCCCGTGCGCGGAAATCCCTCGGCGTTGATAAAGGGGGTGAGCCCCGTCGCGAACATCGAGAACGCCGTCCCGATCAAATAGATCCGGGTGTAGGCCACCGCGTAGGGCAGGGTGTGGGCGTCGGCGCCGAAGAGGATCAGCACCGGCTTTTCGAACAGATAGCCCACCGCCATTAGAATAAAGGACGTGCCGATGAGCAGCGCCGTCGTGTTGCCGAGGATTTTCTTCGCGCGGGCGTCGTCCCCGGCGCCCCGGGCGATGGCGAACAGCGGTGCGCCGCCGGTGCCGTAGAGGTTGGTGAAGGCGGCGATGATCGTGATGATCGGGAAGACCAGCCCGACCCCGCTCAGGGCCGCCTCGCCTGTGCCCGGCATGTGGCCGATGTAGATGCGGTCCACGATGTTGTAGAGCATCTGGGCGATTTGGGCGAGCATCACCGGCACCGCCTGATGGAGAATGATGCGCGTCAGGCTGCCCTGGGCAAAATCCGACGGGTCCGACTTGCGCGCGGCGTCAGCCATATCACCGCCTCCTTTCTTTATCAATTATTTAATAAATCCTAACAAGTGCTTAACTTACACTAAAATAATAATATTAGTTTAGAACAAAAAAAGAGCCGCTGCAAGCGGCAGCGGCTGAGAAGCATAAATTCCGTTTATTTGATGCTGGCCTGATAAATTTTGTCGATGGAATCGGCGAGCATGTAGTTGAAATCCTTGTCGTTCATGCGGCAGGTCAGCCCTTCGGTCAACGCTCTCGAGAAGCTGGCGATGAGCCCCGGGTTCTGCGCGAGCTTGGCGCAGGCGTCCTTGCGGGTGTAGCCGCCGGACAGGGCGACGACACGCACGACGTGTTTGTCCTTCATGATGTCGGAATAGAGCCCGGCTTCGGTCGGGATTGTTACCTTGAACATGACCTTGTCGCCGTCTTCCAACGCGGCAAGATGGGATTTGAATTCGGCGTGGAGCAGCTGTTCCGCTTCGGCCTTGTCTTCGGCGTGGATGTCGACTTCCGGTTCGATGATCGGCACGAAGCCCGCGGCGATGATGCGTTTGGCGATGTCAAACTGCTGGTCGACGATGGCTTTGATGCCGGCTTTGTTGGCCGAGTGGATCACCGAGCGCATTTTCGTCCCGAAGATGTGGCGCTTCGCGGCGCGTTTCAGCAGATCGTCGAGTTGCGGCATCGGCTTCATCATCTGGACGCCGTCCTTTTCTTCGGCCAGGCCCTTGTCGACCTTCAAAATCGGGATGATGCCCTTGACGTCCCAGAGGTAGTCGGCGGTGTATTTGTCTTCCACCTTGCGGTCCATCGTATTTTCAAATAGGATCGCAGCCAGGATTTTGTCGCTGGTGAAGGACGGGCTGGTCATGATGCGGGTGCGCATTTCGTGAACCAGGTCGAACATCTGGTCGTCGTTGCGATAGCGGGTCTTTGGAATGCCGTAGGCCTTCAGCGCCTTCGGTGTGCTGCCGCCGCTTTGATCGAGTGCGGCAATGAACCCCGGTTCTTTCTGCATGCGGTCTAATTGTTTTTGATTCATTAAATTCCCTCCTCATCGCATTTGCGAAAACGTATTTATGGGTATACCCTATTTCCCCAATTGTACTTTTAATTGTACATCAAAAAGCCCGAAACTTCAAGATAACGCCGCCCACAAATAGGTGTAACTTCAAGACATCAAACTGTGGTTTTTAGACCTGAGGGCGGATTAGATCCAGCCGCCGTCGAGGCGGATCACCTGGCCGGTCAGGTAGTCGGGCATTTCCAGCAGGCGCACGACGGCCGCCGCGGCCTCCTCGGGGGTGCCGAAGCGGTCCGCCGGGATTTCGGCGCGGATGGCCTCGCGCTCGGCGTCGTTGTATTCGGCGTTCATCGCCGTGTCGATGAAGCCGCAGGCGAGGGCGTTGACCGGGATATGGCTCGGCGCCAGCTCCTTGCCCAAGGCCCGGGTGAAGGCGGCGACCCCGCCCTTGGTCGCCGAGTAGGCGGCCTCCGCCGCGGCGCCGACGTCGCCCCAGACAGACGAAATGTTGACGATGGCGCCCCCGCCGCCGGCCAGGAATTTCGGGATGGCCAGCCGGGAGGTGTAGAAGCAGGACGAGAGGTTGGTGCGCATCAAATCGTCCCAGGCCTCGGGGGTGAGGTCCTGAATGAGGCCGGTGACCGAGCGCCCGGCGTTGTTGATCAAAATGTCGAGGCGGTGAACGTGGGCGTCAAACAGCGCCGCGACCTGTTCGGCGTCCCCGGCGTCGCAGCGCACCGGCGTGACCGGCACTTCGTAAGTGGCCGACAGCCGGACCGACAAGGCGGTCAGCGCGTCCATCGAACGTTCGCAGGTCAAAATCAAATGGCAGCCCCTTTGAGCGAGGGCTTCGGCGATGGCGGCACCGATGCCCCGGGAGGCGCCGGTGATCAGCGCTGTTTTATTGGCAAAATCGTGCATGGTGGGTTCCTTTCTAATCAAGCACTATATAAATAAGATCAAATTTTTCTATACTATTCGCTGCCTAGCGCTCAGCCCGGGCAATTTTCGCCAGCAGGGTGTTGAGCACCAGCCGTTTGTTGGCCGACCATTTCGGCGCGATCAGCAGCTTTTTCGGCGCGTCCCCGGTGAGCCGATGAATGACGGTCGACTCGGGCAGGCGCTTCAGGCAGTCGACGACTAAATCGGTGTAGGTTTCGAGGGTAAACACCGGGAAGGGATCTTTGAGGTAGGCCTCGCCCATGGCCGTCCCCTTGAGCACGTGGAGCAGCTGCAGCTTGATGCCCGGCAGGGTCGGCGAAAGTGTTGAGAGATAATCGACCGTCTCGAGCATCATCGCCCGCGTTTCGCCGGGCAGGCCGAGGATCACGTGCACGACCGCCGGGATGCCGGCGTCGGCCAGCCGCCTGTAGGCCGATTCAAACACCTCGAGGGGGTAGCCCCGGTGAAAGGCTTCGGCGGTGGCCTCGTGAACCGTCTGCAGGCCCAGCTCCACCCAGACGGGCTTGACGCGGTTTAAATCCGCGAGCATGTCGAGCACGGGATCGGGCAGGCAGTCCGGACGGGTGCCGACCGCGAGGCCGACGATTTCGGGCCGGGCGATAGCTTCGCGGTAGAGGGTCCGCAGCCGGTCGAGCTCGGCGCCGCTTCTGACGTAGGTGTTGGTGTAGGACTGGAAGTAGGCGATGTAGCGGCGGTCCTCCGGGGCGATGCCCTTCGGGAATTTCGGATCGACCAGGGCCTTGGCCGCGGCCAGCTGTTCGCCTAAAGGCGCGGGATCTGCGGCGAAATCGCCGGAGCCGCCGGCTGAGCAGAAGGTGCAGCCGCCGGTGCCGAGGGTGCCGTCCCGGTTGGGGCAGGTGCACCCCGAGGAGAGGGACAATTTGTAGACCTTGGTGTGATAGCGGCGTTTCAGCGCCTCAGATAAAGTTAAGATTTTCATGACTCCCCTGACAATTAAAAAAATTAAAATTTTATGGGTTTTGTCTATTATATTCCAATGTTGGCGCTTTATCAAAATAAATGTGTGTGTTATAATGACCACAGTATTGTGGTTTTTTTTGGAAAAATAAAACTGGCGGCGCAAGCTGCCGGGAAAGGATGTAATAAACATGGCAGTAACTGTACTCGTAGGCGCTCAGTTTGGAGACGAAGGCAAAGGCAAGATCATCGATTATCTCTGCGACAAGCAGGATTTGATCGTGCGTTTTCAGGGCGGCGACAACGCCGGCCACACCGTCGTCAACGACGCGGGCACCTTCAAATTTCATCTGGTCCCGAGCGGGATCTTCAATAAAAACGGCGAATGTCTCGTCGGCACCGGCACCGTCGTCAATTTAGACGTGCTCGCTGAAGAAATGCAGCAGGTCGAAGACGCCGGCGTCTCGACAGACAACCTGAAGATTTCCGGCAAGGCCCATCTGCTGATGCCTTACCATCAGGAACTCGACGCATTGATGGAAAGCCACGGCGGCATCGGCACGACCAAACGCGGCATCGGCGTCTGCTACGCCTTTAAAATGCTGCGCAAGAACCTGAGAGCGGAAGACCTCCTCGATCTGGACCGCGCCCACGACAAGATGCTCAACTACCTCGACGTCGTGAACAAAATGCTCGTCGCTTACGGCGGCGAAGCCGTCACCATCGAACAGGCCGACGCGAAGCTTAAAGGCTGGGCTGACAAGTTCGCAGACCGCATCGTCGAACCGATCAGCTACATTCACCGCTACCTTGATCAGGACAAGAATATCCTCTTTGAAGGGCAGCTGGCCGCGATGAAGGACATCGACCAGGGAATTTACCCCTACGTCACCTCGTCCTGCCCGTCCGGCGCCTACGCGGCGGTCACCGGCGGTTTCCCGGCGAAGAAAATCGACAAGGTCATCGGCGTCGCCAAGGCCTTCTCCTCAGCCGTCGGCGCAGGCCCCTTCCCGACTGAAGACGAAGACAGCCCGCAGCTGGCGATCATCCGCGGCGACGGCACCAAGGACGACGACGAATTCGGCGCCAGAACCGGCCGCTCCCGCCGTCTGGGCTGGCTCGACCTGCCGATCATCCGCTACACCAATTTGGTCAACGGCTTTGACGAATTGGCGCTGTGCAAGCTCGACAAGCTGGACTTCCTCGAAAGCATCAAGGTCTGCACCGGCTACAAGCTGGACGGCAAGAAGCTGGATTACTTCCCGAACACCGACGATCTGGAACGGGTCGAACCGATTTACGAAGAACTGCCGGGCTGGCAGACCTCGACGACAGGCGTGCGCAAGATCGACGACTTGCCGGAAAACGCAAAGAACTACATCAAATTCATCGAAGACCAGGTGGGCGCGCCGATTCACTACGTCGGCGTCGGCCCGGACCGCGATTCTCTCGCTGTAAGATAGGAGTGATGGGACCGTTTGGCGTTTAGCATTGCAAGAGAAAGAGGTATCTGATGTCATATTTTAAAAAGGATAAACGGGCCTACCTGCTCCTGGCGGATGGCTCAATTTATCAGGGCTATCATTTTGGCTGCGAAGGCACCACCATCGGCGAGATCGTCTTTACCACCGGGATGACCGGCTACCAGGAAGTGCTGACTGACCCGTCCTACTGCGGGCAGATCGTCATGCAGACCTACCCGTTAATCGGCAATTACGGGATCAACAGCAGCGATATGGAAAGCTCGAAGAGCTGGGTCAACGGCTACATCGTTCGGGAATGGTGCGAAGCGCCGTCCAACTTCAGAGAAGCGGGGACGATCGACGCCTTCCTGAAAAGCCAGGGCAAGGTCGGCATCTGGGATGTGGACACCCGCCAGCTGACCCGGAAGATCCGCCGTCAGGGCACGATGAACGGCGCCATCACCACCGAGGACGTGTACGCCCACAAGGACGAGCTGCTGGAAAAGATCCGCAGCTACAAAATCGTCAACCCGGTGCCGAAGGTGTCCGTCTCCAAGCTCGACTGGTATTACGAACGGGAAAACCGCGCGAACCACGTCGCCCTGATGGATTTCGGCTACAAGCACAACATTCTCGAAAAGCTGCTGCAGTTCGGCTGCAACGTGACGGTCATGCCCTGGGACGCGACGATCGAAGACATCCGCGAGCTCAACCCGGACGGCATCATGCTGTCCAACGGCCCGGGGGACCCGACGGACAACGTCAAGGTCATTGACAACATCAAGCGGTTCATCGACTACGGCAAGCCGATTTTCGGCATCTGCCTCGGACATCAGCTGATGGCGCTGGCCAACGGCGCCAAAACCGAAAAAATGCCATTCGGTCACCGCGGCCTCAACCAGCCGGTCAAGGATTTGACCCAGGATCGGGTCTACATCACCAGCCAGAACCACGGCTACGCGGTGGTGAACAACACGGTGGACCCGTCGGTTGGGCAGATCACCCACATCAACATGAACGACGGCACCTGCGAAGGCATCGCCTACCCGGACATCCACGCCTTCACAGTCCAGTTCCATCCGGAAGCGAGCGCCGGCCCGAACGACACCCGCTATCTGTTTGAAAAATTCACCGATTTAATGGAAAGGGGACAGGAAGGATGCCTTTAAAGAAAGAACTGAAGAAAGTACTGGTCATCGGTTCCGGCCCGATCATTATCGGACAGGCGGCGGAATTTGACTACGCCGGCACCCAGGCCTGCAAAGCGCTGCGCCAGGCGGGGCTGGAGGTCGTGCTCATCAACTCCAATCCGGCGACGATCATGACCGACAAGGCGATGGCCGACGAAGTCTACATCGAACCGCTGACCGAGGACGTCGTCAAGCGGGTCATCCTGAAGGAAAAGCCCGACGGCGTGCTGTCGACCCTCGGCGGCCAGACAGGCCTCAACCTGTCGATGGCCCTGGCGCGCAGCGGCTTCCTCGAAGCACACGGCGTCGAGCTCCTCGGCGCGGACGTGGAAACCATCGACAAGGCCGAAGACCGTCAGGCCTTTAAGGACACGATGCGCCAGATCGGCGAACCGACGATTCCGTCCAAGGTCGTCGAATCCGTCGACGACGCGATGGATTTCGCGGCCTCGATCGGCTATCCGGTCATCGTCCGCCCGGCGTTCACCCTCGGCGGCACCGGCGGCGGCATCGCCGCGACCCCGAACGACCTGCACCGCATCGCGACCCGCGGGCTGCGGCTCTCGCCGATTCACCAGGTCTTGATCGAACGGGATATCTCCGGCTGGAAGGAAATCGAATTCGAAGTCATGCGGGACGGCAAGGGCAACGTCATCACCGTCTGCTCGATGGAAAACTTCGACCCGGTGGGTATTCACACCGGCGACTCCATCGTCGTCGCGCCGTGCCAGACCTTGTCCGACAAGGAATACCAGATGCTCAGAACCTCGGCGCTGAAGATCATCTCGACCCTGAAGGTCGAAGGGGGCTGCAACTGCCAGTTCGCGCTGAACCCTGACAACTTCAACTACGCGGTCATCGAAGTCAACCCCCGGGTTTCGCGCTCGTCGGCGCTGGCCTCCAAGG
>DGWE01000022.1 GCA_002396065.1 Eubacteriaceae bacterium UBA4266
GCCTTTATCGTCGCCGGCGCGATTTACCTGGTGATCAACTTCTTCATCACGATCATCTTTAAGCAGCTGGAAAAGAAGACAGATTTCTAAGAGAAAGGGGAATCCATGAGCAAAACGATGATCCGCGTGACGTCGCTGGACAAGCGCTTCGGCGACAATCACGTGTTAAAAAATATTAACTTTGAAGTCGAGCAGGGAGATGTGGTGGCCATCATCGGCTCTTCCGGCTCCGGAAAATCGACGCTGCTGCGCTGCCTGATCGATTTGGAACAGGCGGACGGCGGCACGATCATGATCGAAGACAAGGCCTTGGTCAAGGACGGCGTCCAGGCGCCGCCGGCAGAAATCAAGCGCATCATTTCTAGAATGAGCGTGGTGTTCCAGCATTTCAATTTGTTTCCCCATCTGTCGGTCAGAAAGAACCTGCAGCTCGCGCCACGTATTGTCGCCAAGGCCGACAAGGGGACGATCGAAGCCAATACGAAGAAGCTTTTGGACGAGGTAGGCCTGAGCGACCGCATCGACGCGATGCCGTCGACCCTCTCCGGCGGGGAAAAGCAGCGCGTCGCCATTGCCCGGGCGCTGATGATGAATCCGGACATCATGCTTTTCGACGAACCCACCTCGGCCCTGGACCCGGAACTCACCGGCGAAGTGCTGAAGGTCATGGGCGATTTGGCGAAGGCGAAAATGACGATGATCGTCGTCACCCACGAAATGGGATTTGCGCGCTCAGTCGCGAACAAAATCCTGTTTATGAACGACGGGATCATTTTGGAAGAAGGCACGCCGGATGATATTTTCAATCATCCGAAATATCAGCGGACCAAGGAATTTCTCGCATCGATTACAAATAAAGATTAATTAAGAAAGTGAAACGCGTTAAAAGTTTTGTGCTATGATGAGGTATGCCTTTGAGCAATCCAGATTTTGCAAGAATAAAGAGAATACGATGAACGAAACAGCACAAAACAAACAGGCGGGCAAGGTGGCCGTCATCGATGTCGGCGGCGGCCAGCGGGGCATTTACGGCGCCGGGGTCTTCGACACCTGCCTGGACGACAAGGTCCGCTTCGACATGACCTACGGCATCTCGGCCGGCTCGGCCAACGTCACCTCTTATTTGGCGGGGCAGCGCGGCCGAAATTACGTTTACTACAGCCAATACTGCTTAAGAAAAGAATACAAAAGTTTAAAGGTTTTGATGAAAACGCACGCTTTCATCGACCTGCATTACGTGTACGAGACCCTGTCCAACTCGGACGGGGAATACCCGCTGGACTACCCGGCAATGATGGCGAATCCGGCACCCTGCACCGTCATCGCGACCGAAGCGGAAACCGGCTTTCCCCATTATTTCACAAAAGCAGATTTCAGCCAGGATCAATATCAGGTGATCATTGCCAGCTGTTCAGTGCCGGTGTTCACACGGCCGGCGCCGGTTGGCAGTCACCTGTATTTTGACGGTGCTATTTCCAATCCCATTCCAGTTCAGAAGGCCTTTGACGACGGCGCGGACGCGGTGGTCTTGATTCTGACCCGGCCTAAAAATTTCTTCCGGAAGACGTCCTCCGACAAATGGCTTTCGAAAATTCTGAAGCGCCATTATCCGGAGGCAGCCAAAGTCTTTGCGCGGCGCGCGCTGACTTACAACCGACAGCTGAGAGAGGCGCTTGAGCTGGAAAAACAGGGAAAGGTGCTGATCGTCGCGCCGGATTCCATCGCGGGAATGAAAACCCTGGGAACCGACCCCGAGGCGGGAGAAAAACTGTATCAAAAAGGGATCAAAGACGGCCAGGCCATTGGGGCTTTTGTCAAACACTGGCAGAACCGTTAAGGAGGAAAAATGAAACTCAGTGAACAATTCAAAGTCGATCGACCGATGTTATCTTTCGAGGTGTTTCCGCCGAAGACGGAAGCGCGGTTTGAACCGATTATGTCAGCGGTCGAAGAGATCGCCAAGCTCGACCCGGCTTACATGAGCGTCACCTACGGCGCCGGCGGCGGAACGAGCCAGTACACCGTCGACATCGCGAAAAGCATTAAAGCGATGAACGTGACCCCGCTGGCCCATCTGACCTGCGTGTCCAGCGACAAGACGACCATCCAAAGCCAGCTTACGGCGTTGAAAGCGGCGGGCGTCGAAAACATTTTGGCCCTGCGCGGGGATCTGCCGAAGGATTACGTCCCCGGCGAATACCGTCACGCCTCGGAGTTGATCGACGAAATCCACCGCTTTGACGGCGATTTCTGCATCGGCGGCGCGTGCTACCCGGAAGGCCATCCAGAATCCGCCCGTCAGAAGGACGACATCCAGCATCTAAAAGAAAAGGTGGACTGCGGCTGCGAATTTTTGACGACGCAGATGTTCTTCGACAACGATCTGTTTTACAATTTCATGTACAAGATCCGCGAAGCGGGCATCAACGTGCCGATTGTCGCCGGGATCATGCCGGTGACCAACGCGTCGCAGATCAGCCGCATTGTCGACCTCTCCGGCGCCTTTATGCCCCAGTCCTTCTTGAACATCATCGACCATTTCAGAGACGATCCGGCCTCGATTTACGAAGCCGGCATTGCCTACGCGACAGAACAAATTGTCGATTTATTTGCCAACGGCATCAACCACGTCCACGTCTATTCGATGAACAAACCGGACGTGGCGGCGGACATTCAGAACAATCTTAAGTCTATTTTGGATAAATAAAAAAATGGAACTTCTTTCAATTAACGATTTCTCGGATCCCGGGAAAATGCGCAGGCGCCTGTCTTCAGCGCGGCTGATCACTGTCGGATTTGCCGCCGTGATCTTGGCGGGCGCTTTGCTTTTGATGCTGCCGATCGCCTCCCGCGGTCCCGGGCACGCCAGCTTCGCCGACACCTTGTTTACCTCCACCTCGGCGGTGTGTGTGACGGGGTTAATCGTCCAGGATACCGGCACCTATTGGACCGCCTTTGGCCAGGCGGTCATCATCGCACTGATTCAAATCGGCGGGCTCGGTGTGGTCACGATGGCCATGTCGATCTTTATCGTGTCCGGACGGCGCATCGGCCTGATGCAGCGCTCCTTTATGCAGGATTCGATTTCAGCGCCTCAGGTCGGCGGAATCATCCGGCTGACCGGCTTTATCCTGAAGGGAACGGCCATCATCGAAGGGATCGGCGCGGCGGTGATGGCGCCGACCTTCATCCGGGAATTCGGCGTCGGCAAAGGCATTTGGTACGCGGTGTTCCATTCGATTTCCGCTTTCTGCAACGCGGGATTCGATTTGATGGGCGTGCATCAGAAATACAGCTCGATCACGGAATTTGTAAGTAATCCGGCCATTTCCATCACCATCGCGCTGTTGATTATCGTCGGCGGCATCGGCTTCATCGTCTGGAACGATATTGTGCAGCACAAATGGCATTTTAAACGCTACCGTCTGCAGAGCAAGGTGGCCCTTGCGACGACCGCTTTTTTGATCGTCGTCCCGACGCTGTACTTTTTCTTCTTCCAGGCGCAGGCCCTACCGAAAACCCAAGGCGCCAAATGGATGGCGGCCTTTTTCCAGGCAGTGACGCCGAGAACGGCGGGCTTCAATTCCGTCGATCTCACCCGTTTTAACGACACCGGCGTGTCGGTGCTGACGATTCTGCAGTTGATTGGTGGCTCGCCAGGCTCGACGGCTGGCGGGATGAAGACGACGACCTTTGCGGTCATGCTGGCGGAAGCCCTCTCGGTTTTCGCGCAGTCCGGCAACGTCCACTTTTTCGGGCGCAACATTCCCGAGGATACGGTGCGCCGGGCAGGAGCGATTCTCATGATGTACATCACCCTCTTTTTGGTCGGCGGGTTTATCATTTCGTCAGTGGATCATATTCCGATGCTGACGTGTTTATTTGAAACCGCGTCGGCCATTGGAACAGTTGGGCTGACCCTCGGCATCACACCCCATCTGTCGCTTGTTTCGAGAACGGTGCTCGTGCTGCTGATGTATTTTGGACGGGTCGGCGGCCTGACGATTTTCTTCGCGCTGTCGTCGGGACCCAAGATTTACCATTCGCGTCTGCCGAAGGAAGATTTGACAGTCGGTTAAGGGAATAGGAGATTGAACATGAAAGTAAAATCGATTTTATTAATTGGATTGGGACGGTTTGGACGTCATATCGCGATGCGGCTCAACGAAGTCGGTCAGGAAGTCATGGCGGTGGACCAAGACGAAGATCGGGTGAACAAGGTGTTACCTATGGTCACCAGTGCGCTGATCGGCGACAGCACCGATCCGGATTTCCTCGCGTCATTGGGGATTCGGAATTTTGACACGTGCATCGTCGCGATAGGCGATGACTTTCAAGCCTCACTGGAAACCACAGATCTGCTCAGAGAGCTGGGAGCCAACTACATCATTTCCAGAGCCTGCTCGGATATTCAGGCCAAATTCCTGCTGCGCAACGGCGCCGACTCCATCGCCTTCCCCGAACGGCAGCTGGCGGAGTGGATCGCGATCCGCTCAAGCTCAGACAACATCATCGATTATTTCGAACTGGATCACGATCACGCGATTTACGAAATTTCCGTGCCTAAAGATTGGGCTGGCAAGACGGTCAGCGCGCTGGACACGCGGAAGCGGTTTGGCATCAATATCCTGGCCATTAAGCGCAAAAACAGCTTAGATACCACCGTGACCCCAGGGACGATTCTCGAACAGAAGGACACGATTTTGATCCTCGGCAAGCGCGACGTCATTCAGCACATTATCGAAGGGTAATCAGGAATGTCTTATGGGAGAAAATGAATCAGTCAACAAGACAGAAAAGCGCACCGGCCTGATTTTGGAAGGCGGGGCGATGCGCGGGATGTTTACCGCCGGCGTCACCGACGTCATGATGGAAAACGGCATCGAATTTGACGGGATCATCGGCGTTTCGGCCGGTGCGACCTTTGGCTGCAACTACAAATCCCGACAGCCGGGCCGGACGATCCGCTACAATCTCGCTTTTTGCAAGGAGCCCCGGTACTGCAGCTTCCGCTCGCTGTTCAAGACCGGCGATCTCTACGGCGCCGATTTCTGTTATCGGCTTCTGCCCGATGAGCTGGATCCCTTTGACAAAGCGGCCTACAATGCCAATCCGACGGCCTTTTATTCGGTGGTTACCGACATTGAAAGCGGCCAGCCGGTGTATCACCGCTGTGACGACGCACAGGATAGTATGGAATGGATGCGGGCGTCGGCGTCGATGCCGGTGTTTTCGACGCCGGTAGCGCTGGACGGCCACTTCTATCTCGACGGCGGCATTTCGGATTCCATTCCTCTCAAGGCCTTTGAGGATATGGGCTACAACCGGAACGTCGTCATCCTGACCCAGCCGGCGGATTACATCAAAAAGCACAACAAATACATGCCCTACCTGCGCATGCGGTTTGGCCGCAAATATCCGGAAATGGTAAAGGATTTGGACGAACGCCACGATTTCTACAACAAACAGCGCGCCTACGTGCGTCGGCGCGCCTCTGAAGGCGGCACCTACGTCGTGATGCCCGATTTTCCGCTGAAGATCGGCAGCATCTGCCACAATCCCGCCGATCTGCGTCGGGTTTACGCCCAGGGCCGCGTCGTCGGCGAAAAGCACGTCGAGGGGATGAAGGCGTTCCTCGCGGAATAAAGCGCGGATTGGAAACAGCAATTAGAAAAATAAGTAAGCTGCATCAAAAAAAGTCAGCCGCGAAGGCTGACTTTTTTGATGGCCAAAATTAAACAAAATGACCGACAGGGGTCAAAATCATCTGATCTTTGTGGCGCGCAAACGCCGAATCGGTCATGACGGCCAAGATGCACGACGACGGCCCGCCGGATTGATTCAAATCAATTCCGCTGTTTTCGACGAGTTCAGCGGTCAGGTGATGCAGCGCCGCGGTGTTCTTGGCTTCCCAGGCGATACCGTGGGAACCTACCGGCACCAGCTCGTGGACGTCAGAATCCTTAGAGAGGGTTTTGATCATGTCGTAGGTGGCAATCGGTGCGTCCTGATGGAGGAAAGCGAGGCCGACGGCGGGCTTGCCGACGCTGACGAGAAGGTCGCCCACGCCGCAGACCGGCGGCTCAAAATTTCCCGGGAAATAACCGACGGCGGCGGTGCCCACACCGGTCATCGACGTGTTGAAATTTTCCTCGGTCGAGCCGGTGAGCTGTTCCGGCGAGAGGCCCGCGAGCTTCATTTCATCGTGAAAGCCCTCGATGATGCCGCGGCCGGTCGGGTCCATTTCGCTGCAGACGCCGTCAGCGAGCATCAGCACGTCGGCGCCGATGCAGAGCAGCTCGAATAATACGACCCGCGCCGAAACGCGGCCGCAGTGATAGGGCGGGCATTTCAGCGTGTCGTTCGGCTTTTCGCCGGTGGAGGCGCAGCTGTCTGCGGCGAGCACGATGGTGCCGCCGAGGATGGGGGTCATGCACAGATCCCGGTAGCGGAAGACATGGCCTGTCATCTTATTTTCCCGGAGGCGTCAGCTGCTGCATGCGTTTCGGCAGGAAGCGGTAAATGACACAGGCGATGATGACGTTGGCAAAAGCCGCGGGAATCAGCACCGGCACGAGAGCCATCGCGACCTTGAATGTCATCAATGGGGAAGTCGCGAGCAGCGCAATCGGCACGTTGAAAATCACCGCGACGACGCAGCCGACGACGTAGGCGACGATGCTGTTGACGTGATGGTCGAGCAGCAGTTTGACGCTCCAGTAGAAGGCGACCATCGTGACGCCCATCATCACGCCGTTGATCAGGTGGACTGGCAGCGAAAGCGGGAACCCTGAGGTCGCGGCCGTCAGGATGTGGGCCAAAAAGCCGATGGCGAAGCCCCAGGGCGCGCCGAGGACCAGTACGGAGATGAAGGCCGGCAGCGAATCGAAAGCGATGGAGCCCATGATTTTGATGTTGGCGCCGACAAAGGACAAAGCAATGAACACGGCCGCGTAGACGAGCTGACGGGTCGGGTTCATTTTTTCAGTTTTATTGTTTTCCATTACACAATTTCCTTTCT
>DGWE01000026.1 GCA_002396065.1 Eubacteriaceae bacterium UBA4266
CGTCCGCGGCCTCAAGGCCAAGGGCGTCGAAATTCCGCTGAAGCACGTGGAAAATTCCGCGGCAATCATCGACTTCAGCAAGTCGGTGTTCAACGCCGTGCGCCCAGGCATCATTCTCTACGGACTCTACCCGTCAGACGAAGTCAAGAAAGAAAATTTGAAGCTGCGCCCGGTCATGACCTTTAAATCGACGGTCATGCACCTGAAGACGATCCACGCCGGGGATTCCTGCGGCTACGGCCGGAAGTTCATCGCCGACAGCGACCGGAAAATCGCGACGCTGGCCGTGGGCTACGCCGATGGCTACACCCGGATGCTCTCGGGCAAGGGGACAGAAGTTTATTTGGACGGGCACCGCGCGCCGGTGGTCGGCAACATCTGTATGGACCAGTGCACCGTCGACGTGACCGACGTGCCGGACGTGAAGGTCGGCGACGAGGTCGAGCTCTTCGGACCGCACATTCCGGTAGAGGAATTGGCCGAAAAGCTCGGGACCATCAATTACGAGCTGGTCTGCATGGTCAACAAGCGGGTGCCTCGGCTTTACAAATTCTTGGGTGACGAACACCTCGAGGTCGAAATCCTCAACGACGGCTTTTACGGCTCGTTCTAATTGGATTCGGACAGAGATTCTGGCGGAGTTTTCAGCCGGGCGCGCAGGTATTTGATCGGGATGCCTTTTTCCGAGAACATTGCCTCGTGCTCGGTCGGGTAGTCCTCGAGGGACGGGTAGCGCGGATCTTGGTGAAGGTCCCGGCTGAGCGCCAGGACCTCGAAGCCGGCCTCTTCGAGGTAGCCGAGGGTCGCCTCGAACAAATCGTCGTCGTCGGTTTTGAAGCGCAGCCACGCCCCGGGCGCGAGAAAGGCCTTGTATTTTTCCAGCTGGCGGGTGTGGGTCAGCCGCTTTTTGTGCTTTTTGCGCTTGGGCCACGGGTTGCAGAAATTGATGAAAAGCCCGCCGATGCGGTCCTCTGGGCCGAGAATCTTTTCGATGCGCTCGATGTCCCAGGCGGTGAGCATCAGATTTTCCGGGTCGGCGCCATCGCGTTCGGCGACGACGTTGCGCCGCGTGATGCCGAGCATCGTGTCGATCATGTCGACCGCGAGGTAATTGTTTTCGGGATGGGCGGCGGACATTTTCGCGATGAAATGCCCCTTGCCGCATCCCAGCTCTAGATACAGCGGGTGCGCGGGGGCGGCGAAGCGTGTCCGCCAGTGATTTTTCAAGGTCCAGGGCTCGGCGGCGAAAAACGGGCTGGCTTCCAGCTCGGGCCGCGCCCACGGACGGGGTCGTATATGCATAAGGGCCTCTCCTTTTTTATTTTGTTAATTTTGATTTGAATGTATTTTAATGGAAGACGGGATTTAGAGCAAGGGGGAAGAGAGATGAAAGGGGTTTACGATTCGGAAATTACAGGCAATCCGCTGTACAGCGCGCCGCTGATGCCGCTGATTGCGAAATACGCCGTGCCGTCGATCATCAGCATGCTCGTGTCGGCAGCCTACAACATCACAGACCAGGCTTTCATCGGCCACGTCGTTGGCCTCGTCGGCAACGCCGCGACCAGCGCCTCCTTTCCGGTGGTGACACTGACGACGGCCTTCGCCCTGCTCATCGGCAACGGCATGGCCGCGGCTTACACGATGGCAGTCGGCGCGGACAAGCGCGACGAGGCGGCGCGCGTCGTCGGGACGGGCACCTTCATGCTGATCCTCGCCGGGGCGCTCATCTTCACGACGATCGTCGGGCTCAAGCAGCCGATCTTGATCCTCTGCGGCGCGACGAAAACCGTCATGCCCTACGCCAGCGTCTACCTGAAGTACACGGCCTTTGGCCTGCCGATGATGATGTTTGCCAATGCCGGCGCCAGCATCATGCGTGCCGACGGCAGTCCCAACGCGGCGATGGCCGCCTCGGTGAGCGGGGCGCTGCTCAACGTGGTTCTCGATTACATTTTCATGTTCGTGCTGCACCTCGGCATCCGCGGCGCGGCCCTGGCCACAGTCATCGGGCAGGCCGTGTCCTTCCTGCTCTGCGTGGGCTATTACCCGCGGTTTAAATGCATCAAATTCAAGCTGTCGTCGGTGCAGTACCGGACCGATACCGCGGCGCAGATCACCAAGCTCGGCACCGCGAACTTTATCAACCACATGATCATGGTGCTGGTCAACATCGTGCTCAACAACCAGCTGACCCGCTACGGCGCCCTTTCGCCCTACGGCAGCGACATTCCGCTGGCGGTGGCCGGCGTGGTCTCCAAGCTCAACGTCATTCTCGCAGCCTTCGCCGTCGGGCTGGCCCAGGGCTGTCAGCCGGTGGTCAGCTTCAACATGGGCGCAAAGAACTACCCGCGGGTCAAGGCGGCCTACATGACGGCGGTGCGCGCCGCCGTGATCGTCAGCTGCATCGCCTTCGCGGCCTTCCAGCTCTTCCCGCGGCAGATCGCCGGCTTGTTCAGCTCCGGCAGCGCCGCGTATTTCGAATTCGCCGAAAAATACCTGCGCATCTACATGTTCATGATTTTCGTCTACGGGGTGCAGCCGATGACGGTGAACTATTTTGCGAACATCGGCAGCGTCTCCAAGGGCATCACCCTGTCCGTCGCCAGACAGGGCTTCTTCCTGATGCCGCTGCTGGTCTTTCTGCCCAGGCTCTTCGGCATCGACGGCGTGCTCTTCGCCGGACCGATCGCCGACGCGCTGGCCTTTGGCCTTTCGGTGATCCTGATGCGGCAGAATTTCAGGGAGCTCGACCAAATGGCGGCCGAATCCGGAAAAACCGCTTAAATTCGCCCTTGCAATTTTATAAAAAAATGATACAATACAAAATCATAGTCAAAGGCGTTGATGAAGACGGTGTTTTGAACCCTGTGTCAACCAGAGAGGCGGCTCCTTGAGCTGAAAAGCCGCCGGCACATCAGAACGCGGATCACTTCGGAGCTGGCAGCCTGAACGGAGTAGGGCGGCCCGGGAAGCCGTTAACCTTAAAATGAAGCGGGCCGCAGCGCGGCCAATGCGGGTGGTTCCGCGGTAATCATGGATTATCGTCCCTTTTTGAATAATCAAAAAGGGACTTTTTTATATTTGTATTGCATTTGAGGAGGAAATATGGCGCGAAAGTTTTCTGAATTGTCCAAAGCCCCAGTGAAGGAAGTCGAAACCCAAATCGCTTCCAAATGGGAAGAAGAAGACATCTTAAACAAAACGATTGAAGCACACGCTGACGACAGCAATTTTGTATTCTTTGAAGGGCCGCCAACGGCCAACGGCAAGCCGGGGATTCACCACGTCCTCGCCCGGACTCTGAAGGATTCCGTCTGCAAGTACCAGACGATGAAGGGCCACCGCGTGCTGCGTAAGGCCGGCTGGGACACCCACGGCCTGCCTGTCGAAATCGAAGTGGAAAAACAGCTGGGCATCCACAACAAGCCCGAAATCGAAGACTACGGTATCGCGAAGTTCAACAAGAAATGCCGCGAATCCGTCTTCACCTACGAAGCGCAGTGGCGCGAACTGACCAAGCGCATGGGCTATTTCATCGATCTGGATCACCCGTACATCACCCTCGATAACAATTATATCGAAACCGAATGGTGGATTCTCGACCAGTTCTACAAAAAAGGCCTGATCTACGAAGGCCACAAGATTCTGCCCTACTGCCCGCGCTGCGGCACCGGCCTGGCGTCCCACGAAGTCGCCCAGGGCTATCAGGAAATCAAGACCAACACCGTCACCGTCGCCTTCAAGCGCAAGGACGCGGACGAATACTTCCTCGTCTGGACGACGACACCGTGGACCCTCGCCGCGAACATCGCTCTTTGCGTCAATCCGGAAGCGGATTACATCAAGGCTAAGAGCCGCGGCACCGTGTTCATCTGCGCGGAAGTGCTCGCGGACAAGCTCCTCGGCGACGATTACGAAGTTCTCGAACGCATGAAGGGCAAGGACCTCGAATACGTCGAATACGAACCGATCATGCCCTTCGTCCGTCCGGCCAGAGGCAAGGGCTATTTCGTCACCTGCGCCGATTACGTCACCACCGACGACGGGACCGGGATCGTCCACATCGCGCCGGCCTTTGGGGAAGACGACTACCAGGTCGGCCGCCGCTACAACCTGCCGGTGCTCCAGCCGGTCGGCCTCGACGGCAAGTACACGGCGACGCCGTGGAAGGGCCATTTCGTCATGGAAGAAGGCCTCGACATCGAAATCATCAAATGGCTCAAGGAACACGACGTCCTGTTCAAGAAAGAAAAGGTCACCCACAACTACCCACACTGCTGGCGCTGCAAGACTCCGCTGGTCTATTACGCGAAGCCGAGCTGGTACATCGAAATCACCAAGCTGAAGGATCAGCTCATCGACAACAACAACGGCGTCAAATGGTTCCCGCCCTTTGTCGGCGAAAAGCGCTTCGGCAACTGGCTCGAAAACTTAAACGACTGGGCGCTGTCCAGAAGCCGTTATTGGGGGACCCCGCTGAACATCTGGCGCTGCGACGACCCGGACTGCGGCTGCACCACCTCTGTCGGCAGCCGGAAGGAATTGGCGGAACGGGCCATCGAAGACATCGATGACACCATCGAACTGCACCGCCCCTACGTCGACGACGTGCACCTGACCTGTCCGAAATGCGGCGGCCGCATGTCCCGCGTGCCGGACGTCATCGACGTCTGGTTCGATTCCGGCTCCATGCCTTTCGCGCAGCAGCATTATCCATTTGAAAACAAAGAAAAATGGGAAGACCAGTTCCCGGCGGACTTCATCTGCGAAGGGATCGACCAGACCCGCGGCTGGTTCTATTCGCTTCTCGCGATTTCGACCTTCCTCACGGGCAAATCCCCGTACAAGAACGTCCTGGTCAATG
>DGWE01000110.1 GCA_002396065.1 Eubacteriaceae bacterium UBA4266
ACAAAAGGCGCCGGATCGATGGTACGGTCAAGGGCGTCAAAATCCGCCAGCCGGCAGGGAATCTGCCCCAGCGGTTCCCCGGCACTGCCCTCGTCGGCAAAGCTCGTCTGTGTGCGGCGGTCGTGAGCCAAGCCTTCGATGTCCACATCGGCAAACACAATTTGCGCGCCGTCGACGAAACGCTCGGTCTTCGCGAGGCAGGCGCCCTTTTCGTAGATGTAGCCGTCTCCGCCGAACACCAGGTCGGTCGTCGATTCGCCGATGCCGCAGGACGCGTAAAGATAAGCAGCGTTGCACCGCGCCGACTGCTGGCGCACCAGCTCTTCCCGGTACTCGCTCTTGGCAATGAGCTCGTTGCTCGAGGACGGGTTGACGATCACCGTCGCGCCCCCGGCCGCGAGCCGGCCCGACGGCGGCATCGGCGCCCACATATCCTCGCAAATTTCAACACCGATTTTAATGTCGCGATTGTCCGTGTCACAGAACAAAAAGTCCGTCCCAATCGGGAAATCCTGTCCGGCGTATCGGATGGTCTGGGTGCCTCTCAGCGAGGCAGCCGGCGTAAACCAGCGCCGTTCGTAAAATTCGTGGCTGTTGGGCAGGTGAGTCTTCGGCACCGCGCCGAGAATTTGTCCGCCCTGGAGCACCACCGCGCAGTTGTACAGTCCCGCACCGACGGGAATTGGCGCACCGACGACAGCCAGCACCCTTTTATCCTTTAAGTGTGCCGCAAGGGCCTCAACTCCCGCTTCTGCCCGAGTCAGCAGCGCCGACTGCGCGAATAAATCCCCGCAGGTGTAGGCGGTCACTGAAAGCTCAGGGAAGACGACGACGGCCGCCTGACGGGCCTCCGCCTCATCGATCAGGTCCGAAATGGCCTGGACGTTGGCCGACACATCGGCCACTTTGGTCTGCGGGACAGCGATCGCTGTGCGCAAAAATCCATATTCTTTCATAATTTCTGTCTCTTTTCTAATTCTTAATCGTAAATTCAAAGGGCTCCACCCAGATATGGTGGCATCCTCAGGTGCATATTTCCTATCGCGACAACTTTCCACTCTTTTGCACAATTATCCACAAAATGTGAGTGGTTTCTTTTAAAAATTGTGCACACTTTAAGAAAGGGTAAAGGTGGCGAAATTCAGCCGTTTTGCGAAAGTTATCCACAGTTTCCACGTTTTCCACACGATTTATCCACAATTTTCACGTTTTCCACGAAAAATGGAAGCCGTTTCAATGAAGTTATCCACTTTTCCACAGGTTATCTACATCTTGTGTCAAGTATTTTCTGGTAAAAAAATCGGCCACTGTGCATTGACAGCGGCCGGTAAGTTGCGTTTACGCTTTTTCCTTCTGGTCCATCGCGGCCTGAATCAAGTGATCAAACAGCGGATGCGGACGGTTCGGTCTGGATTTAAATTCCGGATGAGCTTGTGTCGCGATAAAATACGGATGATTCGGCAGCTCGACCATTTCAACCAGCACGCCGTCTGGGGATTTGCCGGAGAACACCATGCCGGCCTTTTCCAGCTGCGGAATGAATTCGTCGTTGACTTCGTAGCGGTGGCGGTGGCGTTCTTCGATATCCTGGGTGCCGTACACCTTGTAGGCGAGGGTGCCCTTTTCCAGGTGGCACGGGTAGGCGCCGAGGCGCATGGTGCCGCCCATATTTTGGATCTTCTTCTGTTCTTCCATCAGGTTGATGACCGGATAAGGCGTTTCCGGATCCAATTCAATGGAGTTCGCGTCCTTTAAGCCGACGACGTTTCTCGCGTATTCGATGACCGCGAGCTGCAGCCCGAGGCAGAGCCCCAGGAACGGAATGTTGTTTTCTCTCGCGTATTGAATGGCGGCGATTTTGCCTTCGATGCCGCGGTTGCCGAAGCCGCCGGGGACAATAATCGCCTGTTCATTGCCGAGAATGCGGTCGACGTTTTCCGCGTTCAAATCCTCGGAGTGGACCCATTTGATGTGCACTTCCGCGTTGTTGGCAATCCCCGCGTGGCGCAGCGCTTCAGCGACAGACAGGTAGGCGTCGTGGAGTTCGACGTACTTGCCGACGATCGCGACGTTGACGCGGTTTTCGAGGTTCTTGGCGCGGACGACCAGTTTCTTCCATTCGTCAAGCTTCGGCGTGCGTTCCGGCAGGTGCAGCTTTTTCACCACCAGATTGGCCAGGCCTTCCTTTTCGAGCATCAACGGCACTTCGTAGAGCTCGCTGGCGTCGAGATTGCTGACGACTGCGTTCTTGTCGACGTTGCAGAACAGGCTGATCTTTTCTTTCAGGCTTTCTTCAACTTCGTGTTCACTTCTCAACACGATGATATCCGGCTGAATCCCAATGGAGCGCAGTTCCTTGACCGAGTGCTGGGTCGGTTTCGTCTTCAGCTCGCCGGACATTCTCAAATAGGGCAGCAGGGTGACGTGGATATAAAGCGTGTTTTCCGCGCCGAGATCCCCGCGGCACTGGCGGATCGCTTCGAGGAAAGGCTGCGATTCGATATCCCCAACGGTCCCGCCGATTTCCGTGATGACGATATCCGGGTTGAGCGGGCTGTCCGCGACCTTGGACACGCTTTCCTTGATTTCATTGGTGATGTGCGGAATGACCTGAACGGTCCCGCCGAGATAATCGCCGCGGCGTTCCTTGGTGATCACGTTCCAATAGACCTTGCCTGTGGTGACGTTGCTGTATTGGCCCAGGCTTTCGTCAATAAACCGTTCGTAGTGGCCGAGATCCAAGTCGGTTTCAGCCCCGTCGTCTGTGACGAAAACTTCCCCGTGCTGATAGGGGCTCATTGTCCCTGGATCGTAATTGATATACGGGTCAAATTTCTGGATTGAAACCTTAAAGCCCCGGGCTTTCAAAAGCCGCCCGAGAGATGCCGCTGTAATCCCTTTGCCGAGGGACGAAACCACACCGCCAGTGACGAAAATATACTTTGTCTTCATGCTGCCTCCGTGTTCATTAAATAAAAAAATCACTGCAAAAGGCGTTTTTTTTTTGCAGTGACAAATGGATTGCTTTTTCCTGTCAAACAATACTTATATTTTAAAGGATAACCGGTACAATTTCAAGGCCTATTTATTTTTCCAAATCGGCGCCAGCGCGCGGCGCAGTTCTCGGTAGCGTCTGAATCCGTCGACGTAGACCGATTTCGTGTGGGGCTGATAGACCTGTCTGAGTCTGGCGCACTGCTGGGCGGCGTCCTCAGGCGTCGTGTAAGCGCCGATTGCGAGGCCGCAGGACATGAGCGCGCCCCGGGACGGGAACTCGCTGCCGCCGGCGACCGACACCGTCGCGTCGAGCACGTTGGCGACGATCCGCGGCAGCAGACTATCCTGTTCCATCTCACCGCCGAAGAAAATGTGGTCGATCTGATCCCGGTCGCCGACCGCGTCCCACACCGCGTAGCCGATGGACTCGTAGACCGCGCGGACCATCTGCGCCTTGGTCGTCTCCCCAGTCATGCCGAAAAAGCAGCCGCATTCCCGGCTTTCCGCGCGCTTGATGCGCTCTGTCCCGCTCATCAGATAAGGCAGGAAGAGCACCCCGCCGGCGCCGGGCTCGCTCTTCGCCACCAGCTGGTCGGCGAGGTCGAGATCGTATCCGCCGGTAAGCTCGTCGAGGGCCCAGGACACGTTGCGCTGAATGTCGAGAGTTGAGATGAGTTCAATGGCTAAGTCGTCGGTCAAATGGGAGATGTAATTGCGGCTGCTCCGGCTCGGATCACATTGCCGGCGGTTTAAAATCCGGCCCACCGCCGGCGCGTCGCCCAAGAGAATGCCGAAATCTCCCTCCTGCACCGCGCCGATGCCGAACATGCCCGAGGCGATTTCACCGCCGCCGACGGCCACGGGTATCCCCGGCAGCAGACGCATCTGACGGGCTGCCTTTTCGGTGAGCTCACCCGCCGTCGTGCAGCCGTCCAGCACGCCGGGGAGCTTCGAAATCGCGTCGTGCAGCTCGAGCACCGTGAGCATCTGATTGGGAATGCGCCCGTTCGGAAAATGCAGCAGCCCCGCGTTGCCGTCGGAGAAGTCGGTCACGATGCGCCCCGTCATTTTGTAGCGCAGCCAATCCTTTTCCATCAGAATCGCCTGAATCTGGCGGTAAATTTCAAGGCGGTGGCGCTTGGTCCATCTGAGAATCATCAGCGGGCTGCCGCTGTTCGGGTAGAGCCCGAGGTTGCGGTGAACCAGCCGCCCCATGCCCGGGTTTTTCTGCGTGACGTATTCCGCTTCCTCTTTGGCGCGGCGGTCCGTGTTCAGCACGGCGTTGCCGACGGGTTCGCCGCCCTCGCTCACCGGCCACAGGCCTTCGCCCGCGCCGGTGAGGCCGATACCGACGACGTCCGAGCCGTAGACGCCGCTGTGTTCCATTAACATGGCCACCGCGGCCGCGGCGTTGTCCCAAAAAACGTTCATGTCGATTTCCCGGTAATCGCCGACCGAAATGATTTCATTGTCGACGACGACCTTGTCGATCTCCTGCCCTCTCAGATCGAACAAGACGGCCCGGGTTTTGTCTAATCCCCCGTCCAGGGTTACGATGTATTTCATCCGATGCTCCATTTTTCGCGTATTTTCTTTAATAGTATATCAAAGGCGCCGGGAAAAATCCACCGCAGACACACGCCCTCCCGTCCTTCCTTAACTTTACTTTTGACAGCCCTTCTTTTATAATTTTGGTAACGAAAGATTAAGGGAGAAACTAGGATGAAACTCTATTCATGGAACGTCAACGGCATCCGCGCCGCTGAAAAGAAAGGGCTGGTCGACTGGATCAAATCCGAACAGCCCGACGTACTCGGCATTCAGGAGCTCAAGGCCACCGAAGACCAGCTGCCTGACACGCTTAAACAGATTGACGGCTACCACGCCTTCTTCAACCCGGCGGAACGCAAGGGCTACAGCGGTACAGCCGTTTATTATAAAGAAGCCCCTCTGGACATTCACACCGGCCTTTCCGACGGCCGCTTCAACCACGAAGGCCGCACCATCGTCATGGAATACCCGGATTTTACCCTCTACAATATTTATTTCCCCAACGGCGGCCAGGGCGACGACCGCCTTCAATTCAAGATGGATTTCTACGACTGCTTCCAGAAGGATGTGAACGCCCTCGTCGCGGAAGGCAAACGCGTCATCGTCTGCGGCGACGTCAACACCGCCCACACCGAAATCGACTTGAAGAACCCCAAATCCAACGCGAAGCGCTCGGGCTTTCTGCCCATCGAACGGGAATGGGTTACGCAGTTCTTAAATGACGGCTACATCGACACCTACCGTTATTTCCATCCGGATCAGATCGAATACTCGTGGTGGAGCTATCGGTTCAACGCCCGGGCCAACAACGCCGGATGGCGCATCGACTATTTCTTCGCCTCTGACAACGCCAAGGAGCTGCTCGAGGACGCGGCGATTCACACCGATGTCATGGGCTCTGACCACTGCCCGATTTCGCTGACCCTCAAGCTTTGACGGGACGGCGCAGAAAGAGAGCACAGCCATGCTTATCGATACCCATTGTCATTTAGACGACCCCGCCTTTAAAGACGATCTCGACGCCGTCATCGCGCGGGCGCAGGCCCAGGGCGTGGCCTGGATCCTCGACCCCGGCACGACGGTCGCGACCAGCGAACGGGCCCTCTCGCTGTCCCACCGATACGACTGCGTCTACGCCGCCGTCGGCATCCATCCCGAGGACTGCGCTGACGCGAAGCCTGAGGATTTCGCCCGCATTGCAGCACTCGCCGCCGACCCGAAGGTGCTGGCGATCGGCGAAATCGGCCTCGACTACCATTGGGACGAGAATCCGCCGAAGGCCCACCAGAAAGACGTCTTTGTCCGTCAGCTGGAGATGGCCGGTGAACTCGCGCTGCCGGTCATCATTCACGACCGGGACGCCCACGGCGACGCCGTGGATCTCGTCAAATCCCAGTCCTTCAGCCGGGACGCCGGCGGCGTTTTCCACTGCTACTCCGGATCGGTCGAGACGGCGAAAATCCTGCTGGACCTGGGATTTTACCTTGGCTTCGACGGGCCGATCACTTTTAAAAATAACAAGAAGTCGCCGGAGGTCGTGGCCTACGCGCCGCTGGACCGCCTCCTCATCGAAACCGACTCGCCCTACATGGCGCCGGTTCCGCACCGCGGCAAGCGCAACGAGCCGGCCTTCGTCAGCGACATCGCCGCCAAGATGGCGGAAATCAAGGGCCTGCCCCTGGAACAAATTCTGGAGGCCACCCAGGCCAACGCCGAGGCCCTCTTTAAAAGAAAGGGTGCAGACGCTTGACCCCAGAAGAAAAACGCCACGCGTTTAGGACAGGCTTCTTCGACGGCCTGCCCATCGGTCTCGGCTACATCTCGGTCTCCTTCACCTTCGGCATGATGGCCGTGGAAAAGGGGATGCCGGCCTGGGCCGCCATTTTGATCTCGTTCACTAACCTGACCTCCGCCGGGCAGTTCGCCGGGCTCGACGTCATCGCCGCATCGGGCTCGATGATCGAAATGGCGCTGGTTCAGCTGGTCATCAACCTGCGCTACGCACTGATGTCCCTGTCGTGGTCCCAGCGGCTCCATCCGGAATTTAACTGGGTCAAGCGGATGATCATCGCCTTCGCTGACACCGACGAGGTTTTCGCCGTATCCTCGGCCCGGGCCGCCGGCGGCAAAAAGCTGCGCTTCGTCTACATGGTCGGGCTGATGATCATGCCGATCGTCGGCTGGACCGGCGGCACCGTCATCGGCGCGCTGGCCTCGGCCATTTTGCCCGACGTCGTGCGCTCAGCGCTGGGGCTCGCCATCTACGGCATGTTCATCGCGATCATTGTGCCGCCTGCCAGAGATCACCGATCGGTGGCTGTGGTTGTACTGGCTGCCGTCGCGGTCAGCTGCCTGTTCCACTTTGCACCGGTTTTAAACCGGCTCTCCAGCGGTTTTGTGATCATCATCTGCGGGGTCGGCGCGTCGGCCCTCGGCGCCTGGCTCTTCCCGATATCTGAGGATGCGGTCGACGCGGAGATCGAAGCCGACGGCGAAGCGCATTTGCAGAAAGGAGGCTGTGATGACGACTGAACACCTGCTGATTTACACGGC
>DGWE01000005.1:0-198 GCA_002396065.1 Eubacteriaceae bacterium UBA4266
AAAGAGGGGTTGTCCACATCGGCGACGAAGTCGACATTGTCGGGATCAAAGAACCGAGAAAGACCACCGTTACCGGTATCGAAATGTTCCGTAAATCACTGGACGAAGGCCGTTCAGGCGACAACATCGGGGCACTGCTTCGTGGGATCGATCGTACCCAGATCGAAAGAGGTCAGGTTCTGGCACAGCCGGGCACCA
>DGWE01000005.1:277-5264 GCA_002396065.1 Eubacteriaceae bacterium UBA4266
CCATTCACCCGCACACCCACTTCACTGCACAGGTATACGTTCTGACCAAAGAAGAAGGCGGCCGCCACACACCGTTCTTTGACGGATACCGTCCGCAGTTCTACTTCAGAACAACCGACGTTACCGGCGACATCAAACTGCCGGAAGGCGTAGAAATGGTCATGCCTGGCGACCACATCGAAATGGAAGTCACCCTGATCACCCCGATCGCTATTGAAGAAGGTTTAAGATTCGCTATCCGCGAAGGCGGCCACACTGTTGGTTCCGGCGCTGTTGCGAAGATCATCGACTAATCTTCAAAAACAAAGCAATCAAAATAAAAGCTCGTGTCGTACGGCACGAGCTTTTTTTAATGCTTAGAAAAATGATTGAGAATAGAGAAAGCTTACAGGCAGTCTTTTGGGTAGCGGTTCGGCAGATCCTTGAGGTAGGCGATCCACTCGTCGGGGCTTTTAAGCTTGATCCGGCCGCTTAAAATATCCTGACTCGAGACCAGCACGAGCTTTTCCGGGTAAATCCGTTCCTCAATCGGCAGAATCTTGAAATCGTGGACGAGCCCCCAGTCGCTGAGCCGGGAGGCGGCGTTGAGCGCGGTAAAGGAAAGGGCGTCGGCGAAATGCTGGTTTAAGTAAGCGTCAACGTCGAGCTTTCGCAGGTTGTAATTGTGCGGGATGTTTTCGCGGATCAGCTTTTTGAATTCCTTTTCGAAGACTGTGAACAAATCGGCCAGCATATCGAGCAGGTAGCTCTGATAGTCTTCCCGCTTAGCCTTCGAGTGACAGCCCTCGCCGAACAGCGAGCAGTAGTCGAGCACAAAGGAACCGCAGAGACGGCCGAAGTCCTGGGCGATTGGACCAAACCCGGCGAATTCGCCGTCGATGATTTTCAGGTGGTCGTCGTCGATCATGATATTGGACGCGTGCAGGTCCGTGTGGATCAGACATTCCTTGTCGTCGGTGAACAGCTTGCTCAGCCGCGTAATTTCCGTCTGGACGGCTTCGTCGTGGATGATGTTCTGCCGCAGCGGGGCGACGGCCTCGGGCATGGCGCGCTGTGGCGAGACGATCACGCAGGATTTGAATAAAAAGGTGTAGAGCGCGGTCACTTCCGGGTTGTTGAAATACTTGAGCAGGGTCTGTCTGCGGTAGGCGGTCATGTTCAGGGCCGAGGAGTAAAATAGATTGTCGGCGAGAAAGGCGCCGAGCTGACGCCCGAGACGCGGGTATTTTTTGAACCGCGTAAATTCGTAGCGCAGCAGGCTCAGATCAGACAAGTCTTCCATGACGATGACGCCGTTGGGGCGGTCGAGCAGGTAAATTTCTGGGCAGATGCCCGGACGGATTTGATTCCAGAAAATCAACGCGGCGATTTCGTACTGCATTCGGCTCTGGTCGAGCTGCCAGTTCGAGACGTAGGCGTCGGGGCTCTTGCGCTGCTGACGGCTGACGGGGACATCGAGAATCTGCTTGATGACCACTGAACGGCCGTCGCTGCCGCGCACGCGGTAGATCAGATTGACAAAGCCTTCGGCACTTTCCTTGACCTTGCGCAGATCCTCGACGATGAGGCGGCAGGTTCTGGAGAAGATTCCGCGGTCCTTGAGGTACGCGTCAATTTGGGCTTCAGTCTTTAATACAGTGATGGCGTCGTTTGACATCAGCATCCCTCCTTTTCTTAATTAAGTCAAATCATTTCATTTTAAAGGTTTACGATATTATTATTTTACCATAATTTGTAATGCGGCCGGGTATCATCCTCCGATAATAATTGGGTACGCGCCGGATAGAAATTTGCTGTGGCGTTGTCTAATTTGCTTGGTTATAAGCAGCTTCTGATGAATGGGCCGGATGCTGTGCGAAGAGGTGCCGAAACACAAAACGTACCAACGGCCCGGCGAGAAAGAGCTGGGTGCACAGGGCCATTGGAAAGCATTGACAGATTAGTGTGACCCATTGGACGAACCACGACGACGTGAACCCGTGATGGAAAAAGGTGGCGAACAGCGTGATCATCGGGACAATCTGGCAGACGGTAAAACACTGAATGGCCAGAATGCAGAAAATCGGCTTGTCCTTACCTGGGGTGACGTGGCGGAAGGCCAGTTTCATCGCGTTCGGCGTGACGATGAAAAAAATCAGCACGAAGACCACGGCGTATTCCACCCACATTTCGCGGATCGACGCGGCGAACTGCCAGTAAGCGAGGCCGCCGCTGCCGATTGCGACCGTGTAGACGGTCATCACGAAAACCATGCAGAAGACCATCATCAGGGTGAAAATCAAGCTTTGAAATTTTGTTTTTGGCATAAAATCCTCCTAAAAATAAAAATACACATAAAAAAACGACACTAAACAAACCGCAGCCATCAGACATCAGCCGCGACGATATTTAGTGTCGTTTAAAACTATGAAATTGCCTTAAGTCTATCACGGGCTCTGTGATTTTGCAAGGAAAAAGTATCGGGGACTATGTTCGGTTCTTACGTCTTCGCCCGCAGAAACAAGTTCAGCGATTGAGTGTGCATTTAAATATAAAAAAACGAGACCCTTGCGGATCTCGTTTTTTTGTGCCGACAATTAGTGAACAATCAATGGGTTTAATGTGAGATTGTGGCGCACGCTTTCGCAGCAGGCGTGGAACGCGGCTTTTTCATCGTCAGGCAGGGAATATTCGACGATTTCGATGATACCGTCAGAGCCGACGATCGCCGGGACGCCGATGAACAGCCCGGATTCGCCGTATTCGCCGCAAAGCTCGGTGCTCACCGGCAGAATCGCCTTTTCGTCGTGATAGATGACGTGGACGATGCGGGCCAAAGTGCTGCAGATGCCGTATTCGGTGCAGCCCTTGCCGCTGACCGTTACCCAGGCGTTTTGGACGACCTGCTTGCGGATGTCTTCGTGTTCAAATTGAAAACGGGGGTCTCGCTTTGCGAGTTCAGTCAATTTCTTGCCGCCGAAAGTAATCTGCGACCAGGGCACCATGATGGCGTTGCCGTGTTCGCCCATCATGCAGCCGTAAATTGAGTGGTGCGCGATGCCGGTTCTCCGGTAAAGCACGTTTTTCAGCCGCGCGGAGTCGAGGCCGGTGCCGGTGCCGAAGACGCGCCCTCTCGGCAGCCCGGACAGTTTCGCAATTTGATAGGTGACGATATCACAGGGGTTGGTGATGTTGACGATGATACCGTCAAAGCCGCTGGCCATCACCTTAGGAATAAAGTCGGTCACTTGGGGAATCGTGAAATCCAATTCCTTGAGGCGGTCGTTGTTCGACGCCGCGAGAATGGCGACGTTGCCAATGGCATTGACGATAATATCCACGTCGCCGAGATCGCCGTAATCCGCTACGTTAATTTCCACGGTGTGCGGGCAGTTGGCCACCGCGTCCCGAAGGTCTTGGCATTCGCTGACGACTTTGTCGTGATTGGTATCGACCAGATACAGCTCGTCGACGATGCCCTGGAGCGCGAGGGAATACGCGCAGTGGGCGCCGACGTGGCCCAGACCGATGATGGCAACTTTTCTCTTTTTAATCAAAATCATACGCCTTCTTTCCTTAGAGAAAATGAGTGATAAATCAATTACCCTCCGAATTGTATCGATTACAAAATTATTATAGTACAAATCCATTACCGCTGCGAAAAGAAGTACAGTAAATTTTGAATATATAATGGTATCTATTTTTGATACGAAGAGAACAATTCACTTGCTCGTTTTTTCATCTAAGGATATTAATTCAAACAATAAGATATTTTTGTATAAATATATTGCATTCGACGCATAATCATGATAAAATGAAATCGAAGTCATAATATTACAACAAGAAAAAACTAAGGAGGTGTAAGATTATGAAAAAGAGAATGCTGAGCCGGCTTATGGCTGTGGTGTGTGTGGCAGCGCTGGCCTTCGGTTTGACGGCCTGTGGCAGTGACAAAAAGGAAGTGGAATCGGCAGCGAAGACTTTTATGACGTATTGCGACGATGGCGATTTTACCTCGGCGCAGAAGATGTGCTCAAGTTCCGCGTCTACTTCTCTCGATATCGACGAAAACATGGAAGATACGTTCAAAAAAGGTTTTTACTCGAGTTTTTCCAGTATGGGAATTTCAGAATCTGATTTATCTCAATCCGCTCAGGATTCAGTCAATGATCTGATGAAATATTACGAAAAGAATTTGATCAAATCTTACACAATTAACGACGATTACGATGACAACGACAAATCGCTGTCGGTTAAAGTATCTATTCTTGATCCGAACAGTATGAATAGTTCAACTTTTACGAACTCGGTTTCTACCTTGAGTCAGAACTACTTTGCGCAGCATCAGAGCGAATTGATGAGCGCGTACAGTTCTGGCGGAGAAAAAGGATTATATGTTGCGCTTTTCAACGGCATCATGCCGGAAGCAATTGAAAAGGCAAAATCGCAGATGATCGATACCGCTTCAACCAAGGATTATACTTGGAAGTTAACCTTTGAAAAGGACGGCAGCGACTGGAAGGTAAAGAGCGCGAAGGAAACCAAAGTGAATTAATTAATCGAACAAAAAATCGAGATCTTAAGGGATCTCGATTTTTTATTATCGTCATCAGGCGACCTGTTCACAGCCGCCGGTTTTGAGAATCCGGTCGGCGAGGTGCTTCGCGTTGACAAATCCCTGCTCGACTAAGGACGAGGTGGCGGCCTTTAAGGCCGGCGCGAAAGCCGCGCTGAGGCGTCGGAAATGCTGGGCGGCGATTTTGGCGCCGAGACCGCACGTCTTGGCCGCGCGGGCAAAATCCTCCGGCGTGATGTCGTCGAGAGACAGGTGATCGCCGATTTTAAAGGCCATGTTGCGCGTCGAGCTCGGGTAGATCGACGTGGAAATCAAATCGTAGGCCGGCGCCAGCCGGATCGACGTCAGCGTTTCGTCGTAGAGCAGCGAAAAATTTTTCAAATGATTGTCGGTGTTGCCGATCAGGAAATTGAAAATCACCAGATCCCACAG
>DGWE01000088.1 GCA_002396065.1 Eubacteriaceae bacterium UBA4266
CAGCACGCTGCCGCGCACGCCCTTAACAAGCAGAATGGCCGTAAAAATCGTCCCGAACAGCGCCAATGCGACGGTCAGACCGAGGGTCGCGTTTGTCGCGGTGCTCCATTTGAACATCGTGACCAGCGTCGAATCGTCGTTGACGACGATGTTGGCGCCCTTCAGGCCGACTAACGCGATAAACAGCCCGATCCCGGCGGAGATTGAAAGCCGCAGGCTCGCTGGGATCGCATTGAAAATCGCTTCACGGACGTTGGTCAGACTCAAAATAATAAAGATGATCCCTTCGACGAAGACCGCAGCCAAGGCCACCTGCCAGCTGTACCCCATTTTGATGCAGACCGTGTAGGCGAAATACGCGTTGAGCCCCATCCCCGGTGCCAGGGCAAAAGGATAATTGGTCAAAAGCGCCATGATCAACGTCGCGACAGCCGATGAAACAGCCGTTGCCGTGAACACTGCTCCCTTATCCACTCCTGTTGCGGCCAACAGTGACGGGTTCACCGCAAGGATATAAGCCATACCCATAAAGGTCGTGAACCCTGCCGTGACTTCAGTCCTCAAGTTCGTGCCGTACTCTTCGAAATGAAACCATTTTGCCAGTTTTTCTTTCATTGATGATTCCTTTCCACAGATTGCTCTGTTGCTCATAAAATAAAACCATTAAGACAGTATTAAGATTATCAGAACAATCTGGAAAATTCAAGCCTTATTGAAGATTTCTCTCCGACAAAACACGGTGGTTTCGCGATGTGATTTTTCTGCCCGCCTTTCATTTTTTTATATAACGCCGATAAATCGGGTAAGCCTGGTCCCCCGGCATCGGCGGCGTGTCGTAAAAGGGCACAAACCCCGCTTCGGTCTGGCCGATGCCCATATACCGGGCCTTGTAGTCTTTTAACAGTGTCCAAAAATCGCGGCGCAGCAAAAAGATCGAAAGCAAATTGGCAAAAACCGGAATTGCCAGCGTGATGTCCACTATGGCCCAGAACAGATCGGGCCCGTTGCCCGTCAGCACAATCGACGAGACGATCACGATATTGGGCAGCGGAAACAAAAAGCGGAAAACGCTGATGACCCGGTCTCTTAATTTGGGCCGGCGTCTCAGGAAATGCTGTATGATCGACAGATAATACGAAAACCAGCCGGAGGTCGTCGTCAGTCCGAAGAAAAACATCATGACGCCGATAAAGACGACACCGATTTGTCCGTAGGTCTGGCGGAACGCGGAAATCGCCAGGCTGGCACCCATCGTTCCTGAATTCCAAACCCCTGAACAGAGCACCGAAAGCGCCGTCACGGTACAGATGATCATCGTGTCGACGAAAACCTCTGCCGACCCCCAGATCCCCTGCGCGACCGGATGGGGCGTATCAGCCGACCCGTGGATCAGCGGCGAGGACCCCTGCCCGGCTTCGTTGGAATTGATGGAGCGCGCCAGGCCCGTCCGGACGGTAATCGCGACCGACGCGCCGACAAATCCGCCGCTCGCGGCAGTCGGTGTAAAAGCCGACTTGAAAATCAACGCGAAAACCGCCGGCACCCGGCCGATGTTCAGCGCGATGATGCCGACGCCACCCAGCAGGTAGGCGACGCACATAAACGGCACCGCCCGGGATGCAAATTTCGCGATGCGCGGCACCCCTCTATAAATGATATAAAAGAGCAGCGCCGAATAGATTAACGTGAAGACGATCATGTTCATCCCGAAGCAGGTGTTCAAGGATTCGGCGATGGAATAGGCTTGAGAGCCGCCTAAAAACTGCAGGATAAAGCCGATTCCGAATAAAAAGGCCAGAATCCAGCCGGAACGGTGTCCCCGCTTTTTCACCAGCCCTTTTTCGAGGAAATACGTCGTGCCGCCGTAAAATTCGCCTTTATCGTTTCGACTCCGATAATAGCAGCTGAGGGAGGTTTCGACGCATTTGACGATCATGCCGAAAAAGGCCCAGACCCAGATCCAAAACACCGCGCCCGGACCGCCGGTTGCAATCGCGGTGGCCACGCCGGCAATGTTGCCGTTGCCGACCGTCCCGCCGATGGCGATGCAGGCCGCCTCAAAGGACGAAATGTGCCGGCCGCTGCCTTCATCCTGCCCTTTTTTCCGAATCGAACGCCCCAGAGTCCGCTTCAAAATATACGGCAGATGGGCGATCGTGAAGCCTTTGCTTCGAACGAAGAAATACCCGCCAATGGCGATAATAAAAATCATAAAAGGCAAGCCCCAAAGCAGACTGTCGAAGGCTTGAACTTGTTTGAGGTAGTGCAAACTTCCGCTCCTTCTTCTTGTGATTTTACTAAAATAGCGAATTGATCCCTTTTTGAACAGAATCAATTTGACGCATATGTGCGTTTTCGAACATTAGCGGCCATTTGTTCGATTTTTCGATATTTTTGATAATAAAAAAACAGCGAAGCGGATTCCTTCCCGTTTCGCTGTCTATCAAACTAAAAACTTTTTAACTTTAATCGACGTTCAGTGCCCTTTCTCTCGCCTCGCGTTCCCTTTTCTGTTTGATGCCGCCGACGATCAGCCAAGCCGCCACGCAGCCCAGACAGACGAAAAGAATGATCGTCGAGAGGGCGTTGATTTCCGGCGTTACACCCTTTTTGACCATCGAGTAGACCTTAATCGGCAGCGTCGTGATCCGCGCGCTGGCCAGAAAACTGGTCACGATGAGCTCGTCGAGCACCAGCGAGAATGACATGAACGCGCCGGAGAGCACCCCGGGCATGATAGCCGGCAGAATCACGTGGAAAAAGGTGTAGCCGCGGTCGGCTCCCAAATCGTAGGATGCCTCCTCGATGGATGGGTCCATCCCCACCAGTCTGGCGTTGACCGTAATGTAGACGTAGGGCAGAATCAAGGTCGCGTTCCCGATGATGATCGTCGGCATGCCGAGGGCAATGCCCATCCGGTCGAAGAATAACAAGAGCGCAACCCCCAAGACGATTTCCGGAATGACGATCGGGAAATACATCGAGTAGTGAATCAGCTCCTTGCCAAAAAACTGGTGTTTTCTGAATCCAACGGCACCGAGGGTGCCAACAACTGTGCCGATGGCGGTGGCGACCGCCGCGATGATCAAGGTCGTGCCGAAAATCGACCAGAGGTATTGATCTTGGAACAGCTGCTTGTAATACTGCGTCGTAAAGCCCAGCCAAATCATGTTTGCCCGGCTGTTGTTGAAGGAATACACCACCATCACCGCAACCGGCGCGTAAACGAAAATCATCACGACGGCGACGACAATTTTTAAAAACACATCACTGGCGCGCCGGTTTTCTCGTTGTTTCACAATTTTCTCCTTCCAAAAGCCTTTTATCCCAAATCGTCGAGATTACCGCCGAGTTTCGTGTAGATGCCGACCATCGCGAAAATCACAATCGCCAGCACCATCGACAGCGCTGCCCCAAATGGCCAGTTCCGCGCGATGGTGAACTGCCTGTCGATCAGATTCCCAATCAGCATGCTCGTGCCGCCTCCCAGCATATCGGTGACCATGTAGTAGCCGACACAGGGGATAAAGGTCAGAATCACAGCGGCAAAAATGCCCGGCGAAGTCAGCGGCAGTGTCACCTTAAAAAAGGTACGCACCGGGCTCGCGCCCAAATCCTGAGACGCCTCGACGAGATTATGATCCAGCTTTTCGATTGAGGAATACATCGGCAGCACCGCAAAGGGCAGGAACATGTACAGCATCCCGCAGATCACCGAGAAGTTGGTGTACAGCATCGATTTTGGCGATTTGATCAGGCCGATGTGCATTAAAAAGGTGTTGATGATCCCCGAGTGATTGAGCAGGATGACGAAGCTGTAAATGATGACCAGCCCGCTGACCCACATCGGAATCATCAAGAGCACCATCATCACGCCTGAGGTCCGCGCGCGCATTCTCGCCATGGCTGTGGCGAAGGGATACCCCAGCAATATAGTCAGCCCGGTCGTCCAGCCCGCGATAATCAGCGACTGCACAATCACGTTGAGATAAACCTTATCGCCGAGGGCTTTGTAGTTGGCAAGCGTAAACTTCGGCACAATCACGCCGAGGGCGCCCTTGGTCATAAAGCTCATAACGGCGAGGATCACAATGGGCACCACAATAAACAAAAGGGACCATGCCGTCATCGGTCCGCAGAGTACGATCGCCGACAGGCGGTCCTTCAGCGATTTTTTCTCAGAAGTGTGTGGCGTTGGCTTCATCGACTGCCTCCTGTAAATCCACAACCGAATTGGTTTTAAACCAGGATTTGTTGCGGAAAGTCCGGGATTTTCCCGGTTCCCAGTACAAATTAATGACCTGTCCGACCGGCGCCAGTTCATCTTCTCCAAATCGGTTAATGCGAACCGTGGAGCCGTCGTTGAGCTTCACGATCATTTTGATCATATGGCCCATAAAAATATGGTCGCTGACCACCCCTTTGATTGAAAAATGATCGACTGGTTCCAACGAAAACTGCATATTCTGCGGACGCACTGCGACCGAAACCGCGTCGCCAGTCTGGATATTCGAATCCGCCATCAAACTGATGGCCTGCCCGTTTTCGGTGCCAACTCTGAGGAAATCGCCGTCCTCTCCCATCGCGACCGCGTCGATGATATTGGACTCGCCGATGAAATCCGCGACGAAGCGGGTGGCCGGTTCATCGTATATTTTCTGCGGCGTGTCCAGCTGCTGAATTTCTCCCTCGTTGATGACGGCGATGCGGTCGCTCATCGTCAGGGCTTCTTCCTGATCGTGAGTCACGAAAACAAAGGTGATGCCCAGCTTTTTCTGCAGCTGCTTGAGCTCAATCTGCATCTGTTTGCGCAGCTTGCGGTCCAAAGCGCCCAGCGGCTCGTCGAGGAGCAGGACCTTTGGCTCATTGATCAAGGCGCGGGCGATGGCCACGCGCTGTTTCTGGCCGCCGGACATCTGCGCGATTTTCCGCTTTTCGAAGCCCTCCAGCTGAACCAGCTTGAGCATTTCCGTCACCCGCTTTTTGATTTCACTTTTCGGGCGTTTCCGCACCTTTAAGCCGTAGGCCACGTTGTCGGCCACGTTCATATTGGGAAACAGCGCGTAATTCTGAAACACGGTATTAACGTTGCGTTTAAAAGGCGGAATTTGATCGACGTTCTGGCCTCCCAGGCGCACTTCCCCGTAGGTCGGCTTTTCAAACCCCGAAATCATGCGCAGCGTCGTGGTTTTGCCGCAGCCCGACGGCCCAAGCAGGGTGAGAAATTCTCCCGGCATGATATCCAGGTTGCAGTTTTTCACAACGTGATTGTCACCGTAGAATTTTTGAACGTCGACCAATTGCACGATTGGCTGTTTTTCATTCATCGTCTGGCCTCCATTACTTGATGGCGTCCTCCCCGCGTTCGTTGGTTCTGATCCGCATGGCATCGACCACATCGGTCACAAAAACCTTGCCGTCCCCGTTGGTGCCGGTACCGATGGCCGTCTGAATGTCTGCGAGAATTTCTTCAACCTGCTCGTCTTCGGTGACGACAAACACTTCAATTTTCGGCAAAAGATTGATATCGTCCCCGACAAAATTCATTTCCGGCAGATAGCCCCGCTGTCTGCCGCAGCCCATCACTGAGCTGACCGTCATGCCCTGGCAGTTGTGGGTCATGAAGATTTTCTTCAAAGCAACGAGTTTTTCAGGCCGTGTAATTACATCAATTTTTTTCATGGTTTCATTCCTTTTTTAATTTTCTGGACTACTTTTCGCCCATCAACTTCGTGTAATAGCTGTCCATCAACGCGATTTGTTTTTCGTCGACGGAAACGTTCCACGAATTGTGAAGCAGCCGCTGGGAGCTCTTGATCGACGGGTTCTTGTAATAATTTTTCGGCAGATACTTCGCAATGGCCGATTTCTTTTCAAGGGGCACCGCGTAGTATTCCTTGTAGCACTTGGCCAATTCCTTCGGTCTGAGAATAAAATTGATCAGCTGCTGCGCTTCTTTCTTATGGGTCGAAGCCTTCGGAACCGCCCAGTACTGCATGCAGTATTCATTGCCGCCCTTCAGCGGAATTTCCTCGAACTTATCCCAATTGGTGTCGCTGTCCCCGCAAAGGGTCGGATAATCCCAGCAGAAGGCCACCGAACACTCGCCGCTTTCGAGCTGTGACACGGCGCTCTCGCCGACAAAGGCCTTGACGTTTTTCTTGATCTTTTTGAGCAGCGCATTCGCCTCGGCAATCTGAGACTCGTCTGTCGAAGCCGCGGAATACCCCAGATCCTGAAGGGCCGCCCCGTAAAGGGAGTTGGTCGCGTTAACCATAGCCAGCTGATCTTTTAACTTCGGATTAGCTAAATCGCTGAACCGGGTGATTTTAATCGGACAGGTTTTCTTATTGACGATCACAGAGGTGTAGCTCGGCGCCATATCCGGCACGGTATATTCGAGATTCTTGTCCCCAATCGGGCCGGTTTTCTTATAATCGTCCACAATGTACTTGGTGTTCGTGATCTTGCTCTGATCGATCTTCGCCAACAGGTCGTGCTGAACGAAGGGCTTGACGTAAGCCCCTTCCAAATCGATTAAATCGTAATCGGCGTTGCCTTGGATCAGCTTGGACATCAGCGTATCAGTGTTATCGACGTAACTGATGTTCACCGTGATGCCCGTTTCCTTTTCAAAATCCTGGAACATTTCTTCGGACCAGGTCCCGTCCCAGACGATGATATTGAGTTCCTTGTTTGATTTTTTTGACTGTCCGCAGCCGGACAGGCACATCAAAGCTAAAGCCACTGCTGTCAAAATCGCAGCGGCTCTGGCTAAATTTCTTTTTAAAATCATAGGACAAATCCTGCAATCAAGTAGAGCACGGCCGAAATCGCATCGGCGATAAGGAAATAGGGCAGTGACGTTTCGTACTGTTCGTAAATCTTGACGCGGCAGGCTCTCGCGGAAATGACGCCGAGGTCAGAGACGACACAGGCGTTGGCGCCGAAAAGACCGGCGGAGATCAAAGCGCCCAGGCACAGCGGCACGTTGGCGCCGATTTTCGTGAGCACGACCATCAACACCGGGATGGCAATTTGATACAGCGTGTAGTTCAGGCTGTAGAGGTATTCCGTCAGTGAGAAGAACACGAACAGGATAAACGGAATCAGATTGACGACCGGAATGCCGCCGAGCACGGAATGCACGAAGGCTTCCATCCCCATGCTGTACATGACGTTCTGCATGATGTAGCCGATCATCAGGATGATGACCATGTCGCACATATCGATGAAGCCGTCGACGATGCATTGGACGTATTCCTGAATCGTGAACAGGCCCTGGCAGACGTAGAGAATACCGGTGAACACCGTCGCGACCATGAACGCGACAAAGCAGTCGAGGCCGCTGGCGATCAGCGCGACGACGATGCAGACGATCGGCAGGACCAAATTGAGGACTGAGCAGTGCTTGGTCCGCGGATTATCCGGATCGTAGTCTTCTTCTTCCGCTTCGGAGCCGTCGGTCAGCGCGCCCATTTGGACGCCGTCTTCTTCGAGCATGCGGTAGGCTTCCTTCATTTTGCCGATTTTCGGCACGATGCCCACTGCGAAGAGCATGGCGATGACGCAGGCGACGATCGCGTAAAACATGTACGGAATAGACTGAATGAAAATATGCGTCGCGGCCGCGCGGTTGGGCACGTTTTTCGCCGCCGCGATCTGGTAGACGACGAAATACCCCCACGCCCCGACGGGCAGCAGCTCGGACACGTTAATGCTCAACGTTCGGATGACGTAGGCCAGCGCGAGCCGCGGCTTTTGAATCGCGTCGATGAGCGGCGAGAAGGCCGCGCCGGCGGTCAGCGCCGAGACGTAGTCGTCAATCGAGGTGGCCCCGGCGTAAATCCCGGAAGTCGCGAGAATCGCCTTTTCGTTCTTGCCGAAATGGCCGGTGATAAACTTCGTAAAGGCGTTGGTCGCGCCGCTGCGCTTCATCGCGATGATGATGCCGCCGCAGAGGAAGAACGACATGTACATTTCGATGTTTTCCTGATCGGCGAGGCTGGTCAGCGTGTCTTTCATAAAGCCGTTTAAAAATCCGCCTTTGTACCACAGAATGTACATCGACAGCGTCCCCATCAGCAGAGAGCTCATGACGTCCTTCGTCGTCAGCGCGTAGACGAACAGCCCGGCCAGCGGCACGAAAATCAGAATCGATCCCTTGGTCACTGACTGCGGAATCAGCCACAGCACGACGTTGAGGATGATCCAGAACGTCCAGAGCTTGACCATCTTTTTATCGATGTGTTTCGGGTTCATGTAATACCCGATGCGCTTGAAGATATTGGCAGTCTCCATAATTTTATCCTTTCTAATCAAACAAACGCTTTTACAAGCGGCCCTCGTAGACGGCCGTCATCACGTTTACAAAATCCGTTTCGTTCATCATCACCGGATTGTCCGCCGTTTCGTCGGCGTTGGCCGCCGTCTTGGCGAGTCTTGGGAAATCCTTCGGGTCGACCTGTTCGATGTCAGCGAATTTGGGAATGTGCAATTTTTCGGCGAGGGCTGTCATTTTGTCGATGCCAGCGATGGCGAGGTCCTCTGCGCTGTCCCGGCTGTCCCCTGCGCCCATGGCGCGGGCCACGTCGGCGTAGCGGTCGACCGCGCCCTTCACGCTGTAGCGGGACACCGGCGCGAGGAACATCGCGTTGGCCACGCCGTGGGGAATGTCGTAAAAGCCGCCGAGGGCTTCCGAAATCGAGTGAACCGAGGCCACGTCCGAATTGCCGAAGGCCATGCCCGCCATCGTGCTCGCCGCCATCATCGCGTCAAGGGCTTCTGGATCGTGGGTTTCGACGGCTTTGACGATGTTGTCCGAGATCAGGCGGATCGCCGACAAAGCGATGCCGTCGGTCAGCGGGTTGGCCGCTTTGCAGACGTAGGCTTCAACCGCGTGGGTCAGGGCGTCCATCCCGGTGGAGCCGAGAATGGATCCCGGCAGGTGGTCGATCACTGTCGAATCGATGATCGCCGTCGTGACTGAATTTTCCGGCCCCCAGATGCAGTCCTTTTCCAAAGTTGTGGTATTGTTGATAATCGATTCGTGGGTCACTTCGCTGCCGGTGCCGCAGGTGGTCGGCACACAGATCAGCGGTGCGATCGGATGTTCGAGGTTGCCGTCGGTCCAGTCGGCGCAGACGCCTCCGTTGGTCATCAGCGCGCCGATGGCCTTGGCTGTATCCATCGACGAGCCGCCGCCAATGGCGATCAGGTAGTCAATGGCGTGGGCCTTCGCGTATTCGGCGCCCCGTTCGATGTCGACGTCTCTTGGGTTCGGGACGATATCGGTCCAGACCTCAAAATTGAGCTGCTTCGCCTTTAACGCATCAATAATTGGATCGACGAGACCGGTCGCCATCAGCCCTTTGTCCGTGACCACCAGGCCCTTGTCCCCTAGCTTCTCTGCTTCGTCAGCAATCTGATTCAGACTGCCCCGTCCAAAAATAATGTGTGTCGGTGTAAAAAATTCAAATGCGTTCATGCATATCCTCCTTCCCCGGATTGCGCTCCAATAAAAAAAGCAAAGATGCACCTGAATCCAGCTGCGTCTTTGCTTAGTCATTCGGATCAATAAAACTTTATTAATTTGTACTTTTATTATAAAGCTTGGTGTTATACTAAGGTCAAATCTTTTTTTACATTGCAAGGGGAACCCATGAAAAATAAAAAAACCTTTCGCATCGGCGAATTGTCCAAATTGTTCGGCGTCAGCACCGACGCCATCCGCTACTACGAAAAGGTCGGCATCCTGAACCCAAAGCGCAATGCGGAGAACAATTATAGGTATTACACGCTGGACGA
>DGWE01000086.1 GCA_002396065.1 Eubacteriaceae bacterium UBA4266
TCGGCATCCTGCGTCCGGACGTCCATCGCCGGAATGGTGTCGGATCTCGAAATGTCGTCAAGCATCAGCGATGCGCAGCTCACCGAAGATTTCGCACCTTTCGCTTTGTTGGTCACAACGACCGAAGAGCGGTAAGTGGAAATCCCGCCGTCCTTCGAAATGGACTTAGCGGATACCGCTGAAGTCGTGTTCGGTGCGTTGTGAACGACTTTCATCCCAGTATCGAGGTTCTGCCCCTTGCCGGCGAAGGTGATGCCGGTGTATTCCATCTGTGCGCCGGCACCGTCCAAAATCGTCATCGGGTACAAATAGGAAACGTGGGAGCCGAAAGAACCGGAGACCCATTCCATCTTGCCCCCTTCTTCGATTTTGGCCCGCTTGGTATTCAAATTGTACATGTTTTTCGACCAGTTTTCGATCGTCGAATAGCGCAGTCTTGCGTTCTTGCCGACAAAGAGTTCGACCGCACCGGCGTGAAGATTGGCAACGTTGTATTTCGGTGCTGAACATCCTTCGATAAAGTGAAGGTCCGCTCCTTCATCGACGATGATCAATGTGTGTTCAAACTGTCCAGCGCCCGGCGCGTTGAGTCTGAAATAGGACTGCAGCGGGATTTCAACGGAAACACCCTTTGGCACATAGACGAAAGAACCGCCGGACCAGACCGCCCCGTGAAGAGCCGCAAATTTGTGATCGCGAGGGGTGATTAAGTGCATGAAATGGTCCTTGATCATGTCCGCATATTCGCCGTGAAGCGCCGATTCGATATCGGTGTAAACAACACCTTGTTCCGCGACTTCCTTGCGGACGTTGTGGTACACCAGCTCGGAGTCGTACTGAGCACCGACCCCAGCTAAGGATTTCCGTTCCGCCTGAGGAATGCCGAGACGTTCAAAGGTGTCTTTGATGTCCTTCGGCACGTCTTCCCAATTGGCGCTCATTTTGGTTTTCGGCCGCACGTAGGTGACGATGTCGTCCATGTTCAACCCGTCGATTGGCGGACCCCATTGGCCCATTCCCTTCTGGTTGAAAATTTCCAGAGACTTCAGACGAAGGTCCCGCATCCATTTGGGATCGTTCTTTTCTTCCGAAATCTGTTCGACAATTTCAGGGGTCAGCCCGCTGTCGACTTTATAAAAATCTTTGTCGTTTTCGTCGTACCGGAAATCGTAAAGAGACCGATCGACGTCTTCGACGTATGTTTTTTCTTTGCTCATCAGCCGTCCTCCGATTTATTCTGCTGCCTTGGCTTCGTATTTTTCGTAGCCGTCCCGATTGATTTCATCGACCAGTGACGCGTCGCCGCCGCCGACCACCTGACCGTTCACGAGCACGTGAGTGCGGTCGACCTTTAAGGAGCTCAAAATACCGGTGTTGTGCGTGATAATGAGCAGCGCGCCGTCTTCCTGTTTCTGGTATTCTTCGACGCCCTTGGACACCGTGCGGACTGCGTCGACGTCCAGACCGGAGTCCGTTTCGTCGAGGATCGCCAATTTCGGCTTGAGCATCAGCAGCTGCAGGATTTCAGCTTTTTTCTTTTCACCGCCGGAAAAGCCGACGTTCAGGTCGCGGTCGACGTAGCTCGGATCCATGTCGAGAATTTCGCATTCCTTTTCGAGCTGCTTTCTGAAGTTCCAGAGGCGGACCCGTTCACCGGTGCGCTGTTCGACGGCGTTGCGGATGAAATTGCCCAGGGTAATGCCCGGCACTTCCAGCGGGTTCTGGAAGGACAGGAACAGGCCGGCCTTCGCGCGCTGATCCGCCGTCATGTCCAGCAGATCGCTGCCGTCGAACAGGACGCTGCCGCCTGTGACGTCGTAACGCGGGTTGCCCATCAGGGCGTAACCCAGTGTCGATTTTCCTGCACCGTTCGGCCCCATCAACACGTGGGTTTCACCGGTCGCGATATCCAAATCGACCTGGTGCAGAATTTCTTTATCTTCAACATTAACTGTCAGTTGACGAACTTTAAGTAATGAATTTGCCATGATAATTTACCTCCAACTTAATATCCAAGTGATTTACTCGGAATACAATCGTAAGTATATTACTTTTTATTCAACCCGTCAACTTTTTTCTGATTTTCCTGAAAATTTTCACTTTACGCGCTGAAAATGCAAAAAATCCCCGAACCCAGATGGGTTCAGGGACTCGCATTTAAGCTTTCAGCCTGTCTTGCAGCGCCTTGACGATAATCTTCAGCGCCTTGACGCGGGCGTATTTTTTGTCGCAGGACTCGAGAATGTGCCAAGGCGCAAAGGCCGTGCTGGTCTTTTCGATCATTTCGTCGACAGCGGTCTCATATTGCGGCCATTTGTCGCGGTTGCGCCAATCCTCGTCAGTGATTTTCCACTGCTTGTCCGGCGTCGCCTCCCGCTCCTTGAAGCGGGCCAGCTGCGTATCGGGATCGATCTGCAGCCAGAACTTGATGATCACGGCGCCCCATTGGTTCAGGCTGTACTCGAATTCGTTGATTTCGTTGTAGGCCCGCTGCCAGTCGTTTTCCGAGCAAAAACCCTCCAGCCGTTCGACCATCACCCGGCCGTACCACGTCCGGTCGAAAATCGCAAAATTGCCGGCCTTCGGCAGCTTTTCTACAAAGCGCCAGAGATAATGCCGGTTCTTTTCGTGGGGCTCCGGCGACGCGATCGGGTGCACGGTGTAGCCCCTCGGGTCCAGCGCCTCGGTCACCCGCTTGATGTTGCCGCCTTTCCCCGCTGCGTCCCAGCCTTCGTAGCCGATGATCACCGGAATCTTTTTGCGGTGCACCCGGTTCTGCAGATCGCTCAATTCCCGCTGATACTTTTTGAGCAGCTTGTGGTATGCCGCTGCTTCCAGCTTTTTATCTTCTAACTCCACGTCAGACAGCTTCGGCATCGGCGTCAGCGCGAAGCGGTTCTGCAGAATCGGCACGGCCGTCCCTTTGTTTTGAAGGGCGGTGTCGATCCCCTGGGTGATGAATCGAAGGACCTGCAGCTCTGTCCATTTCTCGTCTTCCCCAGCGTCGACGATGACCCACGGCGCGTAGGACTGATTTGTCCGGCTCAAATAATTGTCGTACAGCCTTTCAAATTCACGGTAATGCTTATTTTCGTCCAAATCATCCCGGTCCACCCGCCATTTGGTATTCTTGTCAGCCTCTAAGCGTTTGATGCGCTTTTTCTGTTCCTTCCGGCCGAGATGGAAAAAGAACTTGAGGATCAAGGTGCCGTTGTCGTGGAGCGAGCGCTCCATCGTGTTGATTTCGTCGATGGTCTGCTGAAAGGCCGCGCTGTCCAGATGGCCGCTGAAGGCGCCGTCGGTCACTTCCTCCATCATGTAGGGCACGAAAAACGTGAATTTGCCGTTTTCCGGAATGTCCAGCAGGTAGCGGCGGATAAAGGGGTAGGCCTTTTCCTCCTTCGTGGGCTTGTCAAAGGACTTCACCTTAAAAAACCGCGGATCGATATCCTTGATCAGCCGGGACAGCACCGTCCCCTTTCCGGCGGCGCCCCAGCCTTCAAAAATCACCATAACCGGCAGCTTGGCCGCCGCAATGCGCAGCTGGTCCTTGCCCAGGCGTTTTTCCAGCGCCTTGCGTTCGGCGTTTAAGCTTTCATCGTCCGGACGGTGCGCCGGTACAAATTCCTTTAACACAATGATCCCTCCCTTATTCTTGATTGATTTTAGTGTATCACGGCGCCTTTAATTCTAAATAAAAGCAAAACTGAATCCGATGACCATCACGTTAAGCTTTCGGCACAAAAAAAGAATCACAGAGGCATTTGCATGTCTCTGTGATTCTTTATTTACGCTTTATTTTATATTTTACCATCAGCCGACTTCTGACCCAGCCGGCATATCGCCGTCCACCGTCAGCACGCGGAGTTCCCCGTCCTTTTCAGCGGAGAGGATCATCCCGTTGGAGTTGACGCCTCTGAGCTTGATGGGCTTCAAGTTCGTGCAGGCGATGACCTTTTTGCCGACCAGTTCTTCCGGCTTGTACCATTTGGCGATGCCGGAAACGATCTGGCGTTTTTCGTCGCCGAAATCCAGCTGGAACACCAGAAGCTTGTCCGCATCCGGATGCTTTTCGCAGGACAAAACTTCTGCGACGCGCATTTTGACCTTGCCGAAATCGTCGATCGTGATGACCCCCGGCGTCTGCGGTTCAGTCTTTTGTTTCGCCTTCTTCGCTTTCTGCGCCTTGGCCTTTTGAGCTTTTTCTTTTTCGGCCCGTTCCTTTTCGTATTGCTTCACATCAATTCTCGGGTACAGCGGCGCGCACTTCTTCACTTGCGTCCCGGCCGGATACTGTCCGAAGGTCTGGATGCTGTCCCAGGTTTGAAGGTCCGGCGTGAGATTCAAAATCGTGCTCATCTTTTCCGCTGTTTCTGGGATGGCCGGCGCGATCAGCACCGACACGATGCGCAGGGTTTCCGTCAAGTTGTACAGCACAGCCGCGAGGCGGTCCTTCTGGCTGTCGTCCTTGCCGAGCACCCAAGGCTCAGTTTCGTCGATGTATTTGTTGGCACGGCCGATAAGCTTCCAAATCGCCTGAAGGGCGCGGCTGAAGTCCAGCTTGTCCATATAAGAGACGTATTCGTCGATGGCGTCCTTCGCGGTCTGCTTCAGATCGTCGTCGTGATCGCCGGCCAGCTGGGTTTCCGGAATCACGCCGCCGAAATACTTCACGGTCATCGCGATGGTTCGGGACAACAGATTGCCCAGGTCGTTGGCCAAATCGGAATTGATGTTGGCGACCAGCAGGTCTTCGTTGTAAACCCCGTCGGAGCCGTACTTCATTTCCTTGAGCACGTGATAGCGCAGCGGATCGACCCCGTATTTTTCCGCGAGCTCGACCGGGTCGACGACGTTGCCCACGGATTTGGACATCTTGCCGCCCTTGAGCAGAATCCAGCCGTGCCCGTAAACGGTCTTCGGCAGCGGCAGATCCAGCGCCATCAGCATGATCGGCCAGTAAATCGTATGGAAGCGGATGATGTCCTTCCCGACCAGGTGGAGGTCCGCCGGCCAGTACTTGTCCATCAGCTGCGGCTTGTCGTTTAAGTAGCCCAGCGCCGTAATGTAATTGCTCAGCGCGTCAATCCAGACGTAGACGACGTGTCCCGGATCGAAATCCACCGGAATCCCCCAGTTGAAAGAGGTCCGGCTGACGCACAGATCCTGCAGCCCCGGCTTGATGAAGTTGTTGATCATTTCGTTCTTCCGGGATTCAGGCTGAATGAAGCCCGGGTGATCTTCGATGTACTGAAGCAGCCGATCCGCGTATTTGCTCATTTTGAAGAAATAGGCTTCTTCGTGAGCCTTTTCGACTGGACGGCCGCAGTCCGGGCATTTCCCGTCTACCAGCTGGGTTTCCGTCCAGAAGGATTCGCACGGCGTGCAGTACCAGCCTTCATAGGTGCCTTTGTAGATGTCACCCTGTTCGTAGAAGCGCTTGAAGATTTTCTGCACGCTCTTGACGTGTTCTTCGTCGGTGGTGCGGATGAACTGGGAATAGTTGATGTTCATTAGCTTCCACAAATCCTTGATCTTCGCAACCGTCTTGTCGACGTAGGCCTTCGGCGTCACGCCGGCGGCTTCAGCGAGTTTCTGAATCTTCTGTCCGTGTTCGTCGGTCCCGGTCAGCATGTACGCGTCGTAGCCCTGCTGCTTTTTGAAGCGGGTCAGCGTATCCGCCGCGACGGTCGTATAAGTGTGCCCGATGTGCAGATCACCGCTCGGGTAATAAATCGGTGTCGTCACGTAAAAGGTTTTTTTCGATTCTGGCATAAAATCATTCCTCTCTGATCAAAAGCGGAGTCCGCTTTTGTTTCCTGATATCGTTTCTGATTCTATTATAATTTATCCCATTTAAATGTTCAATAGGCCGGCGTCACGACGGCGAACCGCCGTCGATTTTGACCATTTTGTAGACTTCCCGCTTCGAGATGCCCCGGTCCTTCGCGACGGCTTTCATCGCGTCCTTTTCCCGCATTCCCTGATTCAAATAATAGGCCATGTGTTCGGCAATCGGCCCTTCCGACAGGCGGGCTGCGGTGTCATCCGCCACCATTGCTGATTCGCCGGCCCCGTCAATGACCAGGACGAATTCCCCTTTCGGCGGGTGTTCGGTGAAATAATCGAGCTGTCCCGTCACTGTGTCCCGCCGAGTCTGCTCGTAGCGTTTCGTTATTTCCCGGGAAATACTCATTTCCCGATCGGGAAATTGCGCCGCCATTTTGGACAGGGTTTTCAGCAGGCGGTGGGGCGTTTCGTAAACCACGACCGGCCACGGCGATTTTTCGATCGCCGTCAAGCCCTCTTGAATCGACTGATTCGATTTTCCCAGAAAGCCGTAAAACACGAAATGCTGGCAATTGATGCCCGAAAGCGCGACAGCCGTCACCGACGCCGTCGGTCCAGGCACTGCGGTCACCGGGATGCCCGCGTCCTGACAGGCGCGGATCAGAATCCGTCCCGGGTCTGAAAGCACGGGCATCCCCGCGTCGGAGACCAGGGCGATGTGGGCACCGGCCTGCATTTTCTCGACGAGCTCCCCGGTCACAGCCTTTTCGTTAAATTTATGGTAAGCCGTCATCGGCGTGTGAATATCAAAATGGTTGAGAAGCTTGATCGTGTTGCGGGTGTCCTCCGCCGCGATCAGATCCGCTTCCTCGAGGGTCCTCACGCCCCGAACGGAAAAATCCTCGAGGTTGCCGATCGGTGTTCCGACGATTGACAGTGGCATGTGCTCTCCTTTTTATATCAAAACATAGCAGCCTTTCTAAAACGGCACGTTCGCCGCAGCGGGCGCCGGCTCATCCGGGTACTGCTTATCGTCCGCCCAATCCATGAAGCGGGTGTATTCCGGACGCCAGGTCAGGTTGATGCGGCCGGTCGGACCGTTACGCTGTTTGGCGACGTCCAGCTCGGCCATGTACGGGTTGCCGTTTTCCTTGTCGTAATAGTATTCGCGGTACAAAAAAAGAACGACGTCGGCGTCCTGTTCGATGGAACCGGATTCTCTCAGGTCCGCGAGCAGCGGATGGTGATCCGGTCTTCCGTCCGGCGCACGGCTCAGCTGCGACAGGCAGATGATCGGACAGTCCAGTTCTCTGGCCAGCGCTTTAAGGCCACGGGAGATTTCCGACACTTCGTTCTGTCTGTTTTCCGAATGGCCGCGGCCACTCATCAGCTGCAGGTAGTCAATGACCACCAGGTCGAGCCCTTTTTCGGCCTTCATCCGCCGGGTCTTGGCTCGAATATCGGCCAGCGTCTGGCCGCCGGTGTCGTCGATCCAGATTTTCGTGCCGTAGAGCCGCGCCGAGGCGTCGCCGAGGATCTGCCATTCCTCGTCGCTCAGCGTCCCCTTGCGGACCTTAGACAGGTCGATGAGTCCTTCGGAACACAGCATACGCTGAAGCAGCTGCGTCCGGGACATTTCGAGACTGAAGATGGCGACTGTCGCGTTTTCGTGAATCGCCGCGTACTGAGCGAGGTTCAGCGCGAAGGCGGTCTTCCCCATGGACGGACGCGCCGCGACGTAAATCAAGTCCGAATTTTGAAGGCCGGAGGTCTTGAAGTCCAGCTCGGAAAATCCAGTGGCCAGCCCTGTCAGCTCGCCCTCGGCTTCGCGGACCTTTTCGATGTGATCCAGCGTTTCGTTGACGACATCCTGAACGCTCGTGAAATCGCCGGCGATCTGTCCTTCCGCGACCTTGAAAATTTTCTCTTCGGCCCTTTCAACCACGTCCGACACGTTTTCGAACTCGCCGTAGCAGTCGTCAATGATGCTCGACGACGCCTCGACGAGACGGCGGATCAATGCCTGATCCTGCACAATGATGCAGTAATGCTCGAAGTTGGCAAACATCGGCATCGCGTTCTGGAGCTCGGCCAGATAAACCGGTCCGCCGATCTTTTCCATCAGGTTCAGATTGGCTAAGCGTTCGGTCAGTGTGACTAAATCGATCGGGATGCCTTCCTCCCGCATCTTCAGCATGTTTTCGTAGATCAGCCGGTTTCGGGCTGAAAAGAAATCCTCGGGCCGAAGGTGTTCCTCGGCCGTCATCAGCTGTTCGGAATTGACGATGAGCCCGCCCAGAACAGAGGCCTCCGCCTCCAGGTTGTGGGGCAGCTCTTTAGGTTTTACAGCAGGCATTGCATCGGAAGCGCTTATTTTTCAGTGACGATGACCGTCAGCTTGCCGATGACGCCCGGCGCAGTTTTGATTTTGACCGTGAAATGACCGACGTTGCGGATGGCTTCCGGCATGTCGATTTTGCGCTTATCGACCACGAGACCGAGATCAGCTTCCAGGTGTTCCGCGATATTTTTATTGGTCACGGAGCCGAACAGCACGCCGTCGTCCGCAGCCCGTTCCTTGATAATTAACTGAGATTCGTCCAGCTTTTTCGCGAGGTCAATGGCCGCCTGACGCGCTTCTTCGCGCTGTTTGGCCAGTTCAGCCTGGTGAGCCTTGGCCTTTTCGATGTTTTCCTTTGTGCCCTTGACGGCCAGTCCCTTTTTGATCAGGAAATTGTTGCCGTAGCCGCTCTTGACATTGACGACTTCGCCTTCTTTACCCACATTTGCTACATCTTTTAATAATACTACTTTCATGATTCTGTTTTCCCTTCTTTATAGGATTCTATCGCGGCGATCAGCATTTTCCTAGCTTCTTGCAGATCGTCGCAGTCGGTTAACTGAGCGCCGGCCATCGTCAAATGGCCGCCGCCACCGAGTTTTTCCAAAATCAGCTGGACGTTCACCTCACCCATCGAACGGGCGCTGATGCAGATGCCCTCATCGCTTTTCAACAGGATAAAGGACGCGGTGATCCCGCGGATGTTGAGCAGCTCATCTGCCGCCTGAGCCGCGATCAGCTTGCCGTTGGCGTTGTGATTTTCGTACAGCGAGATCGCGATGGAGTTGTCGTAAAATTCGGCGTTGGTCACCGCTTCCGTGCGCGCCGAATAGGTTTCAATATCGTTCTGAAGCAGGGTCTTGGCGATGACCGTATCGGCACCCTTGCGCTTCAGATAGGACGCCGCCTCGAAGGTGCGCACGCCAGTTTTGGACATGAACATCTTCGTATCCATACAGATCCCGGCCATCAGCGCATTGGCTTCGGTCTTGCCCATGATGTCCTTTTTGTTGAAATATTGGAGCAGCTCGCAGACCAGCTCGCAGGTCGACGATGCGTAGGCTTCAATGTACGAGAACACCGACGCCTTGATCGCGGTGCCCGACGGGCGGTGATGGTCGATGAGCACGCTGTTTTTGACCTGATCCACCAGCTCCGGCATCTCGACGTAGTTCTTGTTTTGGGTGTCGACGACGATGAGCAGTGTGCCTTCTTCTATATAGTTTTCCGCTTCCTGCGGCTTGATGAAGCACTCGGTGTAATTGGCGTCCTTGCTCAAATAATCCATGAGCGAGCGGATGCTGACATTGATTTCCTTGAGTACGAATTTCGCCTCGCGGTTCAGTGCCCGGCAGGCGCCGATCAGCCCGATCGCCGCGCCGACGCAGTCCATATCCGGCATCTGATGGCCCATGATCACGACGTTGCGCGCCTCCACAATCTGTTCCTGCAGCGCCTGCGCCTTGACCCGGGCCTTGACCTTCGTGCGCTTTTCCTTCGCTTCGGTTTCGCCGCCGTAATAAATATTGTGGTCGTCTTTCCGAACGACGCACTGGTCGCCGCCGCGGGCCAGTGCGATGTCCAGCGCCGAGCGAGAACCTTCTTCCGCTTCGGGCAGCGTCGAATGCTCTTCAGAATCTTCAATCCCGATAGACAGCGACACGGCACCGCCCTCCTTGCTGAGCTCACGGACTTCATCGAGCACCCGGAAATGGTCGGCTTCCATTTTTTCGAGGTCGTCGTGGGAAAAGACCATCAGGTAATGGCTGTTTTCAAATTTCTGAAGCACGACGCCGTTGTGCTGCGCCCAGCGGTTCAGCACCACGTCGATCTGCGCGAAGAGCTCCGTTCGGCATTGCGGCGAGAGGCTTTCGCTCAAATCCTCGTAGTTATCGATTTGGATATACCCGAGAATTGTGCGGCTGTGGTGGTAATGGGCCTCGCTGTTTTTAATCTGGGTAATGTCGAACAGATGGAACAAAAGCTTGCGCTTTTCAGCCCTGAAGAACTCGGTCACACTCATCAGGTAGGCGTGGTCTTCGTAATTGAGCTCGTGGAACGTCCCGTCGGCCTTGACCTTTTTCGGGTCAATCCCGATGATCTGCGCGAAATTCGTGCCGGTTTTGCTGGTCTGTTTGCCAAACTGGCGCACAAACAGCCGATTGGTCATCAACACCCGGCCGTCATCTGACGTAATCGCGATGGCGACGGGCATTTCGTACATCCGGTCGTGGGTGATTTTCGAAACCTTGCGCTCGATCAGCTTTTTGGTCGACACTGTCTTCTTGATCCGCTGGTGTTCGATGATCTGCGCGCCGACGACGACGGCAAAGGTCAATCCAATGATCACCGCGCCGATGACAAAATGGTCCTCACAGACGTAAAGGCCGGTCACCACGCCGATGGCCGCAAGCAATGTATTGGCTGTAAATATTTTGTTCATGACTACCGTCTCCTACCGCTGTCTCTCAACACGATGATCAGACGCATATTCGTGTAGACGTCCACAATCCCGATCAATGACAAAAACATCGCACTGGACGGAATGATCAGCAGCACAATACAGATCAGAACCTTTCGGCCCATGCTTTCCTTCGGCAGACGCCGATTGAAGAGCCAGTACAAAAAGGACAGCCCCATCATCGAAAAGCCCAGATCAACTAAATTATTCAGCGTCGTGACGTAGATGTTGCCTGAGCCCACAGTAAACTGCGCGATTAACAAGACGATCAGCAGAATTAACAGAAAATTCCGCAGGGGCTTTGACATCATCCAGTGGCTGATCGGCCGAAGCGGCTGCGCGGCCGGACGGGTCCGGCTGACGGTCTTGTCGCAGGCAATGACCAAAATCCACGCCGCAAAAAAGGGCAGGATCAAAAAGAACGACGGCAGTGCCTGCTTGGTCTGGTCGATTAAGCTGTCAATCGCGGACTGCACCTGCGCCATCTGACTTTTCGTAAAAATATCCGTATTCTGATACGAAGCCGTCAGATTTTTGGCGTAAGCCTCGATCCCCTTTGCCAGCACCCCGATGAACGCCGTGTGGTGTACGATTTGATAGACGATCATGCCGCCGATGATCGACAGAAAAACCGCGGCGTAGGCGGCGATCATCCGCTGCTTCCCGCTCATTTCCTTTTCGTACATCCAGGACAGACCGATGCCGGTCAGCGCCAAATAACACGTACAAGTAAAAATCATGACGGGATTGCGTGTCAGGATCATCACAATTGGCGCGACGACCGTCGGCAGAATCGTTTTTTTGAACCCTTCCCTGCGGCCCAGATCCACCCATAAAATCGGGATAAACAGATACAGGAAGATCAAGATCGGTATTCCCTGAAATAAACAGGGAATGATCCCGGCGATCGCACCATAAAGGATGGGTTCCCAAATTGATTTTGTTTTCATAAAAGCCTCTATTCAATTATACTGTTGTCGTTTTTCTTATGCTGTCTTTTTTCGTAATGAGATATTATAGCATAGCCCTGTGTATTTTTCATTAACTCCTCGGGTTATAATCGGATTATCTATTGAGCGTTATGTTAAAATAGGCGTAATGAATTTGAATTCTAGTTTTCGGAGGTCATCATGATTCGTTATCACATTCTCGTATCGGGCCGCGTGCAGGGGGTCGGCTTCCGCTACACCGCCTCTCACCTGGCCAGTCTCTACAACTTGACCGGGTGGGTCCGCAACTGCTACGACGGCAGCGTCGAAATGGAAGTCCAAGGCGATCCCGGCAATATCGATTTTTTTATCCAAAAACTGAAAACCGAGTCGCGGTGGATCCGCATCCGTTCTCTCGAAAAAAAACAGATTCCCCTCGAATCCGGTGAGACCGTCTTTCACGTCAGATATTAATCTAAATGATTAAGAAAAACGAACTAAATAAACAATGAAATTAGGCGTTAAAATAAAAAACAGAAGGAATTGTTCCTTCTGTTTTTTAATGGCTTAAAATGCTTATTAAAAGTTGTCTGATTGATATGGCAGTAATGCGAGGTTGCGAGCGCGGTTGACAGCCTGGGTAATTTTACGCTGATGCTTTGCGCAGGCGCCGGTTGCGCGTCTCGGTAAGATTTTGCCTCTTTCAGAAACGTATTTTCTCAAAGTAGCAACGTCTTTGTAATCGACCTTTAAATCTTCGTTTTCGCAGAACTCGCAAACTTTTCTTCTTCTTCTGAATGGTCTTGGCATATTATTTCTCCTTATTGATGGAGCTTAGAACGGTACGTCGTCGTCGTCTGCCAGCAGATGGAAATCTTCATCGATATCGTCATTGCCGTCAAGGGACACGCTGTTATTGTTGCTGGGCTGGGAATTGTTCATCGGCGCGCCAGTATCGTTGCGGCTGCCGATAAAGTCAAATTCTTCGAGAACGACCTCTGTCACGTAACGCTTCGACCCATCATTCGCAGTGTAATTCCGAGTCTGAAGGCGGCCGGAGATGGCAATTTGGCGGCCCTTGCGCAGGTATTGGCTGATGATTTCACCCTGTTTGCCCCACGCGGTGACGTTAAAGAAATCTGCAGTCGGCTGACCGTCCCGTTTGAAGCGGCGATCGACCGCAATGGCAAATGAGCACACAGAAGTGCCGTTTGTCGTGGTCCGCAGTTCCGGATCTCGAGCTAAACGCCCAACTAAAATAACCTTATTCATCGCTCCGTTTCCTTTCCTAATTTATCAAAAACAATTAGTCTTCAATCGCAACGATCATATCGCGGATGATATTGTCGTTGATTAAGTAACGATGGTTCAATTCATCGAGAACTGATGGTTCAGCCTTGAATGTAACCAGAACGTAATACCCTTCGGTATATTTGTTCGCGATTTTGTAAGCGAGTTTACGCTTGCCCCATTCATCGACACCATCTACTTCACCAGCTGTTTCAATAACAGATTTGACGTTATTGATAATGGCGTCCATCGCTTCTTTTTCCATATCCGGATTCAAAACAAATACTGTTTCGTAAGCCTTCATGGTTTCACCTCCTTATGGTCTAAATTTGGCACAGTTTTGGCCTGCCCTTCAGCAGGAGTACACCTTTCAAATAAATGAAAGCACACCCTCTGTGCAAGGATACATACTGTGCGTATTATATCAGACTCCCGTCTGTTGAATCAAGATTTTTCTTTGGAACTTATAAAATTTTTTTGAGCATTTTTTCGAATTTCTGCCGAGGCAGCGTGACGACGCGGCCGCACCCCGTACATTTGAGGCGGATGTCCATGCCGAGGCGGATCACCTCCCAGCGGTTTTCACCGCAGGGGTGTCCCTTCTTCATTTCGACCACACTGCCGACCTCATACTGCCTGTCTGCCATCGCTTCCGCCTTCCTTTTCTTCCACGACCCAGACGGTGTTCTTCGGAATGGCGACGCCGGCCTTTTCCATCGCCTGATAAATCGCCTGGCGCATCGTCACTTCAGCGCTCAGCGAGTGCAGGGCGTCAGAGAACACGAAGAGCCGCAGCGTCGCGTAGGAGCCGTCCATATCCGTCATGCCCAGCACCTTTGGCCGAACCGGGAAGAGCGCCTTGTCGTCGTTGTACACGATGTCGCAGACCTTGTTGGCGATCTTCGTCACGTCGACGACGCTGGCGCTGCCGTCCACCTTGATGTCCACGCTTTTGCGGTAGTAGCCCCGCGAGCGGTTGACCAGATGATTGATTTCGCCGTTGCGCACAATGTACAGGCTGCCGTCGTCCTGACGGACTGAGGTCATCATCGTCGAAATATCTTCAATAATACCGCTGTGTCCCCCGTCGAGCTCGATGTAATCGCCGACGAAAAATTGTTCCTGTATGATGATGAAAATGCCAGAAATCACGTCCTCAACGATGCGCTTCGCGCCAAAGCCGACGGCAACCGTGCCGACGCCGGCAACTGTGATCAGCGCTGAAATGTTGATGAAGTAAGACAGGATAACCAAGATGCCGACAATCATAATCGTCGTGTTAACTACCGACTTCGTCAGCTTCGCAATGGTCGTGCTGCGCTTTTCGTCCTCCCGCGTATTGGTCAGCGGGCTTTTCCTCGTGAGCTTCAGGGTACGCTTGATGATGGCTGTCAAAACCTTTGACGCGATCCACATGACCAGAATGGTCAGCGCGACGCTGATGACCTTGTTCACAATCACGTCCGTGTTGATGGAGCCGACAAAATGTGTCCAGACTCTGCCGAAATAAGTTTGATCGATCTCGTTCATTTTGTTTCCTTTAATATGACCCTTTCTCTTTTAAATAAAAAATGCAGCGTAGGCTGCATTTTTTAATTCGCATTATTTCTTTTTCCGTCTGCTGATATCCTTTTGATCGGTGCTGACCCATTTGGGGCCGTCGGATTTTTCCGTCGGCTTCGATTTTTCTGAGCGTTCCGATTTTCTTTTCTGCTGCTGTGCTTCACGCTGCTTTTTGCGTTCCTCACGGAGCACCTTGTCGATCATTTCATCGGTAATAGGCGAGAAAGCTTCGGTTTCGATGACCGCTGGCGATTCCACATCGCTCAACGGGTCGCCTGCGTCAGGACGTCTGCGCCGTGCCTTGGCCTTCGGTGCAGCCGGTTTCGGCTGATCCTGCTGCGGTTCTTCTGTTTCGCCGGCTTCGGCCTTTTCCTGTTGTTCGAGCATGTACTTGTCTTCGAGAGCCTTGCGCTTGCGGTCCTTCGCTTCGCTTACCTTTCTGGACTGTGCCCCGAAGGCGTAGCCCACAGCCTGCGCCGCTGCGATCACACCGATGCAGATGAACATGAACGCGATGAACGGCACGCGGCTGCCCAGCCATACAGACAGTACACCGAAGGGCAGGAACAAATACAGTGTCGGCGAAACGACAAAGGTAAAGGCGTTCCAAACCTTCAGGAAGCGGATGCCGGGATGGCCCTTCAAAATGATGACCGTCGTCAGCACTGCCATGATCACCGTCGGCAACAGCGAGTAAAGCAGATATTTGCCAAACACCTGATTGTCGTCGTCGTCCGTAGACGATTTAAAGGCCGCGTAGGTGAAATAGATCCAGAACCCGACGATGACGACCAGCTCGATCACCCCGTAAGTCATGTTGTAGCTGCCATTCGATTTGACGCCGGCGTCGAGAATCCCCTTAAAGATTAAGATAAGCAGCAGGTTCAAAATATTGGCAATCAGCGCCGTCGACAGTGAATTCAGCCGCCTCCTCAATCGTATTCCTTTATTCATATTGCCTCCTTATTTGAGCAAATCCAGTATCCGATTCAATTCATCCGTTGAAGAATAATCGATGGTGATCTTTCCGCTCCCCTTTTTGTTTTTTGGGCTCAGTGTAACGGACGTGCCTAAATGATTTCTTAATTGATCTTCAACGTCAATCAAGTAAGGATCCTTGGGCTTCTTTTCCTTTTTCTGCCGAGGATTTTTAAGCCGGCGCACCTGATCTTCCATTTCACGGACCGACCAATTCCGCTCAACGGCCTTCTGTGCCAGTGATGCCATCGTCTCTGCGTCGTCCAGGCCTAGAAGCGCCCGGGCGTGTCCGCCGCTGAGCTGATTGTTCAGCACCATCTTCCGCACCGAAACTGGTAGTTTGAGCAGCCGCATCACGTTGGTCACAGCCGCCCGGCTTTTGCCAATGCGGATGCCGATTTCGCCCTGCGTTAAATTGTAGTGCTTCGCGAGCTGTTCAAAGGCCATCGCCTCTTCAATCGGATTGAGATCCTCGCGCTGCACGTTTTCGATCAGCGCGATTTCGACCACTTCCCGGTCGGACATATCCTTGACGATGACCGGTACCGTATCGAGGCCAGCCAGTGTCGCCGCGCGCCAGCGCCGTTCGCCGGCGATGATCGTATAAGCGCCCTGCTCCTGCTTGACGACCAAGGGCTGCAGCACGCCGTGTTCTTTAATCGACGCCGCCAGCTCTTCGAGGGCCCGCTGGTCAAAATGTTTTCTCGGCTGGTCCCGATTGGGCCGAATCTTGCCAATTGGCAGCTCGACAATCAGCTGACCGTCCTGATGGGAGTTCGATTCGGACTGCGCTTCTTCGAGACCCCCGTTTTCATCGAAATGGATATCGTCGGAGATCAATGCGGCCAAGCCCTTACCTAAACCGTTGTGGTGTTTCTTACTTGACATGTTCCCTCCCGATAAATTCCTTCGCAAGTTCCGCGTACGCAATGGCGCCTTTAGAGTTCGGCGCGTTTTCGAAAATCGTCTCACCGAAGCTCGGCGCTTCAGCCAGTCGGATGTTTCTCGGGATCTTCGTGCGGTAAACTTTATCTTTAAAGTAAGACTTGACTTCTCCGACGACCTGCACAGCTAAATTCGTCCTAGAATCGTACATCGTCATCAAAACGCCTTCGATATCGAGTTTGGGATTCAAGCCTTTCTTAACGAGGCTGATCGTCGAAATCAACTGGCCGACCCCTTCCAGTGCGTAGTATTCGCATTGAATGGGGATCAGCACGGAATCCGACGCTGTCAGTGCGTTGATGGTCAAAAGACCCAATGACGGCGGACAGTCGATAAAGACGTAGTCGTAATACTCGAGAACCGGATCGAGCACTTTGCGCAGCCGGGTTTCCCGCTGAGACATGTGCGCCAGCTCGATTTCCGACCCGGCTAAGTCGATGTTGGAGGGCAGCAGGTTGAGCCGGTCGTATCCGGTAGTCAAAATGACTTCTCTGAGATCTTGACCGTTGATCAGCGCGTCGTAGATGCTCTTGTCGAGGTCGTTTTTTTCGATACCGAAGCCGCTGGTCGTGTTGCCCTGAGGGTCGATGTCGACGGTCAAAACGCGGTACCCGTCTATACTCAGCGCCGCTGTCAGATTCATACACGTCGTCGTCTTTCCGACGCCTCCCTTTTGGTTGAATATTGAAATAACTTTTGCTCTTGACATTGGCTTTCCTTTCCAGTGGATGATCCGCCGATCCGATTATTTGGGGATCGTGATCGTCACAACAATTTTGTCTTCTTTTTCTGTCTCCTTGTACTTGGCGTCCTGCTTGGTCCGCTGTACTTCCTTAAAAGCGGTCTTGATCGTGTTCAAATAAATCTGCGCGTTGATGAAGGATTTGACTCTAGCCTTTTTCCCCGGCGTGATCTTTTCGTCGTAATTGTTGACCAGCACCTCGTTCCGAATTTTTTCAACGAGTCTTTCTGTCTTTTTGACGTTCAAATCCCGCCGCTTAACCTGGTCGATGACTTCAAGCTGAATGTCCTTGTCCGGCACCTTGAGCAGTGCCCGAGCGTGGCGTTCCGAGAGTCCAGCTTTTTTAACCGCTTCGATGACCTCGTCGTCCATCTTAATCAATCTCAACTTGTTCGCGACAAAGGATTGAGATTTTCCGATCAGCTTGGCCACCTGTTCCTGGGTCATATGGTAATACTTAATCAGCTGCTGATAGCTCTCAGCTTCCTCGAAATAATTCAAATCCTCGCGCTGGACGTTTTCGATGATCGCTAAGACTGCCGAATCCTGGTCGTTGATCTTCACCTCAATCGCCGGGACGGTTTTGAGCTTGGCGAGCTTTGATGCGCGCAGCCGCCTTTCGCCGGATACCAGCTCGTAAAGGCTATTGTTCAGCTTCCGCACCTGAATCGGCTGAATCACCCCATAGGTCTTGATCGATTCAGCCAATTCCTTTAAGTGTTCCTCGTCGAAAACTTGTCTCGGCTGATTGGGATTCGGAATAATCTGATCGACCGGCACCTCTAAAATGCGGCTGCCTGGTTCTTTCTTGCGCCCCTTTAATAAATCTTTTTTCTTTTTTCTCATACACTTAGCTCCTGATGTTTCACGTGAAACATCGCACTCCGACGATCAAGCTAAAGGCTTTTTGACAATTCTTCCGTAATTTCTCGGGTATTTCTTCGGAGTGCTGCCGATTTTGTCACATTGAATTATAACATGAAACGTCGCGTTTTTCAGTATTAAATTCTGTGTGGTGCGGATTGATCCCAATCCCAATAGACTTGGGCCCTGCCCCGCTTCGGCAATTTCGGCCTCTGCCTGCTGCCCCTTCCAAGCGTAAAAGGTGCCGCCAACCTTGAGAAAGGGCGCACAGAGCTCGTCGAGAATGTTGAATGCCGCCACAGCTCGGGCGCAGACTGCATCGAATTGTTCCCGATACTTGGGGGCTTTTCCGAAATCTTCGGCGCGGCCGACGAGAAAGCTGACGTTCTTTAAGCCGATGGCTTTCACAATTTGTTCGACGGCTTTCATCTTCTTGCCCGTGCTGTCCAGCAGTGTAAAATGCTTTTCCGGATGACAAATGGCCAGCGGTACTCCTGGAATGCCGCCGCCCGAACCGACGTCGAGAATGGCGTCAGCGTCTTCCTTCAGCGGACAGGTGATCGCGTCCAATAAATGTTTTTCAATAAAATCCCGATCGTCGACGATCCGCGTCAAATTGACGTGGGCGTTGGTCGCCTTCATTTCGTTCATGAACGCGTAAAGTAATTGGAGCTTGTCCTCGCTGATCGCAATCGGCGACTCCGAAATGAAAATCTTCTTAAAATTATCGTAATCTTGATCCATCATTTTTTAAAGAGCTCTCTGTGATTTTCCAAATAAACGTGCAGAACGGCAATATCGGCAGGGTTGACGCCGGAAATCCGGGAGGCCTGTCCAATGGACATCGGCCGGACCGATTTGAGCTTTTCAACGGCCTCGAGTCTGAGTCCCTGAATGTCGGCGTAATCAATCCCTTCAGGAATGCGTTTTTCCTCGAGCTTTTTGAACTGAACAACCTGGCGGTCCTGCTTTTGAATGTAGCCTTCGTACTTCAATTGGATTTCTACTTCTTCCCGAACCTGTCTCGAAAGCGCTGGCCGTTCCGGATCGATCGGCTTCAAAGCGTCGTAGGTCAGCTCCGGCCGTTTTAACAGCTGCGCCATCGGCAGACCCGAGGTGAGCGGCGTCGTGCCGAGCTCGGTCAGCACTGCGTTGACCCTTTCAGACGGCGAAACCGTCGTCGACTTCAGGCGTTCCTTTTCCGCCTCGATATCCGCCTTCTTATTTAAGAAGTGGGCGTAGCGTTCATCCGAAATCAGGCCAACCCGCCGTCCGATCGGTGTGAGTCTCAAATCCGCATTGTCTTGACGGAGCAGCAGCCGGTATTCCGCCCGAGATGTCATCATTCGGTAGGGTTCATTGGCGTCTTCGTTGATGATGTCGTCAATCAGCACGCCGATATACGCCTGAGAGCGGTCGAGAATCATCGGCTCTGCGTGTTCCAGATAAAGCCCAGCGTTGATGCCGGCGACGATTCCCTGCGCCCCAGCTTCCTCGTAGCCCGAGGTCCCGTTGATCTGACCGGCGAAAAACAAACCGTGAATATCCTTGCTTTCCAACGTGGCCTTCAGAGCTGTCGGGTGGATGCAGTCGTACTCAATGGCGTAGGCTGAGCGCATGAACTGCACGTGTTCCATGCCCGGCACCGTCCGGTACAGCGCGATCTGCACTTCCTCCGGCAGACAGGACGACATCCCCTGTACGTAAACCTCGCGGGTGTGCAAGCCTTCCGGTTCCATGAACATCTGGTGGTGATCCTTGTCGGCAAACCGCACGACCTTCGTTTCAATAGACGGGCAGTAACGCGGGCCCACACCGACGACGTCTCCAGTCACTAATGGACTGCGGTCCAAATTGTCGCGGATGATTTTGTGGGTCGCTTCGTTGGTGTAGGTCAGGTAACAGTCGATCTGGTCGATATCGATAGATTCCGTCTCAAAGGAGAAGGGCGTGATTTCCTCGTCTCCCTTCTGCACCTTCATCTTGGAATAGTCGAGGGTTTTTTCATCGACGCGGGCGGGCGTCCCGGTCTTAAATCGCTGCAGGTCAAACCCGGCCTCGCGAAGACTGTCCGACAAAAAGCGCGCAGGAAACATCCCATTGGGACCGCCGTCATACTGCACCTCTCCCATAAAGATTTTGCCGTTGAGGTACGTTCCGGTGCAGACGACGCAGGTCTGGCACGCGTAGGTCGCGCCGGTGCGCACCTGCACCCCAGTGATTTTGTGATCCTCAATGATGAGCTTTGTCGCTTCCTGCTGGCGGAGGGTTAAATTCGGCGTGTTTTCAATGACTTCCTTCATGCGGAATTGGTAGGCTTTTTTGTCCGCCTGAGCGCGAAGCGAATGTACTGCCGGACCCTTTCCAGTGTTGAGCATTTTACACTGGATCATCGTCGCGTCGATGTTCTTTCCCATTTCGCCGCCGAGGGCGTCAATTTCCCGGACAAGATGGCCCTTGCCGGTGCCGCCGATAGACGGGTTGCACGGCATCATCGCCACGGAATCCAAATTGATGGCCAGCAGCAGCGTCTTGTGGCCCTTGCGCGCCGTGGCCAGAGCGGCTTCGCACCCAGCGTGGCCCGCACCGATGACGATGGTTTCATAACTTTCAGCTTGATATGCCATAACTTTTTCCTTTCGTTTTTATTTTCCGAGACAGAAATTTGCAAAAATCTGATCGATAATGTCGTCTCCAAGAGACTGACCGGTGATTTTTCGCAAATTGTCCAGCGCATCCTTCAAATCGATGGCGACGATATCGACTGACATGCCCATCGCCATACTTTCAAGGGCACTTTCCAAATTCTGGCGAACCTGTTTCAAAAGCGAAATGTGACGGACGTTGGAGACGATCGGATCGTCCTTACGCACGACCGAATCTGAACCGACGGCCATTTCGACCATTTTATGCTTTAAGGTCTGAATCCCTTCCTCACTCTTAACCGACAGCACGATTTGGTTGTCGCTCAAATGATCCTTCAGCGATGCCTGATCGTCTTCATCAATCAGATCCGACTTATTATATATATGTAGAACTTTTTTTCCTTCGAGCAAAGACATCCACTTTTGATCGCCATTGGATGTTTCACGTGAAACATCTTCGATGTAAAGCACGAGCTCGGCCTGGTTCACCATCTGTTTGGCGCGTTCCACACCCATTCTTTCAATGACATCGTCGGTTTCGCGGATGCCCGCGGTATCAATGATGTGAAAGGGCACGCCGCCGATGTTGAGATAATCTTCGATGGTATCCCGCGTCGTGCCGGGAATATTCGTCACAAGCGCTTTTTCTTCGTGAAGCAGCTTGTTCATCAGTGACGACTTGCCGACGTTGGGTTCACCGAGGATCACCGTGTCGATCCCGTCGCGGACGACCTTCCCAACCTTGGCGGACTGAAGCAGCTCGTCGATCTCGTCGATCATGTGATGAATGTTCTGATCCAGCTCTTGTTCTGTGACTTCCTCAACATCGTACTCGGGGTAATCGAGGGCCGCGTCGATATAAGTCAGCAGATGGAGCAGCTCGTCATCGATCCCTTGGTATTTTTTGGAAAGGCTGCCGGAAAGCTGATTCAGCGAATAAGAAACGCCGGCTTCCGTTTTGGCGTCGATCACGTCCATGACCGCCTCCGCCTGGGACAGATCAATCCGCCCGTTGACAAAGGCGCGCTGGGTAAATTCACCGGGATCTGCCAGACGCGCCCCAGCATCGATCACAGCCTGAAGCACCATGCCGACGACGACATTGCCGCCGTGGCAGTTGATTTCAACGATGTCCTCGCGGGTGTAGGTTTTCGGCGCCCGCATCACTGTGAGCATCACCTCGTCGATGACTGCGCCGTCCCTCCCAACCACATGACCGTAATGGATCGTATGGGACGGAAAGGATGTGACAGATTTCCCAGAAGGCGACACGAAAACGCGATCGGCCACCTGAAGGGACTCGGCGCCCGACAGCCGCACGATGCCAATGCCGCCGGTACCCACTGGCGTTGAGATCGCCGCGATCACATCATCGCTTAATACATTGTTCATAATCTTTCCCCTTTATAATAAAAAAAGTGAAAGCAGTCGGAAATGTGCAGCGGCACATCTCCATCACGAACTGCTTTCACCAGTTTGTATGGACGTGTTATTCCTGATCGTTTTCTTTCAAGTCTATAACGACGTAGCGGTAAGGATCCTGTCCTTCGCTGTAGGTATAGACCCGGCCGTCGTCCTGGAGGGTCGCATGAATGATGCGGCGTTCTCCCGGATTCATCGGTTCAAGTGAGAACTTCCGATGACTGCGGGCGACCTTATTGGCCATTTTGTGGGCCAGATTTTCAAGCGTCTGCTGACGTTTTTCACGGTAGTGTTCGGTATTGATGCTGATGCGGATGTGATGATCCGTCTGCTTGTTGACAGCCAAGCTGGTTAGATACTGAATGGCGTCGAGGGTCTGTCCCCTGCGGCCAATCAGCAGCCCCATCTTGTCGCCGGACAATTCGACTTTTAAGACATCGTCTTCGGTTTCGTAGGCAGTGTCAATTTTCACATCCAAATCCATCGCTTTGAACATGTCGGACAAGAATGTCGACGCCATCGCCTGAATCTTTTCGGATTCATCTTCCACATAAGCTTCCGCCTGAACCTCCGGATCGAAGGTTTCCTTCAACGTCGCTTCGACGATGGCTTCCTTTTTCCCGAAAATACCGATAAAACCGCTTTCTGGTTCCTGAACGACCTTGATGTCGACCTGATCTCTTTCAGCCGACAACGTTTCAAGGGCCTTCTGAACCGCTTCGTCTATCGTTTTTCCTTTTTCAGTAATTGTTTGACTCATTCACTATGCTCCATCAATTTGACTTGTCCGGCTTTTTGGTTCTTTCGTCGCTGTGAGGAATCTTCGTCACCACGCGGCGCTTGGAAGCTGGCCTCGTCTTAGGTCTGTTCATCTTGCTGGATTTCTGGGTGGATCTGCCGAATTGCGCGTTCATCGCCTGCTGGCGGATTTCAGCTGAAGCTTTCAGCTTGTCGCGTTTTTCACGCTTATCCTTTTCTTCCTGTTCCTTGACACGGCGTTCCGCTTCTTCGATCGGCACAAGCTTGACCGGTCTGCGCATCACGATGAACTGCTGGACGAAGGTGTAGACACTCTGTGTCACCCAGTACAAGCTGACCCCAGCTGGCATCTTAAGTGCGAACCAGCCGATCATCAGCGGCATAATGATCATCATAACCTTCTGAGAGGTCGCCGTCGCCGGATCCGCGTTGGAGTAATCCGTCGTGAACTTCTGGGTCAGGAATGTGACCACCACAACGACGATCGGCAGGATGTAGTACGGATCGGGTTTCCCCAGATTCGGAATCCAGTAAAAGGATTGATGCAGCGCTGACAAATTGCCGGACGTAAAGACGTATTTCTGAGGATTCTGCAGCGCGCCGAAAAGACCCCAGATGATCGGCAGCTGAATCAGCAAAGGCAGGCAGCCGGACATTGGATTGACCTTGTAAAGCTTGTAAAGCTTCATGGTCTCCATATTCAGCTTTTCAGGATTGTTCTTGTATTTTTTCTGAAGTTTTTGAACCTCAGGTGTAATGGCCTGCATTTCCTTCATCGAGTTTGTCTGCTTGATGTTAAGCGGCAGAATGATGGTCTTGACAATAACGGTGAACAAAATTACGGCGTACCCATAATCTCCGACGAGTCGGAAGATCTGGTACAAGACCCAGCCGAATCCCTGATATAAAAAATGCATTGAGTAATATTTTCTCCCTGGAGTGTTTGATTTTGAATTGGTGATGACCGTTAAGGCACCGGATCGTATCCTCCCGGATTAAAGGGATGGCATCTCAGAATCCGTTTGAGTCCGAGCAGCCCGCCCTTGAAGGGCCCGTACTTGGCAATGGCCTCGTAGCAGTAGGCCGAACAGGTCGGATAAAACCGGCAGTGCCTCGGAAACAGCGGCGAAATGACCCGCTGATATCCCTGGATCAGAATCAAGCAAATCTTCTGAAGCCCACGGCTCAGAAAATTCAACAATTTCTTCATGATTTTTCCAGCTTTGTTTTGTAAAACAAATGTTTTAACGAACGGTCGAGATCGCGGTAGGGATCCTCTGCGCACCGCTTTTTCGCGACGATGATCAGATCGTACCCCTGCTGGATCCGTGCCAGCTCATTCTGATAAGAAGCTCTGATTCTTCTCTTGACTTTATTGCGGACAACGGCGCGCTTCGACACTTTCTTGCTAACAATAATACCCAGACGATTGGTACTTTTCCGATTTTTTAAATAATAAAATTGAAAATGCCGATTGCCGAATCGCTGCCCGTCGTGAAAGACGCGATCAAAATTCTTCGAATTTTTCAGAGAAGTCATTTTCACAACTCTCAACTCCAAATCAAATTATAAAAAAGACCGTCTATGAAACGGTCAGCAGTATTTATGCAGATAATTTAGAACGACCCTTTTGTCTTCTTCTTTTTAATACAAGGCGTCCATTCTTCGTGGACATTCTTTTTCTGAATCCGTGTTCTTTCTTTCTCTGTCTGTTTTTAGGCTGAAATGTCTGTTTCATTTCATGCTCCTCTCTATTTCTCTACATTAGATAAATTGAATACAAAAAGACCAAATTAAAAATTCTCATATTACCTGAAGATTATATTATGACCGGTCCGGCTCTGTCAAGTGATTTGTTTAAAATTTGACGCCTGTCGAACTGTGGAAAGCTTGAATGCACAATGGGATTTTGCTATAATGTATGCACATTATCAACAGTTTACACAGTGAATTATCCACAATTTTATGATAATTGTGGATAATTCTGAGGATAAGTGTGGAAAAACCGTCATAATTCTAAATAATCAACACGGTACACTGGGGAAATTTTATCCACAGCGTGTTAAAAGTAATTGTCTTCTCACGCTTATCCACAACCTCATATCGAAAAACGGAGAAAAATGTGGAAGAATCTATAAACGAAATATGGGAAAAAGCGCTCAGCTCCATTGAAGAGGAAATGCCATTTGTCAGCTTCACCACCTGGTTTGAACCCCTCAAACCTGTGGCTATCCGTGGCAATAAATTTTATCTTCAGGTCCCAAATTCCAGTAAATTTAACAAATCGGTTCTCGAAAACCGGCACAAGGACTTGATCAGCAACGCCCTGTCCTTTGCGATGAACAAAAAAAATATTGAAGCCTGCTTTATATTTGATGAAAGCGAAATCGACGAATTGGAAGACAGTGTCGAATCCGACAAGCCGAATAAATCCAAACCGGTGGAGACACCGCCGATTAACAACAGCTCCGGCATCAATCCAAAGTACACCTTTGAACGCTTCGTCATCGGCGAAAACAACCGCTTCGCCCACGCGGCCTGCGTCGCCGTCGCAGAAGCCCCGTCGGAACAGTACAACCCGCTGTTTATCTACGGCGGCGTCGGTCTCGGCAAAACCCACTTGATGCAGGCCATCGGCAATTACATCATGACCTACACCCCGGAAAAGAAGGTAGTGTACGTGTCCTGCGAAACCTTCACCAACGAATTCATCGACGCGATCCAAAACAAGAGCAACACGTCCTTTAGAAACCGCTACCGCAATGTCGATATCCTGCTCATCGACGATATCCAGTTTTTGTCCGGCAAGGAAGGAACCCAGGAAGAATTCTTCCATACCTTTAACGCGCTGCACGACGAAGACAAGCAGATCGTCATCAGCTCAGACCGGCCGCCGCGGGAAATTCCGAAGCTGGCCGAACGGCTGCGCAGCCGATTCGAAATGGGCCTGATCACCGACATTTCCGCGCCGAACTTTGAAACCCGAATGGCGATTTTGAGAAAAAAGGCTGAAACTTATAAAGAAGAAATCCCAGACGACGTCCTCAGCTTTATCGCCAACAACATCCATTCCAACATCCGTGAGCTGGAAGGTGCACTGACCACCGTCGTCGCCTACTCCAAGCTGCACGGCGAAAAGATTTCCCTCGATTTCGCGAAGGAATCCCTGGCCGATCTGTTCGTCTCAAAGCAGCACGAAATCAACGCCGACTACATCAAGGAAATCACCGCCAAGTACTTCAACACCACCGTCGAAGACATGAACAGCAAGAAGCGGACGAAGGCCGTCACGACTCCGCGCCAGGTCGCCATGTATCTATGTCGGGAAATGACCTCGATGTCTCTGCCCGCCATCGGCGAAGCTTTCGGCGGACGCGACCACTCGACGGTCATTCACGGCTGCCAGAAAATCAGCGAAAATATCGAAAAAAACACCGACTTCAAAAATCTGGTGCTGCGGATCCAAAGCGAAATCAAAGGCGAATAATCCCCAAGCTGAAGACAGTTTTCCACAGCCTTTACACATGTGGACACACAGATTTGATTGACGTCATTGGGCGTCATTCTGGGGAAAAATCAGTTATCCACAGCTTAAACAGGTTCTATCATTATTATTACTAAAATAAATTAATATTTATACAATGCAACCCAAACAAGGAGCACACTATGAAATTCGATTGTTCTAAAGCCGATCTCGTCCACGCCCTGGCGATCGCATCCAAGGGCGTCGCCCGCAAAACCACGATGCCGATTCTCGAAGGCGTATTAATGGAAGCGACCGATCAAAAAATCGTGCTGACCTCCACCAATCTGGAAATCAGTGTCAAAACGACACTGCCCGCCCACATCGAACAGGACGGCGCCATCATTCTGCAGTCCAACTTTCTTTCGGACTTGGTCCGCAGACTTTCAGGAGATGACATCTACTTTGAAAGCGCCGGCAAGGACACGTTAAAAATGACGTGTCAGCTTTCGACCTACACGATCAAGGGCATGTCGCCGGAAGACTTCCCGGCCTTCCCGGAAATCATCGATGATTACACCTTCTCGATCAAGGCCGAAACCCTCTACGACCTGATCCGCGGGACGATTTTCTCCGTTGCCCTGAAGGAAAACATTCCGGTGCTCACGGGCCTGAAGCTCGAGCTGGAGGATGACCGCATCACAGTCGTAGCCCTCGATGGCTATCGGCTGGCGCTGCGCCGCGGCAAGCTCTCCCAACCGATCAACCAGCCAGTCTCGATCATCGTGCCGGGCAAGAGCATGACCGAGCTTGAAAAAATGCTTTCCGGCGTCGACGACGACATCCAGGTGAACCTGTCAAAATCGCAGATTTTCTTCACGATCGGCGACACGCAGTTCACTTCCCGCCTGCTCGAAGGGGAATTCATCAATTATCAGCACATCATTCCAAAAGACACCAATACGGAAATCACGCTGAGCCGCAAGGAACTGCTCGACAGTACCGAACGCGCCGCGCTGCTCGCTCGGGAAGGCAAAAACAATTTAATCAAGCTGGACATCGGCATCGACGAGCTGACGCTGACCTCCAACGCGGACATCGGCGAAGTGCACGAAGTCATCCCGATTCAGAAAACCGGCGACGACCTGCGCATCGCCTTCAACTCGAAATTCATCATCGACGCGCTGCGCGCCATCTCCGAAGACACCATCACGATCCGTCTGACCAATCCCGTCGGGCCGGCGCTGATTGTCGGCGACGACGAAAGCTTCATCACGCTGATTCTGCCAGTCCGCGTGTCCGACGATATGTAAAGCCAAAGGGCTTACAATTATAGAGAAGCGGTTCAATTAACTTTGAATTAAAATCCGAAAAAGATAAACTGAAAAAACCGAGAGAATTTGCATGAAAGCCTTTGAAAGCGCGTGCAAATTCTCTTTTTATTTGATATAATAAGGCCCAGCCCTTTTTATGACGATTTGAGAGCGAAAAAAGCATTTTTCAGCCCGATAAAAAATTTTTCTAAGAAAAAAAGGGTGCAAGTTATAAATCTTGAAATTAAGGATAAAAAAAGAAGTTTAAGATGAAAACCATTCAGATTTATTCCAAATTCATTAAATTGGACCAGCTGTTGAAATTCGCCGGTGTCGCCGAGAGCGGTTCCGTCGCGAAGGCGATGATTTTAGACGAAATGGTCACGGTCAACGGCGAGGTCGTCACAGCCCGGGGCAAGAAAATCTACCCGGGGGATCGAATCGAAGTGGAAGGACTCGGCGAGGCCCTTGAAGTCACGGCCGAAGACACGCCATGATCGTCAAGCGGCTGTCGCTTCGCCATTTCCGCAACTACCGGGACGAAACCTTTGAGTTGTCGCCGCGCATCAACGTGATCACCGGCGCCAATGCCCAGGGCAAGACCAACATGCTCGAGGGCTTGTTTCTGCTCTCCCGCGGCTATTCCCACCGGACGAATCACACCGCCGATCTGATGATGCAGGGGGATGCGAGTCTCAACGGCTTCGCGGTTGAGGCGGAGGCCGAAACCAAGGGCATTCACCATCGGCTCGCCCTTCAGGTCAAGGACGGCCACAAGACGTGGGTTGTGGACGGCCATTCGAGCCGGCGCCAGCGGGACGTGCATAAGCTTTTGCACACCATTCTCTTCGAACCCGACGATCTGCGCATCGTCAAGGCCGGTCCGGCGCGCCGCCGTCAATTCATCGACGAGGAAATCAGCGGCTACCTGCCCGGTTATCTGCCGGTGCTCAAAAATTACAAAAAGGCGCTGTCCCAGCGCAACGCCCTGCTCAAGGAGATCAGGCGCTCGCCGTCGATGGCGGTGCTTTTAGAGGGTTGGGACGAGCAGCTCGTCGAAAACGGCGCCAAGCTCGTCGTCTACCGCCTGGCCTATTTGAAACGGCTCAACGAGACGGCCAAGGCGCTCCACGCTTCCCTATCCGATCATAGAGAGCAGCTGAGCCTGAGCTATTCGAGCAATTTGATCGCCGAAGCGGCGGATCAGACCGCGATTCAAAAGCGATTTGCCGAAAAATTGAAGGCCGGCCGAGACGAGGATATTGCCAAGGGCTCGACCGTCTGCGGCCCCCACGTCGACGATCTGCTGATCGCGATCGACGGGATGGAGGCGCGGAAGTTTGCGTCCCAGGGGCAGCAGCGCACCGCGGCCATCGCGCTGAAGCTTTCACAGATTGACATTTACCAAAAGATGACCGGCGACTGGCCTATCGTGCTCCTCGACGACATTTTGTCGGAGCTGGACGACCGGCGTCAGGAGAAGATTCTCGAGATCCTCGGTCAGACCCAGGCGCTGATCACCTGTACAGACAGCCGGTTTGCAGACCGGTATCCGGAGGAGATGAAGCGCATCGTGACCGTGCAGAACGGCCATCAAATTTCACAATAAATGAAGCAGCCACTCGCGAACATCGCGATTTAAGATTTACATTACAGGAGGGACTATGTCTGAAACGACAACGACAACACATGAATACGGCGCGGACCAAATCCAGGTTTTGGAAGGACTGGAAGCCGTTAAGAGACGGCCGGGGATGTACATCGGCAGCACCGGCAAGCAGGGCCTTCACCATTTGGTCTACGAAGTCGTCGACAACTCGATCGACGAAGCGCTGGCGGGCTATTGCGATAAAATCGTCGTCACCATTGGCGACGGCGACATCATCACCGTCACCGACGACGGCCGCGGTATTCCGACCGGCATCAACCACAAGGAAGGCAAAACCGGCGTCGAGCTGGCACTGACCGTGCTGCACGCCGGCGGGAAATTCGGCGGCGGAGGCTACAAGGTTTCAGGGGGGCTCCACGGCGTCGGCGTCTCGGTCGTCAACGCGTTGTCCGAATGGCTGACGGTTGAAGTCAAACAGAACAAGAAAATTTACCGCCAGACCTTCGAACACGGCAACAAGACCTCGGAGCTCGAGGTCATCGGCAATACGAACCGCACCGGCACGAAGATCAGCTTCAAGCCGGACGCTGACATCTTCGACGAAACGGAATACGACTACGATGTCCTCGAACACCGCCTGCGCGAGCTGGCCTTCTTGAACAAAGGCGTTTCGATTACATTGACCGACGAACGCCCGGGCCAGGAACAGAGTCACGAATACCACTACGAAGGCGGGATCAAGTCCTACATCGAGTACATGAACCGCAACAAGGAAGTGCTCTACGACCAGATCACCTACTACGAAAAATCGATGGAAAACTACGAGGTGGAAATCGCCTTTCAGTACACCCGCGGCTATCAGGAAAACATCTACGCCTACGCGAACAACATCTTTACCCCTGAAGGGGGCACACACCTCAACGGCTTCAAGAGCGCGCTGACCCGGACGATCAACAACTACGCCCGGAAGGCCAACTTCCTGAAGCAGAACGACAAGAACCTCTCGGGCGACGACATCCGCGAAGGCTTGACCGCGATCATCAGCGTCAAGCTTCTGGAACCGCAGTTCGAAGGTCAGACGAAGACCAAGCTCGGCAATCCGGAAGTGAAGGGCATCGTCGAAACCATCGTCAGCAGCGAGCTCGACGCCTTCCTCGAAGAAAATCCGAAAATCGCCGAAGCCATTGTGCAGAAAAACATCTCGGCGTCCCACGCCAGAATGGCGGCGAAGCGCGCCCGGGAAATGACCCGGCGCAAGAGCGCACTGGAAAGCACGTCCCTGCCGGGCAAGCTGGCGGACTGCCGCGAAAAGGATCCGTCGAAATCCGAAATCTTCCTCGTCGAAGGGGACTCCGCCGGCGGCTCCGCGAAGGTCGGCCGAAACTCCGAAATCCAGGCGATTCTGCCGCTGCGCGGGAAAATCCTCAACGTCGAAAAGGCGCGTCTCGACCGGATGCTCAACTCCGACACCATCCGCGGGATGATCACCGCCTTCGGCACGGGCATCGGTGAAGATTTCGACATCAACAAGGCGCGCTACCACAAAATCGTCATCATGACCGATGCCGACGTCGACGGCGCCCACATCCGCACGCTGCTGCTCACCTTCTTCTACCGCTACATGCGCGGGCTCATCGAAAACGGCTACGTCTACATCGCCCAGCCGCCGCTGTACAAGGTCAGCTGGGGCAAGCACGTCGAGTACGCCTACGACGACGCCGATCTCGACCGCCGTCTCGAAGGCCGCGACCGCAGCCGCATCACCCTTCAGCGCTACAAAGGGCTCGGTGAAATGGACGCGGAACAGCTTTGGGAAACGACGATGAACCCCGAAACGCGCACGATGCTGCGGGTCGGCATCGAAGACGCGACCTACGCCGATGAAATCTTTACGATGCTGATGGGCGACAAGGTCCAGCCGCGAAAGGAATTCATCGAACGCAACGCGAAGAAAGTCAAGAATTTGGATATTTAAGCAAGGATAGAAAAGATAGAGTATGGACAATAACGAAAACAATCAAATGACACCAGTGGCGAAGAACCTGCGAGACGTCAAAATCGAAGACGAAATGAAGAACTGCTACATCGATTACGCGATGAGCGTCATCATCGGGCGGGCTCTTCCTGACGTCAGAGACGGTCTCAAACCGGTCCACCGCCGCATCCTTTACGCGATGTACCAAATGGGCATGACGCCGGACAAGCCCTTCAGAAAATCGGCGCGTATCGTCGGGGAAGTTCTGGGGAAATACCACCCCCACGGCGACTCCTCGGTTTACGACGCGATGGTCCGCATGGCCCAGGATTTCTCTACCCGCTACCTGACGGTTAACGGCCAAGGGAACTTCGGCTCCATCGACGGCGACGGCGCCGCCGCCATGCGTTACACCGAAGCGAAGATGACCAAGGTCGGCGTCGAAATGCTCCGGGACATCAACAAGGACACCGTCGACTTCATCGACAACTTCGACGGCTCAGAACAGGAACCGTCGGTGCTGCCGGCGCGTTTCCCTCACCTTTTGGCCAACGGCTCTCAGGGGATCGCCGTCGGGATGGCGACGAACATTCCGCCTCACAACCTCGGCGAAATCTGTGACGGGACCATCGCCTACATCGACAACCCGGACATTACCGTCGACGAGCTGATGCAGACGATCAAGGGACCGGACTTCCCGACCGCCGGGGTCATCCTCGGCAAGAGCGGCATCCGCGACGCCTACAGCACCGGCCGCGGCCGCATCAAGGTCCGCTCCAAGGTCGACATTCAGCAGACCAAGCGGGGCAAGCAGCAGATCATCGTCTCCGAGCTGCCCTACATGGTCAACAAGGCGAAGCTGATTCAGAAAATCGCTGAGCTCGTCAAGGACAAGACCGTCGAAGGCATTACGGACATCCGCGACGAAACGGACCTGAAGCACGGCATCCGCATCGTCATCGATTTGAAGCGGGATACCAACGCGACGATCATCTTGAACCAGCTGTACAAACACACCCAGCTCCAGGACACCTACGGCGTGATCATGCTGGCGCTGGTGGACGGTCAGCCGAAGGTTTTGAACCTGAAGCAGATCCTCTACTATTACGTCGAACACCAGAAGGAAGTGGTGGTCCGCCGGACGAAATTCGACCTGAAGAAGGCCGAAGCCCGAGCCCACATTTTGGAAGGCTACCGGATCGCCCTCGACAACATCGACGCGGTCATTAAAATCATCCGCGAATCCCACGACGCGAAAATCGCGAAGGCCCGCTTGATGGACAATTTCACGCTGACCGATATCCAGGCCCAGGCCATTTTGGACATGCGTCTGCAGCGCCTGACCGGTCTCGAACGTGAAAAGATCGAAGAAGAATACGCGGCATTGACGAAGAAGATCGCCGAATACCGGGCAATTCTCGCCGACGAAAGTCTCGTCCTCGGCATCATCAAGGATCAGCTGGTCGAACTCAAGGAACAGTACGGCGACGCGCGCCGCACCTCCTTCGACGTCGATATCGACGATTTCGACATGGAAGACCTGATCAAGGAAGAAGAAGTCGTGGTCACGATGACCCACATCGGCTACGTCAAGCGCATCCCGGCCGACACCTACCGCTCACAGCGGCGCGGCGGCAAGGGCATCTCGGCGCTCTCGACCCGGGAAAACGATTTTATCGAGCACTTATTCACCTGCTCGTCCCACGACGATCTGCTCTTCTTCACGAACAAGGGCAAGTACTACAATCTGAAGGCTTACGAAATCCCCGAAGGCGGCCGCACCGCCAGAGGGACGGCGATCGTCAACATCCTCGATCTGGACAGCGATGAAAACATCACGACGATGATTCAGATCAAGGATTTCGAAGAACCGAACAAATACCTGACGATGGCCACGAAGATGGGGCTGATCAAGAAGACGCCGCTGTCCGACTACTCGTCGAGCCGGAGAAACGGCATCAACGGCATCAAGCTCAAGGAAGGCGACGAGCTCATCAACGTGCGCATCGCCGACGACACCGAAGACGTGGTGATGGGCACCCACGAAGGGTACGCGATCCGCTTCCACGTCAAGGACGTCCGCCCCACCGGGCGCACCTCGATGGGCGTCCGCGGCATCGCGCTGCGGCCTGACGACGCGGTGGTCGGCATGGACATTCTGTCCGAAGACTGCAAGGTGCTCTGTGTCGCTGAAAAGGGCTACGGCAAGCGCACCTCCGGGGATGAATACCGCATTCAGAACCGCGGCGGCAAGGGCGTGCAGACCTACAAGTGCTCGAAGAAGACGGGCAAACTCGTCGGCTTCAACGTCATCGAGGACGGCGGCGAAATCATGATGATCAACAACGAAGGCGTCGTGATCAAGCTGAAGACCGACGACATCACCCAAATTGGCCGCTTGACTCAGGGCACACGCCTGATGCGCCTGAAGGGCGACGAACGCATCGCGACGATCTGCAAGGTGCAGAACGAAGAACCGGCAGACGATGACGACGACGCAGCGGAAGAACAGGTCAACATGCTGTCTGACAGCGAAAAATAAATTAAAAAGGAACACGAACCATGCAAACACTTATTTCCATTTCGATGCTCAGCGCGGATTTCACCCGCTTAGGCGAACATTTGAAGGAAGCGGAAGCGGCCGGCACCGACTGGCTGCACGTGGACATCATGGACGGCCATTTTGTGCCGAACATCACCATGGGGCCGGATCAGGTGGCGCAGCTCAGACAATCTGTCGATCTGCCCTTTGACGTCCATTTGATGATCACCCACCCGCTGGACTACATCGAACGCTTCGCGAAGGCCGGCGCCGACACGATTACCGTCCACGTCGAATGCGACGACGATACCGACGCCTGCCTCGATTTAATCGAAAAGCTCGGCTGCCATCCGGCAGTGGTCATCTCTCCGGAAACGCCAGTGGACGCGGTGAAGCCTTACCTCGACCGCGTCGACATGGTGCTGGTCATGGGGGTTCACCCGGGATTCGGCGGCCAGTCTTACATTCCGGAAACCACCGAACGGCTCAAGGCCATCCGCGGCATGATTGACGCCTCTGGCCGGGATATCCGTCTGGAAGTGGACGGCGGGGTCAATTTCGATACTCTGCCGGAAATCCTCGAAGCCGGCGCTGACACCATCGTCTCCGGCTCCTGCCTGTTCAAGGGTGACATTCAGGCGAATATTGAAAAGTTTAAACAATTGTTCTAAGGGGATTAAACGCATTGAAGCGGTCTGCTGCGGCAGGCCGCTTTTTTGCTGCAATAAATGAAGTGAACGAACGAGGTGAAAGAACGGGTTTTGAATGATTTTTGCTGTTTTACGGTTCCCTCACCCCTCTTTAATGGCGTAAAATAAAAACAAAATTTCTAAAAGGCGGTGGCAGTGGGATGCGGAAGGGCGAGATGAAAAATGCAGCGATGGTGATTTTGGCGGGGTGTCTGTGGGGCGTGATTTCGATTTTCGTGCGGCAGCTCAACGCGCTGGGGATCACGGCGATGGAATGCGTGGCGATTCG
>DGWE01000055.1:0-665 GCA_002396065.1 Eubacteriaceae bacterium UBA4266
ATTGGAAATGGTTATTCACCATCTCCACATTCGTCCCCGACAACAGAGCTTTACGAGTCGAAACCCTTCTTCACTCACGCGGCGTTGCTCCGTCAGGCTTGCGCCCATTGCGGAAGATTCCCCACTGCTGCCTCCCGTAGGAGTCTGGACCGTGTCTCAGTTCCAGTGTGGCCGTTCGCCCTCTCAGACCGGCTACCTATCGTCGCCTTGGTGAGCCGTTGCCTCACCAACCAGCTAATAGGACGCGGGCCCATCTTTCGGCACCGGAGTTTTGATTATTTCTTCATGCGAAAAAATAATGTTATGCGGCTTTACTCCCGGTTTCCCGAGGCTATTCCGCTCCGAAAGGCAGGTTGCCCACGCGTTACTCACCCGTTCGCCACTGTCTGCTTCTTAAATCACCCGAAGGATCATTAAGAAGCTTCTCGTTCGACTTGCATGTGTTAAGCATACCGCCAGCGTTCGTCCTGAGCCAGGATCAAACTCTCAAGTAAAATTTACTCGAACAGCTTATCGCTGTTTTAAGTTCTATCTGGTTGCTTTGTTTATCCACAGTCTGCTCTGTGCTTTCGATTTAAAAGCAGTTCTCACTGCTCCGGAATCTAAAGGTTTTTTGGTTTGTGTTTTCCAGGTTTTATGGTACTATTCTCTTTTCTATGACCTGC
>DGWE01000055.1:746-25471 GCA_002396065.1 Eubacteriaceae bacterium UBA4266
GTCGTTTCAAGCGACAACTTCTTTATTTTATCAGCTCTCTTTGTTCTTGTCAAGAACTTTTTTGAAGTTTTTTAAATTTTCTTTTCAAAGATTTTTAAAATCCTTCTGCCGTAAATTGCGCTGAAACTCGCTTATTTACTTGCTTTCGAGCTGTTAAGTTGTGGCTGTCTCTCGCGACAACGATATGTATTATAGCAAAATTGAAATTGTCTGTCAAGAACTTTTTTCAAATTTTACTGCTTTTTGATGAGCGCTTCATGTCTCACTCAGAAAGCTTTTTTATTTTATTGTTTTATCCGTGATTTGTCAAGAACTTTTTAAAAAATATTTGTATTTTTTAATTTTAATGCTATACTTGCATTATATGAACATACAAACACCAATTAAAATCATTGCAAAGAACCGCAAGGCCAGACATGATTACTTTATAGAAGACACCTATGAAGCAGGCATTGTATTGGTTGGTACGGAAGTCAAATCGCTTCGCCAAGGTAAGGCGAGTTTAAAGGAAAGCTTTGCCGATTTTAAAGATGGAGAACTTTATGTCTATCAGATGCATATCTCTCCCTATGAACAAGGCAACATTTTTAATGTGGATCCGCTCAGAACGCGAAAGCTGCTTCTTCATAAAAGAGAGCTTTCTCGCCTTTACGGGCTTAAACAGCGTGAAGGTTATACACTTGTTCCCTTGTCTCTTTATTTTAAAAATGGTAAAGTAAAGCTCGAACTCGCTTTGGCCAAAGGCAAAAAGCAATACGACAAACGTGACAGCATTGCGAAGCGTGATGCTGAACGGCGCATCCGCCGCCAAATCAGACGGTAATGCGCCGCATTATTAGAAAGGGGATGTAAAGGTTTCGACGGGGATACCGATAAGTTGTAAGCGGGCAAGTGCGCCGGTCACTTTAAAAAACAGGCACTTAAATTTAAACGCAAAAGATAATCAAACAACTGGTTATCGTATGGCGTTAGCTGCTTAAGCAGTTTAATATACGATAATCACCGCAGCTCAATAGCAGCTGCACGTCCCCTTGGGTTCACCTGCTGGCTCAAGGCTGACGTTCATGAAAGCAGGGATCTGTCATTGGGAGTTGTTCCGGCCCATTGACAATTCAGGAACTGGCCGAAGGAGGCGGCGCTGCTGAGCGCTTTCCTCGGTGAGATCAATTCAGCAGATACGCTCGTAGAAAGCAGCGGGGACGTATTTTCGGACGTGGGTTCGACTCCCACCATCTCCACCATTTAAAAAAATAAGACTCAGATTCTCATTTGGAATCTGAGTCTTTTATTTTGATCTGAAAGTGTTTGAGAAAATCCTCTAAATGGGTGTGAAAAGACTGCGCGTTATCAGCCTCTGTCAGCAGGAATTTTCGGGTCACCATCAAAATTAATATCGCAACGACGTACAAAAGCGTTTGTTCGCCGCCTGTGTGTCCGGCGATCATGCCTCGAGCAATGGCGAAAATCAACGCCTCCAGCACAGCCTCCATCGTATGGGTGTAAATCATTCGAATAAACTCCGTGCAGATGATCAAGTTCAGGCTGAGCTCGAGAAAATGCTGCAGCGTTTTAAATGAGGTCGCTAATGATTCGTCGACGTGAATATGACAGAACAGGTTGACGAGATTAATCGCGATAAAAATCAACAATACCAATGCAATGCCTAGTTCCAGGATTTCCAGCGCGGCCTGGAAAAATGCCATCGCGTTTTTCTTAAAATTTTTCATATGATTTAGATTCTCCTTTCCCCGTATTGTAAAGGAGGCACATAAAATTGTCAAATACACCGATCTGTGATAAACTTTGATTGATGTAATCCATTCACAAAGATTCACGAAGGAAGCTGATCACAATGAAACGAAAAGATTATCTGAGCTGGGACCAGTATTTCATGGGCATCGCCATGTTGTCCGCCCAGCGCAGCAAGGACCCTCACACGCAGGTGGGCGCGTGCATCGTCAGTCCCGATAAAAAGATCCTATCTATGGGATACAACGGCATGCCCATCGGGTGTGACGACGACAAGATGCCTTGGACGAGCGACGGCGATCCCCTCGATACCAAATACCTCTACGTCTGCCACGCCGAATTTAATGCCATTTTAAACAGCGGCGCCAAAACGCTGCGGGACGCGACGATTTACGTCACGCTGTTCCCCTGCAACGAATGCACAAAGGCCATCATCCAGTGCGGTATCAAAAAAGTCGTCTATCTCGAAGACAAGTACCCCGATTCCGACGCCGTCATCGCGTCAAAGCGCATGATGGACATGACCGGTATCGAATACGTTCAATATCCCAAGCCCGAGCGCGAAATTACCCTCACCCTTTAAAAAACAGCCGAAGATCTATCTGTGATCTTCGGCTGTTGCTTTATCCAAATACTTTTTCGGCGATGGCCACACCAGACTTCGCATCGCTTCCGTAATAATCCGCGTGGATTTTTTCGGCGTACTCGCTGTTCATGACCGCACCGCCGACCATCACCTGAATGCTCGGATCCGCGGCCTTGATCATCTGAATGGTCGTTTCCATATTTTTGACCGTCGTCGTCATCAGCGCGCTTAAGCCCACCAGCTTGACATTGTTTTTCACGGCCGTCTCGACGATCACTTCAGGATCCACGTCCTTCCCTAAATCGATAATTTCATAGCCGTAATTTTCCATGACCGTCTTTAAGATGTTTTTCCCGATGTCGTGCACGTCGCCCTTGACCGTCGCCAAAATGACCTTATCCTTCTGCACCGACGATTCGGTGCCCATGTGCTGTTTGAGGATCTCAAAGGCGTTTTGCACCGTTTCTGCCGAAAAAATCAAGTTGGGCAGGAAAACGTCGCCGGTTTCAAACAAATCGCCGATTTCGTCCAATCCTGGAATCAAATCGCCATTGACAATGTCCATTGGGCTGCAGGTCTCAAGTTTCTTCTTGACTGCCGGTACAATTTCTTCTTTCAGACCGTCGACGACCATCTGTTTTAAGTCTAAGTGATCGTCGTCTGTCGGCTCAGGCTGATTTTCGCTCTGAGGTTGGACGGCGTCCTGCTTTTCTTCCTGAACCACTTCAATCTTTTGCTTGTCGTCCTTGTGCGCCGCGACATAATCGATACAGCCCACGTCAATGCCGGCTAAAGCCTTGTAGGCAGAGATGGTGTTCATCATTTCTGGATCGCCGACTTTTAGAATTGGGGTGTCAAGACCCGCTGCCAGCGCCATCGTCAAGAACGTCCTGTTGATCAAGCGTCTGTTGGGCAGTCCAAAGGAAATGTTGCTGACGCCGAGAACCGTCGGCACGCCAAATTTATCTTTGACGAGGGTCAGGGCACGGATCGTTTCCTTCACTGCCTGCTGCTGGGCTGAGGCAGTCAGTACCAGACAGTCGATGGCAACATTGTTTTGAGCAATGCCGTAACCCGCCGCCGTGCTGATGATTTTATCCGCAACCTCTACCCGCTTCTCCGCTGTCTTGGGCAGTCCGCTGTCATCTAATGCCAGTCCAAGCACTGCGGCTCCGTATTTGGCGACGATTGGCAGAACCGCGTCCAAAGATTCCTGCTTGCCGTTGACCGAATTGATCAGCACCTTGCCCGGGTAGGTTTTCAGTACCGCTTCGATGACTTCCGGCTTTGTGCTGTCGATCTGGAGCGGCAGGTCCACGACCTGGCTGATTGCGTGCACCACCTTGACCATCGTTTCCGCTTCGTCGAGCTCAGGCAGACCGGCGTTGACGTCGAGAATATCTGCACCCTGCCGCTTTTGTTCAATGGCCAGCTGTTTCACAACCGACAAGCCGCCCTTTTTCAGGTCTTCTCTGTAAGCGGCGTTCGCCGTCGGGTTGATGCCTTCCCCGATGGTCCTGATCCCCGTGCCGAGGGTCACAGTCCGGGTGGTCGACGCGATGCGCATCGGCTGCGGCCGCTCCCAGGGTTTTATAAGCGGGAGATCTCTCGTCTTTTCAATGGTTTTCGCGATGTACTCAGGCGTCGTGCCGCAGCAGCCGCCAAGCACCGCCGCACCGATTTCCGCGATCTGCTTCATAATATCTGAAAAAGTTTCAGCCGACACATCGTACACGGTCTGCCCATCCACTTCCCGCGGCAGCCCTGCATTCGGTTCGACGACGATTGGCACCGACGCCGTATCGACTAATTTTTCGACGATCGGCAGCATTTCTTCCGGGCCAGTGGAGCAGTTGATGCCGATCGCGTCGACGCCAAGGCTTTCCAATATGGTCACAACCGTTTCCGGATCGCTGCCAGTCAGCGTCCGTCCGCTCGATTCGTAGGTCATCGACGCGACAATCGGCAGATCGCATGCCCGTTTCGCGCCAATCACCGCCGCGCGGGCTTCGACGATATCGGTCATCGTCTCGATAAGAATCAGATCGACGCCAGCTTCTGCGCCGGCCTTTGCCGAGCGTTCAAAACAGGCCACTGCCGCTTCAAAGGTCATATCGCCGATATCGCCAATCAACGCGCCCGTCGGCCCAATGTCCAGTGCGACGTAACGCGGATGCTGCGCCTTCGCAATCTTCACGGCCTGAGCAATCACCTCTTCGACCGAATATTGCGACGCCGCCATTTTGTGGGCGTTGGCGCCAAAGGTATTGGACACCAAAATATCAGCTCCCGCCTGAACGTAGGCCCCTTGGATTTCCCCAATCAGTTCAGGATGGGTGATGTTGAGCTCTTCTGGAATCGGTCCTGGATCGGCAATGCGCTTTTGAATCATGCTGCCCATAGCCCCGTCCAGATAAAGCCGCTGCGTCTTGATTTCGTCTATAATCTGCATCTGTTTTATCCTTATCTCTTAAAAATTGAATTCAAAATACCATAAAAGCCTATCAATCTCAAGGGTTATATAAAAAAACCACCTGCTGAAAGCAAGTGGCTTAGTCTAAATCTCAATCTTTTGGGTGCAACTCCCCAAAGGCTTTTCCCCAGATTTCCTCGTAGCGTCTAAAGGTCGTCATCTGGCGATAGGGCAGCTTTTCAATCCAGCCGCCTTCGTAGATCTCCTTCGCGCTAATCCGCAGCACGCCAGGCCAATAAATCGACCGGCGTCTGTCGTGGAATGAAACCTGGACTTCTCTGAAAATCCTTGGATCCCGCAGAGGATTGATTTCTGGGTCGGTGTCAATCAGCGGCTGCATGTCGTAGCGTTTGACACATTGATTCTGAAAATGGACTTCGATCACATACCCTTCCAGTGGGATGACTTGAACGATTGCCGGTACCTGTGACATATTAACCTCTTTCACTCTGTGAATGTCTGATTTTCAAGCGGCGCACTAAGAGCGCCGCTTAAAAACCGCTTACGCGTCAACTGCGATATCGTTTCTGTGGAAGCAGTCCTTGAACTGGATCTTGTCAATTTGGCTGTAGACCTTCTGGCGCGCTGCCTCTGTCGTATCGCCGAGGGCGGTTACCGCCAGCACACGGCCGCCGTTTGAGACGATTTTTCCATCCTTAAAGGCCGTTCCTGCGTGGAATACCACACAGTCTTCAACATCGTCGAGACCGGTGATTTCGTAGCCCTTGGTGTAGCTCGACGGATAGCCGCCTGACGCGATGACGACGGTCACGGCGTGTTCCGGGCGCCATTTGATGTCGCATTCCGAAAGCTTCCCATCGATGCAGGCTTCCATCACGTCGACCAAATCCGTCTGCATCCGCGGCAGCACGACCTGTGCTTCCGGATCGCCGAAACGCACGTTGAATTCCAGCACCTTCGGCTGACCGTCTTTGATCATCAGTCCGATGAATAAAATGCCGACAAAATCCATCTGATCGGCTTTGAAGCCTTCGATGATCGGTGTCAAAATTTCATCCTGAATTTTACGGTTCAATTCTGGATCGTCAAAGAGCTTGTTAGGCGAGACGTTGCCCATTCCGCCTGTGTTGAGTCCCTTGTCGCCGTCGTAGGCGCGTTTGTAGTCTCGAGCGCTTTCCATCGGCACGATGGTGTTGCCGTCGACGAAACAGAGAATCGACGCTTCAATCCCGGTTAAGTATTCTTCGATCACAGCCGTGTCGCCGGCTTCGCCGAATTTTTTATCCGCCATGATTTCTTTCATCGCGGCTTTGGCGTCGGCTTCCGTTTCGGGAATCACGACGCCTTTTCCTGCGGCCAGCCCGTCAGCTTTGATGACCATGGGGTAGCCAAAGATGCCGAGATCCTTCACGATGTCATCGTAGCTGTGATACTCTTTGTACTGCGCGGTCGGAATGTTGTGGCGCATCAAGAAATCCTTCGTGAAGGCCTTGCTGCCTTCAAACTGGGCGCATTTTTTGTTAGGCCCAAACACGCGGATCCCCGCTTCCTGCATCGCGTCGGCCATGCCTAAAACCAGCGGTACTTCCGGACCGACGACGACGAGATCGACGCCCTTTTCCTTCGCGAAATTAACGCAGCCGTCGATATCTTCAACTGAAATATCGACGCATTCCGCCAAATCGGCCATGCCGGCATTTCCCGGCACGCAGTAAATCTGATCGACCTTCGGACTCTGGCTGACTTTCCAGGCAATGGCGTGTTCTCTGCCGCCGCTGCCGACAATCATAACCTTCATATGATGTGATTCTCCCTTCATTAAGCGTGCTTAAAGTGGCGCATCCCGGTAAAGATCATTGCAATATTGTTGTCATTGCAGACCTTGATCGAGTCAGCGTCGCGGATGGAGCCGCCAGGCTGAATCACTGCGGTGATGCCGGCCTTTGCCGCCGCGGTGCAGACATCATCGAACGGGAAGAAAGCGTCGGACGCCATGACTGCGCCCTGACATTTTTCGCCGCCGTGTTCGATACAGTTTTCCATCGGCCAGATGCGGTTGACCTGACCCGGTCCGTTCGCGACGAGGCATTTATCCTTCGCGACAGAGATCGCGTTGGATTTCGTGTGCTTAACTGCCTTCCACGCAAAGAGCAGATCTTCCATTTCCTTGTCGGTCGGCTTCCGGTTGGTGACAACTTCCAGCTTATTGTAAAGCTTGGTATCGCGTTCGGTGACCAACATGCCGCCGAGCACTTTCTTCAGTTCAAATCCATTGTCTCTATAAAGAATATCGTCTAGCTTGAGCAGCCGCAGATTGGGCTTCGCAGACAAAATTTCTTTCGCTTCGTCTGTGAAATCCGGTGCCACGACCACTTCAAGGAAGATTTTAACCATCTGTTCCGCAGTATCTTTGTCAATCGGACGGTTGGACGCGACGATCCCGCCGAAAATCGACGTCGGGTCGGCTTCGTACGCCTTGTGGTACGCTTCAGCAATCGTTTTGTCGCTGGCAATGCCGCACGGGTTGGCGTGCTTGACCGCAACAATCGTCGGTTCATCTGTGTATTCCTTGAGCATTTCGATCGCGCCGTTGGTGTCGTTAATGTTGTTGTACGACAATTCCTTGCCCTGGAGCTGTTTGGCGCCGACCAATGTCCCTTTGTCTTCACCGATTTCCTTGTAGAAGGCCGCGCGCTGATGCGGATTTTCCCCGTAGCGCAGATCCTGAACCTTTTCGTAGGTGAAGGTGACCGTATTCTGAGCCAGCAGGTCTTCTTTGTTCTGCGTCTGTTCGACAGACTGTCTTCTTAAGAAATCGGAGATCATCGTGTCGTAATTGGCGGTCGTCGTGAAGACTTTCAGCGCCAGATGATACCGGGTTTCGTAGCTGGTTCCGCCGTTTTGTTCGATTTCGGTCAGGACCGTTTCGTAATCCTTCGGGTCCACTACAACTGTGACGTCGTTGAAATTCTTCGCAGCCGAACGCAGCATGGTCGGTCCACCGATGTCGATGTTTTCGATGCATTCCTGGAAGGATACACCGGGCTTGAGCATCGTCTTTTTAAACGGATAGAGATTGATGACGAGCAGGTCGATATTTTCAATCCCCAGTTTTTTACATTCTTCCTGATGCTTCGGATTGTTCCGAATGTTCAAAATGCCGCCGTGAATCAGCGGATGCAGGGTTTTAACCCGACCGTCCAGACATTCTGGAAATCCTGTGATATCTGACACGTCCTTGACATCCAATCCGCCTTCGCGAAGGGCCTTCGCTGTCCCTCCTGTGGAAATAATGTCCCAGCCGCAGGCCGCGATGCGTTTGGCAAAATCGACAATGCCTGTTTTATCTGAGACTGAAATCAATGCTCTCATCCTACACTCCTCCTCTATCTTCTTTATTCTTTATCAATCGAGACGCGCCGACCGTCGACGTGTACCCGTCCGAGACAAATTTGGGTCACCACCCAAGGCAGAAGCTTGTGTTCTTCCTCTAATACCTTCTTCTGAATATCCTCCGGCTGATCGTCGTCCGAAAGCTGCACTGCTTTCTGCGCGATGATCGGTCCAGCATCCGCCTGCTCGTTGACGAAATGAACCGTGCAGCCCGAAACCTTGCAGCCGTATGCGTAAATCGCTTCGTGAACGTGCATGCCATAGAATCCCGGTCCGCAGAAGGACGGGATCAATGCCGGATGGATGTTCACAATCCGGTTGGGATAGGCGTCTACAAAATTTTTCGTAATGATTTTCAAATAGCCAGCCAAAACGACGAGCTCACAGCCGTGGGCCTTCAGTGTTGCCACAATTTTCGCGTTGAAATCCTCTGTGTCTTCACACGCTTTTTCGTCGACAAATACAGCTGGAATGCCCGCCTTTTTGGCGCGGGTTAAGGCGTAGGCGTCCGTCTTGTTGGAGATAACGACCGTAATTTCTCCGGTCTTGCCGTGGACACCGTCGATCACCGACTGCAGGTCGGTCCCGCCGCCGCTGGCCAGCACACCGATTTTCATCAATGGTTTCATAGAACTATTTTTTCCGTTCCTTCTGTCACTTCGCCGAGAATAACTGGCTTTTCACCTTTTTCTTTCAGCGCACTCACAAAGCCGTCCGCCTGATCCTGCGGCAGCGCGCAGACCAAACCGATCCCCATGTTGAAGGTGTTGTACATGTCATGATCTGGCACATCGCCCAGCTGTTGGAGGACGTCAAAAATCGGCAGCGGTTCGATCACGGAGGTGTCGACCTTCGCGCACAAGCCGTCTGGAATCATCCGCGGAATATTTTCGTAGAAACCGCCGCCTGTAATGTGGCTCATGCCCCGAACGCCGTAAGAGACAATCAGATCCGACAGCGCGTGTACGTAGATGCGCGTCGGCGTCAGCAGCGTTTCACCAATGGTCGCGCCCAGCTCGTCGATGTAGGAATCGACCGTCAGGTCGTGATCTTTGAAAATCAGCTTGCGCACCAGCGAAAAGCCGTTGGAGTGCACGCCGGACGACGGCAGGCCGACCAAGACGTCGCCCTTCTGAATCGACTGTCCGGTGACAATCTGATCCTTTTCAACCACGCCGACAGCAAAGCCGGCCAGATCGTAATCATCTGCCCCGTACATGTCGGGCATTTCCGCCGTTTCGCCGCCGATCAGCGCCATATCGCCCTGAACGCAGCCTTCGGCCACCCCGGAAACAATCTGTGCGATTTTTTCCGGCGTGTTTTTGCCGCAGGCAATATAATCAAGAAACAACAAGGGCTTTGCCCCCTGGCAGAGAATATCGTTGACGCACATCGCCACACAGTCGATCCCGACGGTGTTGTGGCGGTCCATCATAAAGGCGATCATCAGCTTGGTGCCGACGCCGTCCGTGCCTGAAATCAGGCAGGGTTTTTTGTACCCTTCCGGCAGCTCGATCACACCGCCAAACCCGCCAAGTTCAGAAAGAACGTATTGATTAAAGGTTCTTTTTACATCTTTTTGAATCAGACGAACCGACTCGTACCCAGCTTCGACATCGACGCCGGCTTCCTTGTAGGCATTCGTTTTGGACATGAACATTCCTTTCTTTTTTGTGTATTATTCTTCGTTTAAAAGCGCCTGAACGCGGGCGTTCTTTGTTTTGACTTCTTCGTCTAATTCCCGCTTGTACGCTTTAATCGCTTCACGCAATTCCGGATATTTAACTGAAAGAATCTGAACCGCTAAAATGGCCGCGTTGGCCGCCCCGTTGACCGCCACCGTCGCGACTGGAATCCCCGTCGGCATCTGGACGATGGAGAACAGAGAGTCCATCCCGCCTTCCAGAGAGGTCTTGATTGGAATCCCAATAACCGGAAGTGGAGTCGAGCCTGCGATGACCCCTGGCAGATGGGCTGCCTTGCCGGCCGCCGCGATGATAACTTCATAGCCCTTTTCTTCAGCGGTCTGCGCAAAGATGGCCAGTTCCCGCGGATTGCGGTGCGCTGAAATGACGCGAACGTCAATATCCACGTCAAATTTTTTCAGCATGTCGATACATTTTTTAACGACATCAAAATCCGAATCGCTTCCCATAATCACTGCTACTTTTGCCATAGTATACTTCCTTCTTTCTTGTATTATTTAAAATACGCCACGCCGGATTCGAAGATTTTCTGATCCTTTTTGCCTGGAATATTTTTATACAGTCCGCTGCCGATTCGTTCGGAGTGGCCCATCTTGCCAAGAATTCTGCCGTCAGCTGAGGTAATGCCTTCAACAGCGTAGACCGAGCCGTTCAAATTGTAGGCGCCGTCCATCGTCGCGTGTCCGTCGAAATCGACGTACTGTGTCGCGATCTGGCCGTTTGCGATCAGCTTCTGGATGACTTCGTCGCTGGCGACGAAACGCCCTTCGCCGTGAGAAATCGGCACGCGGTAAATGCCGCCCAATTCCGCCTGTGCCAGCCACGGTGACAGGTTAGAGACGACCTTGGTCAGCGGAATCGCCGAAATGTGGCGTCCGATGGTGTTGTAGGTCAACGTCGGCATACCCGGCTTGATCGGTTCGATCTTGCCGTCAGGCAGAAGGCCGAGCTTAATCAACGCCTGGAATCCGTTGCAGATACCGAGGATCAGCCCGTCCCGTTTATTGAGCAGGTTCATCACCGCTTCTGTCATCTTCGGATTTCTAAAGACCGCCGCGATGAACTTCCCAGAACCGTCCGGCTGATCCCCTGCGGAGAAGCCGCCCGGCAGCATGATCATCTGCGCGTTGTCGATGGCGTTGGCCATCGCGTTGATGGAGTCTTCAATATCCTGCGCATTCTGGTTCTTGAAAACAATCGTCTGCGCGACCGCCCCAGCTCTTTCAAAGGCGCGGGCCGAATCGTATTCACAGTTGTTGCCCGGGAAGACTGGAATGAATACCCGCGGCTTTGTAAATTCGGACGCACTCGCAATGACCGGTCCCTTGCTGTACATGACGTCTTCGACTTTGCCTTCGGTTTCGACCGTTTCCGGATAGACGTCCCACAGCGGCTTCTGATAAGCGGTCATCAGCGCGTTCAAATCCATTTTAACGTCGCCGACTGTAATGGTCTGTGCCGAAACCGTTTCGCCGATTTTTTCGCCGGCATCGATCGGTTTTGCCGTTTCGATGACCAAGGTGCCTGGGTCGGCGTCAAACAACGCCTGTTCGGTCAGATCCGGATTTAATTCGATCCCGATCTTGTTGCCAAAAGCCATCTTCGTTAATGTTTCCATGAGCCCGGCTTCGCCGACGGTTCTCGCTGCCAGCACTTTGCCGTCGATGACAAGTTCGTGAACGGTATCAAAAGTCTTAGCCGCCGCATCAAAATCGATGAGCCCCTTTTCGTCGCGCTGAATCGGGAAGCGGTACAAATAATGACCCGCGTCCTTTAATTCATTGGTAACGATATTGTCGACCTTTTCGGCTGTCACCGCGAAAGAAATCAATGTCGGCGGCACCGTCATATCTTCAAAGGTCCCGGACATCGAGTCCTTGCCGCCAATCGCCGCGACACCCATGGCCTTCTGCGCTTCAAAGGCGCCGAGCAGTGCCGAAAACGGACGGCCCCATTTGGCCGGATCCTGTTCGAGGCGTTCAAAGTATTCCTGGAAGGACAGACGCGCTTTTCTGAAATCGCCGCCCATCGCGACCAGCTTCGATAAAGATTCGATCACTGCGGATTCTGCACCGTGGAACGGGCTCCATTCCGCTAACGTCGGGTTGTAACCGTAGGTCATGATCGAGCAGGTCGTCGTCGAGCCGTGTTCGACCGGAATCTTAGCAGCCATGCCGTCCTGCGGCGTCGCTGCGTATTTTCCACCGTACGGCATCGTCACCGTCCCCGCGCCGATGGTCGAGTCGAACATTTCAGACAGCCCTTTCTGGCTGGCTACGTTCAAATCGCTCATCATGGCCATTGTGCGGCCTGCGATATCGCCTGTCGCTTCGAACGGCTTGCGGTCTGCTGGTTCGCTGACGTAAACGTCGGCGTACTGGGTCGCGCCGTTGGTATTCAAAAATTCGCGGGACAAATCGAGCACCGTCTGTCCCCGCCATTTCATTTTCAGCCGTCCCGTATCGGTCACGTCTGCTACATGGGTGACTTCCAGATTTTCCTGATGGCCCAATTCGATAAAGCGGTCGACATTTTCCGGCGCGACCACGACGGCCATCCGTTCCTGAGATTCAGAAATCGCCAGCTCCGTACCGTCGAGGCCTTCGTATTTCTTCGGCACTAAATCCAAATTGATGTCTAAGGAATCAGCCAATTCGCCGATCGCGACCGAGACGCCGCCGGCGCCAAAGTCGTTGCATCGGGTAATCATCTGAGACAATTCCGGATTTCTGAACAAGCGCTGAATCTTCCGTTCTTCGACCGGATTCCCCTTCTGGACTTCCGCCCCGTCTTCCTGAATCGAATGGACGTTGTGCGCTTTTGACGAGCCCGTCGCGCCACCGCATCCGTCACGGCCGGTCCGGCCGCCGATGAGCAGAATCGCATCGCCCGGCGCTGGGGTTTCCCGACGGACATTTTTCTTCGGCACCGCCGCGATGACCGCGCCGACTTCCAGACGTTTCGCCAAAAATCCTGGGTCGTGCACTTCGTAGACCTGGCCTGTCGCCAAACCGATCTGGTTGCCGTAAGAGGAATAGCCCTGAGCCGCTTCCTGAGAAATCTTTCTCTGGGGCAGCTTGCCTTCCATGGTTTCAGACAACGGCGCTGTCACATCGCCTGCCCCAGTTAGGCGCATCGCCTGGTAAACGTAGGCTCTGCCTGACAGCGGGTCGCGGATCGCGCCACCCAAACAAGTGGCTGCGCCCCCGAAAGGTTCGATTTCAGTCGGGTGATTGTGGGTTTCGTTTTTAAATTCCAGAAGCCAGTCTTCATCCTGTCCGTCGTGATCGACCTTGATATTGATCGAGCAGGCGTTGATTTCGTCGGATTTGTCGAGATCCGGCAGAAGGCCTCTGGCCTGAATATCCTTGGCCCCGATGGTTCCTAAATCCATCAGCGTAATCGGACGGTCGGTGTCTTCGCCGTAAATCATGTCTCGAGTCGAATCGTAATCGGCAAAGGCCTGTTCGACGGCGTCGTTAATATCGCCCTTTTCAAAGGTGATATCGTTGAGATTCGTCGCGAAGGTCGTGTGACGGCAGTGATCCGACCAATAGGTATCGATGACACGAAGCTCGGTCACCGTCGGATCCCGCTTTTCGTCATCTCTGAAATAGGCCTGAACCATTTCGATATCCGCCTGGCTCATCGCGAATCCCATATCCTGTTTAAACGCTGCAAGTTCTTCTTTGGTTTTTACAATAAAACCCTCTATCGTCGAAACAGGCGCAGGTTCCTTCACTACATCGGTCAGAGTCGTACGCGGTGCCAGATCTGCCTCCTTCGAGTCAACAGGGTTGATCATGTATTGTTTAATTTTCTGAATATCTTCATCGGATAAATCGCCCTTGAGCACGATGCATTCCGCGACTTTAATCGTCGGGCGCGTGCCGGAGAGCAGCTGGACGCACTGCACAGCAAAGTCAGCCTGCTGGTCGTACTGTCCTGGCAAGTATTCGATGGCAAAAACTTTTTCATCATCTGAAACGGGTAAATCTTCGACGTAAACATTGTCTACATTCGGTTCTGAAAAAATCGTATCGACAACCTGCTGCATGACGTCCTCAGGCAGCGCTTCGATATCGTACCGATTGACAATGCGGAGTCCTTCCAACGCTTTCAAATTCAATATTTTTCTGAAAGTCATTTGAAGGGCTTTGGATTTTGTATTAAATCCTGCTTTCTTTTCAACGTAAAATCTCTTGATCAATGTACAAATCCGCCTTTTCAATAGATTTGCATTTATTGTATCGCTTTTTAATTAAATTTTCAACGAATTACATTCAGAACATTGCAATCTCACCAAGGATTTATAGTGCATTTACTGAAATTCTTTGTCATTTTTCCCGATTGTGCCGCAATTCTGATATAATGTAAACAATAATATTTTTAACAGGAGGATTCGATGAAAATTATCTATCTGCATCATTCGGGGTTTGTCGTTGAATTGGACAAAAATACCCTGGTCTTTGATGCGATCACCTATATTCAGCCGCAATTTTTGAAAAAAGGCAGACGCAAATATTTCTTCGCCTCTCACGCCCACACCGATCATTTCTCGCAGATCATTTACAATTACGGCACGGATTTCGACACGCGTTACATTTTGAGCGATGACATCACCCGCCGCGGCGGCAAAAAGACGACTTTCATCAAACCGTACGAACATCTGCATTACGACGACATCAAATGCGGGCCAGTGGAAATCGACACCTTCGGTTCGACCGATCAAGGCGTTTCCTTCCTGGTTCAGGCGGAAGGCAAGGTCATTTTCCACGCCGGCGATTTAAACTGGTGGGACTGGTCGCCAGACGCCCGTCCGGAAATCGACCGCGCCGCTGAAGAACGCGACTACAAGGCAGAAATCGCCAAGATCAAGGATTTTCTCGAAACGAATCACCGGAAAATCAACGTGGCCTTTGTGCCCGTTGACTCCAGACTGGGGCGCTCGGCAACCAAAGCAGCCGAATATTTCGTCGACGAGCTGCATCCGCAGATTCTCGCCCCGATGCACTGCTGGGATGAATACAGCGTCGTGACCGACCTGCAGCAGGCCTGCTACGGCAAGGACGTCAAGATTCTGACGATGTCCAAGCGCAACGAAATCATTTATTCCGACTAACCCCTGTCATTTCAAAAAGGCTATTTGGCGTGATCCGCCAAACAGCCTTTTATTATAACGTTTCTGCTATTTTTTTTATTTTACGAATGCGGTAATACATCGTCGATTTCTGAAGGGGCGGTGCCATCAGGGCGCCCAATTCCTGAACCGACGCATCTGGATGCTCGAGCCGAAGCTCAGCCACCTCGCGCAATTCCTTCGGCAGCACACCGAGGCCTGCCTTTTCTTCAATTTTCCGAATCGCACTGATCTGATCGCCCGCTGCCCTCGCGCTTTTCTGCAAATTGGCCACGTCGCAGTTGACCTTGCGGTTGACATCGTTGCGCATGCCCTTGACGATTTTCACATTAGTCATTTCCAGCGCGGCCCGTGCCGCACCGATCAAGCTTAAAAAGTCCGCAATGCTCTCACTGTCTCTGAAGTCCAAAACACCTTGTCCGCCGCGGGAGCGCGCCTTGCTGGAAATATCGTAGCCCTTTAATATTCGGCTGACATTTTCAAAAAAGTGAGTGGAGTTCCCATTGAGCTCCAGCTGGTACTTCTTCTTGGGGTCAGAAACCGATCCGCAGGTGATGAACAGCCCGCGGAGGTAAGCCTTAAAATAATGCTGCTTCGACAAAAAATACGGTGGGATATCCTCGCCCGCTCCCTCTTTGTCGATCCGCGCGTCCTTCATCAGCCGCCGGCTGAATGCCTGAGACGCCGCATTCACGACGTACACGCGCTGCTTTCTGACGGTTTGAATCGTCACTGTCAGGCCGCTGCCGTACAGCTTCTTGCTGATACTGCGCATGCGTGCCGCCAGAAAAGGAAATTCCGTCGTGATCGAAAAGGGCCCGCTGCCCTCTCTGCGGCGGCCCGACAGCACGTAACTGCCCATCACCATGCCGGCCATCTCCGCGCGCATTTCGTTCTCGCTGCGGCAGGCAAAGCGGCACAATTCTTTTTTTACATCGTCTGAAAAACTCATACGGTCTTCTTGCGGTCGCCCATGTACACTTCGAAAATCCGCTTGGCGAGCAGGTCGGCGTCGTGCCGAACGTGTTTGTCCTTTTGAACGACAAAATTGTCCTTAATGTAGCGGTAAGGCAGCAGCTCCTGACCGATTTTCACCGGTTTTGAGCCGATTTTCGCGTACTGCTTGAGCATCTCAGCGCTGAGCGTGCCGTCGTTGACAACGACATTATCAAAAAGCGGCCCTTTATTCTTGATCTGCTGATGGGCTTCCAACGCGCGGATATGATCGGCCTGCGTGTACCCGATGGTTTCTCCCGGCTGCATCATGATATTGCCGACGTAAAATTTCTGAGCGGTGCTGCTCTTAATCGTCTCTTCAATGCCGTCGATCAAGAGATGGGGAATCACCGAGGTGTACAGGCTCCCCGGCCCCATAATGATGATGTCAGCCGATTTGATCGCGTCTAGGGTTTCCGGAAGGGCTGCGGCCGGCGTTTTTAAAGAAATCCTTTTGATGTGGGTGTGCGCCGCCTTTGCGGCCTTCGGAATTTTCGATTCGCCCTCTACAATTTCGCCGTTCGCCAATTCACCGATGAGGGTCATGTCGTCTAAAGTCACGGGCAGTACGGTCCCGGTGATTTGGAGCACGTCGGACGTCCTGCGGATCGCGTCGTAGAAATCCGCGGAAATGCCCGTCATCGCGGCCAGAAATAAATTGCCGAAGTTGTGGCCTTCGAGGCGGCCCTTGTCAAAACGGTAATTGAACAGCGCCTGCATCACGTTCTCGTCGTCTGCCAGCGCCAAAATACAATTGCGGATGTCGCCCGGCGGCAGAATGCCCAGGTCTTCTCTCAATTTACCGGAGCTGCCGCCATCGTCGCCAACGGTGACAATGGCCGTCAGCCGATTGGTATATTTTTTAAGTCCGCGCAAAATAACCGACAAACCGGTGCCGCCGCCGAATGCGACGACCTTGGGGTTGCGGACGCGGACAATATCTTTGATCGTAAATTCACGGATATATTCTTTGATTTCCATATCTATCCTCCAATTGGCATATCCATTGGGATTTTCGTTATTCTATGCTCATCGAAGATCTTTGTCAATATCGCGGTGGGTCAAACTCACCGGAATGTTTTCTTTTTGAAGGGCTTCACTTAATAGGCAGGCAAAGGTTACGGAGCGATGTCTTCCGCCGGTGCAGCCGAAGGCGATTTCCACGTACTGCTTATTCACTTCTTCGTAGTGGGGAATCGTCGTCTTGACTAAATCCAATATTTTTTCAAAATAAACCTTTGACTGTGGGAACTGCATCACGTAATCTTGGACGGCCTTGTCCTGCCCAGTCAGTCTGCGAAGGTTCGCTTTATAATAAGGGTTGGGCAGAAAGCGCACGTCAAAAACAAAGTCTGCCGAAATCGGCATCCCGTATTTAAAGCCGAAAGACGACACTTTCACGCCAACCTCTGCATTTTCCTTTTCCAGCGCGAGCATGTTTAAAATCAGTTTCTTGAGATCTTTAACAGCGAGACTCGTCGTGTCAATGATGTAATCCGCGCGGGTGCGCAGTTCTTTTAAAATGCCGCGTTCCATTTCAATCGCGCCGACCAAGGTGTTGGCCTGATCCAATAGTGGATGCTTGCGCCTTGAAACCTGATAGCGGCGCACCAGCTCCTGCGTATCCGCCTCGAGGAAAAGTACCTCGACATCCGACGGCAGGTCGCCGGCAAATCGATTGAAGATTTCAGCCACGTCGTGGTCGGTTCCAGAGCCGCGGACGTCGGCCACGATCGCCAGGCGTTCGAATTCAGAGCCGCCGTTTCGGCACAATCTGATAAAGGTCAAAACGAGATGAACCGGCACATTGTCGACGCAGAAAAAGCCTTCGTCTTCCAAAATGTCAATCGCCTTTGATTTGCCTGCTCCAGATAAACCTGTAATAATCAATGTTTTCATGCTCGTTTCCCTTACTTTCTATCAAATGCTGCTGATTGATTACGCTTCTTTTACACGAGATTGATGATCTGCTCCCGCGGAATGCCCGATGCCTCAGCCCAGGCGATGCCCTGCGCGACGTCGGCCACCCGGTCGATTGAATGGGCGTCCGAATTAATGGCAAAGGTGCCGCCGTATTGCGCAGCGCGTTTCAATTCCTCGGCGTTCAAATGATGATGCCGCGGATTAATTTCCAGAATCACGTGCTTTTCAGCCGCCTTTTTCGCCACAGCCTCTACATCGATCGGACATTTGTCCCCCGGATGGGTGATCATTTTTAAATCGTAGCGGTCCATCATCTTCAAATAAGTCTGCGTGTTGGCCCGACGGCTCCCTTCTTTTAAGAAGGACAGCACTTTCGTCAGGTAATTGCGCAGCTTAAAGGTAAAGAAATCCGAAAACCGGTGTGGGATATACACCCAGTGGTAGCCGGCGTAAATCCAATCGCAGTACTGTTTTTCTTCTTCACCGATATCGATGGTGCCGTCTTTTCCTGTGATGTTGGATTCCACTGACAGATAAATTTGAATGTCTGAATATTTCTGATTGAGGCGGTCGATTTCCTCGCGCATCACGCGGAAATTTTCGGGCTTGACGCCGTAAAGCGGATGGCTGCGGCCGTGGTCAGAGATCACAATCGCCTCCAGCCCCAGCTGTCTCGCCCGATTGACCATTTCCTCGATCGAGTTCTTGCCGTGGCTGAAGGTCGTGTGGGTGTGCAGATCTGCCTTAATCTTCATCACGGGTGTCTTCTCCGATCGTGATGACCTCAGGCTTTAAATCGACGCCGAACTGCGCCTTCACCTTGTGCTGGACGTCGCCGATCAGTTGAAGGACGTCGGCCGCCGTCGCGTTGTCCGCGTTGATGACGAAGCCGCTGTGCTTCTGGCTGACCTCTGCGCCGCCGACCTGATAACCCTTGAGTCCGGCATCCTGGATCAATTTCCCTGCGAAATACCCTTCAGGCCGCTTAAAGGTGCTGCCGGCGCTCGGGTAATTGAGGGGCTGTTTGTCCCGCCGACGCTGGTTCAATTCCTTCATTTTCGCGCGTATCACTTCCGCATTGCCCGGGGTCAGCGTCAGCTCTACGGCTGTGACAATTTCCCCTGCATCCCGCATGCGGCTCTGGCGGTAGCCAAAATGGCAGTCCGCACCGTCCACCGTTTCGAACCTGCCGTCAGCCGTCATCAGGTGCACTTTCGCGACCACGTCTTTCATTTCACCGCCGTAGGCACCGGCGTTCATGATTGCCGCACCGCCAATGGTGCCGGGAATGCCCGACGCGAACTCAAAACCGCTTAAGCTGTGGGCCAGCGCTTCCTGCGCCACCGCGCGCAGCGACGCGCCGGCCTGCGCCGTGACCCGGGTGCCTTCGGTCACGACAGTGTTCATCTGCCGCGTGTTGATCATGACGCCTCGGAAACCGCCGTCGCGCACCAATAGATTGCTGCCGTTTCCCATCAAAAAGACGGGGATGTCATTGGTTTTGCAGAAAGCTGTGATGTCTGCCAGCTGTTCTTCATTTTCCGGAAAGACGATAAAATCCGCCGGACCTCCGATTCGAAACGTCGTGTGGTCCCGCATCAAACTGTCGATTAACAGCTGATCGCTGCTGACAATTTCCAGTAATTTATTTTTTATTTCATTTTTATTTAATTTATATATCATAAGCTTGTTTTAGCTCCTTAATTTCTTGCAATGCTGTCGATGATATCACAGCATCATTAAAAAGGTATTAAATCTTATGAGGGCACGGCCGCAAAGGTGATGACCGCAACATCTGCGGCACCGGCTTTTTTCAGCGCCGCCGCACAGGCGTCGAGGGTCGCGCCGGTCGTCATGACGTCGTCGACGAGAGCGATCCGCTTCCCGCGGACGCGCTCAGAATTGGCAATGCCAAAGGCGTTTTTGACATTTTTGAGACGGAATGACGCCGGCTGTCCCAATTGGTGCGGTGTATCGACAACGCGCTTTAAGCACTCCGCGTCCAGCGTAATCTCGATACCCCTTTCATTTAAGCCAGAAGTGATGCCCGCCGCGAGCTGTTCGCTTTGGTTGTAGCCGCGCTCGGTCAGCCTGTTCGGATGCAGCGGCACCGGGATCAACGCGTCGACCTCCGCCATCCACGGACAATCCGCGAGGTCCTGCGCCATCTGGGTGCCAGCCCAATAGGCCAGGGTTTTCTGATAATTGAATTTAAACCCCGCCGCGATTTGCTCAGCTGCCCTGCCGTAGACCAGCCAAACCCATCCGCGGTCGATCGGCCGCTTGGCGTCACTTCTGCAGGCGCTGCAGAGATCGGCATCGTCTGAGGATAAGGGTCTTCCGCATCGACGGCACGTCTGCGCGTCGTTTTTCGGCAGTTCCCGCAGACATTGATCGCAGAGATAGGCCTCTTTTTTCCACAGTATTTTTTTGCAGACAGGGCAGCGATCGTTGTCGATCAACAGCAGCCGGCTCAAATGCTCGAGAAGTTTATTTTTCATAGCGATAAATTTCGATAGCGCGCGATCCGGAAAACCAGTCCTGTTTTCCGCTTGCGGCTGTCGTCAGACTGGATCATTCGGATAAAATGCTCGGGCCGCCCGACGAGGATCATCATGCGCTTGGCTCGGGTAACCCCGGTGTACAGCAGCTTTCGATTTAAAAACAGCGGCGAGCCGCCAATCAGCGGCATGATGACCACTGGAAATTCCGACCCTTGACTTTTGTGAACCGTCATCGCAAAGGCGTGGGCGAGCTCGTCCAGCTGATCAAAACCGTAAACCGCCTCGCGGCCGTCTGTGAAGGCCACTGTCAGCTGGCGCTTGTCGTCGGAAATCGACTTAACCGTGCCAATGTCGCCGTTGTAAACGCCGTCGCCTTCTTCAAAGGTGAGGGCATCCCGCCACTTCATCTGGTAGTTGTTGCGAATCTGCATCACCTTGTCGCCCTCCCGAAAGACGACGGGCCCGAAGGTATGTTCATTTTTCCGAGATGACGCCGGATTGAGAATGTTTTGGATTATTTGATTCAGCGCAATTGTGCCGACAAGTCCTTTTTTGACCGGTGAAATGACCTGAACGTCGTGCACCACATCGATCCCGGCGTTGTCCTTCAGTCGGTAGCCCAGAAGATCGAGGACCGTCTTTTCAATGCTCTCCTGATTTTTTTCAGGGATCAACACAAAATCCGATTGGTTGTCGATTCGGGGGACACTGCCCTCGTTTATGGCTTTGGCGTTGACAGAAATCTGGCTCTTTTCCGACTGGCGGTAAATGCGCTTCAGACGGACGACCGGCGCAATGTCGCTTTCAATTAAATCGCTGAGCACATTGCCCGGCCCCACCGACGGGAGCTGGTCCGCATCGCCCACTAAAATCAGGCGCGTGCCCTCTTCGATGGCCTCGAGCAGACTTTTCATCAGCACGATGTCGATCATCGACGCCTCGTCGACGATCAGCGCGTTGAGCTCCAGCGGATTGTCGGCATTGCGCTCAAAGGTCGGCGTCAGCGCGTTGTCATCGTAATGGTATTCCAGCAGACGGTGCAGGGTTTTCGCTTCCTCGCCTGTGGTTTCAGTCATGCGCTTCGCCGCGCGCCCCGTCGGTGCCGCGAGCTGAACGGACAGCCGCATGCTTTTTAAAATGTTTAAAATGCCGTTGATGATCGTCGTCTTCCCGGTGCCAGGGCCGCCTGTGATGACGACCAGCCCCGCCTCAACCGCGGTCTTGATCGCGTTGCGCTGTGCTTCGTCGAGGGTGATGGCCATGTGGCTTTCGTAGTGGTCAATGGCTTCGCCCACATCGATGGCGTCCGTCTGGAAATGGCTCTCTGCCAGCTGCGTCAGCATGAGCGCCGTGGCGTCCTCCGCTTCGTAAAGCCCCATCGGGTAATAGACCGGCCTGCCATCAATATCGTCCATATGGGCGCCGCCGCCGATGATCGTCTCCCGGATGCCCCCTTCGACGGTTTCTCTGCCGACGCCGAGGAGTTCCTGTGCCCGCGCGGTCAATTCCTCTTCATTCATATAGGTATTACCCTGAGCGTAGCATTCTCTGAGCGCCTGAACGACGCCGGCCTGAATCCGCTTGCTGTTATCCCTGTCGACCCCCAGCTTTTCCGCCAGCTGATCCGCCGCTTTAAAGCCGACGCCGCGGATATCCCGGACGATGCGGTAAGGGTCCTCGAGGAGAATCGCTACGGTTTGATCGTGGTAGGCGTTGTAGAGCTTCATCGCCATTTTCGACGACACGCCGTATTCCTGAAGTTCGATGAGGACCTTCCGAATATCCCGCTGATCTTGGTAAGCGCCAAGAATTCGGCTTAACGTTTTTTTGCCGATGCCGGGAATTTCCAAAAGCCGAGATGGATCCTCGTCCAACATGTGCAGCGTCTCCTGGCCAAAACGCGCAACGATCTGCGCTGCCATCTTCGGCCCAATCCCCGGGAGCAGGCCGCTGCTGAGATATTGAATCAACCCGTCCTCCGTCGTCGGCAAGTCGACGCGGTAATGCTCAAACTGAAACTGGCGGCCGTAAACCAGGTGATTGGTCCATTGGCCCAAAAGTGTCAGATGGGTGCCCAGCTCAACTGTTACCATATGCCCGACGACAGTCACCATTTCGCCGTCGACATCGAGATCGGCCACGGTATAGCCATTTTCATCGTTATGAAAAACGACATTTTCCAATGATCCGCTAAGCTTTTCCATCCCATCCTCTTTTCTCGTTTGATTTAACATTTATTATACACGACGGTGCTTTCTTCCTGCAATGCTTTTCCAATCTCCCCTTTCCTTGACACCCCAAGAAAAAACCACTATAATGAATAAAATTTTATTCGCAACAAGTTATTTTATTGTGATTTGTCGTTCGTTTATTTGCTTTTATTTCATAACACAAGGAGAACTATATGGCACAGATTTATGAAGAACCTTCCCGTACCTTTAACGAATATTTGCTTGTCCCGGGCTATTCCTCATCCGAATGCATCCCTGACAATGTCGATTTAAAGACACCCCTCGTCAAATTTAAAAAAGGCGAAGAACCGGCACTGTCCCTGAATATTCCGATGACCTCCGCCATCATGCAGGCAGTTTCCGGTGAAAAGATGGCCATCGCCCTCGCTCAGGAAGGCGGCCTCTCATTCATCTACGGTTCCCAGTCCGTCGAAGACGAAGCCGAAATGGTCGCCAGAGTCAAAGCTTACAAAGCAGGCTTCGTTCCGTCTGACACCAACCTGTCACCGGAAGACACGATGGCAGACTGTCTGGACATCAAGCAGCACACCGGCCATTCCACGATCGCCATCACCAGCGACGGCACCGCCAACGGACAATTTCTCGGCATCGTCACCAGCCGCGACTACCGTGTCAGCCGAATGGACCCGGCCACCAAGATCAAGACCTTCATGACCCCGAAGGACAAGGTGGTTTCCGCGCCGATCGGCACATCCTTGAAAGAAGCGAACAACATCATCTGGGATCACAAATTAAATACCTTGCCAATTCTGAACGAAGACGGCACCCTGGCCTATTTCGTTTTCCGCAAGGATTACTCTGTCCATAAATCCAATCCGCTGGAACTGCTCGACGCGAAAAAGCGCTACATCGTCGGCGCCGGGATCAACACCCGCGACTACGCCGAACGCGTTCCTGCGCTGGTCAACGCAGGCGCAGACGTGCTGTGTATCGACTCGTCTGAAGGCTATTCCGAATGGCAGAAGCTGACCCTCGAATGGATCCGCGAACATTACGGCGATTCGGTCAAGGTCGGCGCCGGCAACGTCGTCGACGCAGAAGGCTTCCGTTTCCTCGCCGACTGCGGCGCAGACTTCATTAAAATCGGGATCGGCGGCGGCTCGATCTGCATCACCCGCGAACAGAAGGGGATCGGCCGCGGACAGGCGACCGCTGTCATCGAAGTGGCCAAAGCCCGCGACGAATACTACAAAGAAACCGGCGTCTACATTCCGATCTGCTCCGACGGCGGTATCGTCTACGATCACCATATCACACTGGCACTGGCCATGGGCGCGGACTTCGTCATGCTCGGGCGTTACTTCTCCCGTTTCGACGAAAGCCCGACCCGCATCGTCACCATCAACGGCAACTACATGAAAGAATACTGGGGTGAAGGCAGCAGCCGCGCCCGCAACTGGCAGCGCTACGACTTGGGCGGCAAAAAAGCGCTCTCCTTCGAAGAAGGGGTCGACTCTTACGTGCCTTACGCCGGGAGTCTTCACGACAACGTAGCCGGCACCTTGTCGAAAATCCGCTCGACCATGTGCAACTGCGGGTCACTGAACATCCCAGAATTCCAGAAAAAGGCCAAGTTAACCGTCGTGTCTGCGACGAGTATCACCGAAGGCGGCGCCCACGACGTCATCCTCAAGGACGACAGCAAGGTCCGCTAATATCTAATTTGTAAATAGTAAAACACTGAAGACTGATGTCGTGAACCGCACCCCGTCAAGTAGACAATCAAAAAAATAAAATTTCTTTGCCATCAGGCTCACGTCTGATGGCATTTTTCATGCCGCTATTTTATATTGATTATGTTTTTCCATAGGTGTCAACACACCTAGATTACAAGGATGCCTCCATTTCAGCGTGTTCCTTTTCCGCTCGCAAAATTTTATTTTCTGCCCGAAGTCTTTCAACTTCTGTCATTTCCTCAAACGGTTTTTTCCTGCCGCGTTTATCCTGAAGCGCGTCAATTCCACCAGTTTCGTACTTGACGGTGTAGCTGCGTGCCTGTTGATAAGACACCTTATATTTTTTAGCGGTTTTCGCATAATCGC
>DGWE01000079.1 GCA_002396065.1 Eubacteriaceae bacterium UBA4266
ATCGGCGCCGGACCGGCAGGGCTTTCCGCAGCCATTGAAGCGGCAAAATGCGGCATCAAGCCCGTCGTCTTCGATGAAAATGCCAGACCAGGCGGCCAGCTGTTTAAACAGATTCATAAATTTTTCGGCTCCAAGGAACACAAGGCCAAAATGCGCGGCTTCAACATCGGCAAGCAATTGCTCGAAGAAGCGGAATCCGTCGGCGTCAAGGTCGTGCTCGGTGCAACGGTCACCGGCCTCTTTGACGGCAAAGAAGTGACGGTGCGCATCGGCGACGAAATCAAGCACGTCCAGGGCGACAGCATCTTGGTTGCCACCGGCGCCAGCGAAAACATGGTCAATTTCGACGGCTGGACCCTGCCGGGGGTCATCGGCGCGGGTGCGGCTCAAACGATGATGAACCTGCACCACGTCAAGCCGGGCGAACGGATTTTGATGCTCGGGACCGGCAACGTCGGCCTCGTCGTCAGCTATCAGCTGATGCAGGCGGGCTGTGAAGTCGTTGCGCTGGTCGACGCGGCACCGAGAGTCGGCGGGTACGGCGTTCACGCGTCAAAGGTTGCCCGCTGCGGCGTGCCGTTCTACCTGTCCCACACGATTATGCGCGCGGAAGGCGACGATCACGTCACCGGTGTCGTCATCGGCGAAGTCGGACCGGATTGGAAAATCAAACCGGGCAGCGAAAAGCATTTCGACGTGGATACGATTTGCCTGGCTGTCGGCCTCTCACCGATGGTGCAGCTGCTCAGCATGGCCGGCTGTCAAATGGACGACACCAAGGGCGGCTACGTCCCGGTGATCGATGAAGACGGCATGACCTCAATCGACGGTGTCTTTTCCGCAGGGGACGTCACCGGTATCGAAGAAGCCAGCTCCGCGATGATCGAAGGCCGCATCGCCGGTCTCGCCGTGGCCAATTACCTTGGTTATCTCGACGACGACGAAAAGGCCAAACGCGTGAACGATCAGGAAAAGGCTCTGGACGCACTGCGCCAGGGGATGTTCGCACCGCAGAACCGCGGCAAGAAAATTACCGAAACTGAAGAAGGCATCGCCGTTTCAGAAAACTTATTGGAAAAGGGATTTGTGGCCGACGACGAAATCGAACGCTATCCGGGCGTGACCCACAAGAAGGGCATCCACCCAGTAATCGAATGTACCCAGAACATCCCGTGCAACCCGTGTCAGGATGCCTGCAAATTCGGGTGCATCTCCATTGGCGACAACATCACCTCACTTCCGGTTGTGACGGAAGGCAGCCAGTGCACCGGCTGCGGCATGTGCGTCGCGTCCTGCTCAGGGCAGGCCATCTTCCTCGTCGAAGAAGACGTGGAACCGGGCTATGGCGAAGTCACGATGCCTTACGAATTTTTGCCATTGCCTGAAAAGGGCGACAAGGGCGTGGCCCTCGGCCGCGACGGTAAGGCAGTCTGCGACGCGGAGGTCACGAAGATCCGCAGCGCCAAAGCCTTTGACCACACCAACCTTTTGACGATCAAAGTACCGAACGATAAATTGATGCAGGCCCGTTTTTTCAAAAGCCGGGATTAAAGGAGAACTGAGATGACAGATATTCAAGAAGTATTGAAGAAAATCGGCCCCTACGTACCGGCTGACGACGACCACCTACTGGTCTGCCGGTGTGAAGAAGTCACCAAGGGTGAAATCAGAAAGGCCGTTCACGAAGGCATGTTTACGATTGAAGAGCTGCGCCGGTACCTGCGCTGCGGCATGGGACTCTGCCAAGGGCAGACCTGCGGGAAGCTCGTCAAGGGGATCGTCGCCAGAGAATTGGGCGTCGCCCCAACGGAAGTAACGCCGGCGACCAGCCGTGCGCCGATGCGCCCGACTGAAATGGAAATTGCCGGAAGAGACGGAGGTGAACAAGCATGAATCAAACAGCAGATGTCATCATCATCGGCGGCGGCATCAATGGCTGCGCCGCAGCGTACTATTTAGCGAAAAAGGGCGTCAAGGACGTAATCGTGCTTGAAGCCTCGGACAGCATCGGACACGGCGGCTCCAGCCGAAACGGCGGCGGCGTCCGCCAGAGCGGCCGGGACGTCAGAGAACTGCCCTACGTCATGTACGGGATTCAAAATTTGTGGCCGGGGCTTTCGGATGAACTCGGCGTCGATGTGGAATACACCCAAAAGGGCAATTTGAGACTCGGCAAAACAGAAAAGCATCTCGAAAAACTGCAGACCCTGGCGGACAATGCGAAGAAGGTCGGCCTTGACGTCCGGATGATCGACGGCGACGAAGTGCGGGAAATCAACCCGTACCTGTCCGACGATATCATCGGCGCCAGCTGGTGCCCGACCGACGGCCACGCCAACCCGCTGATGGCCACATTGGGCTATTACAAAAAATCCCTGTCGATGGGGGTCCGGTATTACACCGGCGCGGAAGTGCAGTCCTTGAAAAAGGTCAAGGGCCGCCTGCGCCAGGTCATCCTCAAAGACGGCACCGTCTTTGAAGGCGATACCGTCATCGTGGCGGCGGGCTACGAAAGCCGCTACATCGTGCAGACCGTCGGTATCGACGTGCCGATGACCCGCTATTTCGATCAGGCGCTGGTCACGGAAATGCAGCCGGAAATGTTCCCGCAGATGCTCGGAACAGCCGACGCCAATTTCTACGGTCATCAGACCAAGCACGGCTCTTTCGTTTTCGGGTCGGACTGCGGCTTGGAAGACGGCATCGATATGCCGCTGAACGAGCTCAAAACCATTTCGATGACGCTGCCGTCCAGCTGCCGGGCCATCGAAGGTTATATCCCGGCGCTGAAAGATGCGAAAATTGTCCGCTCCTGGGGCGGCTGGCTCGACATGTGCATCGACGGCGTGCCGGTTATTTCGCCGGTCGACGTGGTGCCTGGGCTGATTCTGGCCTGCGGCTTCACCGGTCACGGCTTCGGCTCCGCGCCGGCGGTCGGCCTGATTCTGGCACAGATGGCCATGGGCGAAGAAACTGCGGTCGATATGAGCGCCCTGCGCTACGACCGTTTCAACCCGTATCAGTAATTGCGCAACTAAAATTAAATATTAATGAACCGGGAGCTGCAGCTCCGTAATAAATTCATTATGATTGTCGGTTTCGTACTCGTCGAGGTGACACATCTCGATCGGGTCGCCGGCAATTTTTAAATGGTGGATTTTGGCGTAGTCGAAGAGTTTCGGCATCAGCTTTTTCGTTTTGGACAGGTGGCCCTGGTAGACCAGAGACAGGTATTTTCCCGCTGGCAGCACGTAATTCGTCTGATAGAACTGGTTGGTCGAGTAGAAGAAAATATTTTCGGTGCGGTAGTATTGGGATTCCGGGTTGCTGCCGGCCAGATCCAGCGTGTAGCAGTCACAGGCGCCGATGGTGTCGATGCGGTTGCTGTGGGTGTGGATGTAGCGGGTGACGAAATAATCGACGTAGTCGTCGGGCAGATTGGTCTGGCTGATCATCAGACATTCCCGATCCTCAAGATTCAGACAGCGCACCGTTTCATCGGCCGTGAGAGACAGACTGTCGTCTATAGAGGTGATGCGGGTTTCGATGCTGTGCTTTTTCTCGAAGAGGGCGACGATTTCCGAATTGACGACGGCCAGCTCCTCCTTCAGCATTTCCTGGGTTTTGGCGATGCTGCGGTTTTGTTGAAAATCCCGGATCTGATCGGTGGAGAAGTCGAGGCTGAGCAGCTCTCGAATCGTCAGAATCTTTCGGACGTCGTCCAGCGTGTAATACCTATAAT
>DGWE01000016.1 GCA_002396065.1 Eubacteriaceae bacterium UBA4266
GACTGCAACCGCGACGTACAGCTTTAATTAAGACGGACTTTTGACGAAGCTCCGAAATCAATCATTTCGGAGCTTTAAATTGGATTCATATTTAAACGATTAACACAACTTTTAATACGAGGAGATTGATCATGCGCTTATCGAGAGATGAACTGAAATCATTGATGAAAAACAAATTGATGGCGGCGGGCCTTCACGAAGACGACGCCGACACCACAGCTGAAATTTTAACCTGGTCGGACGAACGGGGCTACCACTCCCACGGCTCAGTCCGCGTTGAATACTACAGCGAACGCATCGCCAAGGGCGGCATCACCGTCGATCCGAAGATGACCTGGAAACAGACCGGTCCCTGCAGCGGCATGCTGGACGGCGACAACGGCATCGGCTACGTCGTCGCGAAACGCGGCATGGCACACGCGATTGAATTAGCTAAAGAAAACGGCGTCGCCATCGTCGGGATGCGCCGCCTCTCCCACAGCGGCTCCATCGGCTACTACACCGAAATGGCCGCGGAACAGGGCTTAGCCGCGATTTCGATGTGCCAGTCCGACCCGATGGCTGTGCCGGTTGGCGGCACCGAACCCTATTACGGCACGAACCCGATTTCTTTCTCGGTGCCGTCAGCCGATGGGCGCATCGTTGTCTTCGATATGGCCACGACAGTCCAGGCCTGGGGCAAGATCCTCGATAAACGCTCCCGCGGCGAATCGATCCCGGATACGTGGGCCGTTGACGAAAAGGGCATTCCGGTGACGGACCCGAACAAAGTTAACGCCCTGCTGCCGATCGCCGGCGCGAAGGGCTACGGCCTGATGATGATGGTCGACATTTTCTCCGGCATTTTGACCGGCGTGCCTTTCGGCGGCCACGTCAGCTCGATGTACCACGACCTGTCAAAGGGACGCGATCTCGGCCAGCTGCACATCGTCATCGACCCGGACCGCTTCTGCGGGAAGGACGCCTTCCTGAAGGCTGTGAGCCAGTCCCTCGACGAACTCCACGCCATTCCGACCGCGCCGGGCTACGATCAGGTGTACTACCCAGGCGAACGGGCCAACATCCGCAAGGAAAAGGCTTACGCTCAGGGCGGCATCGAAATCGTCGACGATATCGTCAAATACTTAAAGAGCGACGACATCCATTACAACCGCTACGATCACAAGAACCGCTTCGCTGAATAAGATCGGTTCCGAGCCAAATCAATAAGGAGAAATTTATGCTGAAAACACTTGTGGAAAAGGGCAGCTATCACGACTCGGTCATGCTGATGCTCTTGACCAATGAATTGTCAAAACTCGACGGCGTCAAAAAGGTTCAGGTCATGATGGCCACCCCGGCCAACAAGGACATTTTCGCCCGGGCCGGCCTCCAGACCGCTGAACTCGACGACGCGACGGCCAACGATATGGTCATCGTCGCGGACATCGAAGACGACGCCCTGCTCGATCAGATGAAAACCCTGGCTGAAGCCTTTTTCGAAGATCAGTCCACCGACAGCGGCAAGGCCGAAGACCAGAGCGTCCACTCCTGGGAAGGCGCGATGCAGAAGCTGCCGGACGCCAACCTCGCGGTGATCTCGATCCCTGGGGCCTACGCCGCTCTCGAAGGGGACCGCGCGCTGGACGAAGGGCTCAACGTCTTCATGTTCTCGGACAACGTCACCCTCGAACAGGAAACAGCGCTGAAGCAGAAGGCCCACGCCAAAGGCCTCTGCGTGATGGGGCCGGACTGCGGCACCGGCATCATCGACGGCGTGCCGATCGCGTTCACCAACAGTGTCGCGAAGGGCTCCATCGGCATCATCGGCGCGTCGGGCACCGGGATTCAGGAATTGACCTGCATCATTGACCGCCTCGGCGAAGGGGTCACCAACGCCATCGGCACCGGCGGGCGCGACCTGTCGGAAGCGGTCGGCGGCATCACCGTCATGGATATGATCGACGCGATGGAACAGGATGACGCGGTCAAGGTCATGATCGTGCTCTCCAAGCCGCCGGCAAAAGCGGTGCGCGAACAGATCGAAAACCGCTTGAGCGTCTGCAAAAAACCGGTGATCACCTTATTCCTCGGTGAAAAACCTGAACAGAACGAAGAAAACTTCTACCACTGCTACACGCTGGACGAAGCGGCCCGTCTGGCCGTTGCCCTGGTGCGCGGCGAAGACGTCGCGGACGGCAGTGTGCCGATCGCTGTCGGCGATGTATTTGACGCAGCGGATCACAAGACGATCAAAGCCTATTACTCCGGTGGCACCCTGGCCAACGAAGCGGCGATGCTCATCAAGGACGCTTTGGATCTGAAGATTCCGCCGGAAAAGGCCGAAGGCTTTATGCTCCAGCACGACGGCCACGTGGTCGTCGACCTCGGTGACGACGTCTACACCCAAGGCCATCCGCACCCGATGATCGACCCGGCTAAGCGCATCGAATGTATGGAAGAAGCTCTCGACGATCCGACCACCGGCGTCATCCTCTTCGACGTGATGCTGGGCTACGGCTCCCACGCCGATATGGCCGGCGCATTGATCCCGACGATCAAGAATTTACAGGCGAAGGCGGAAGCCGCAGGCCGCAAAATCGTGTTCGTCTCGACCGTTTGCGGGACCCGCAGAGACTTCCAGGATTACGACGACACTGTCAAGAAGCTCAAGGACGCCGGCGTCGTCGTCTGCGAAACCAACAAGCTGGCCTGCCAGGCGGCCATCCACGCCATCGGTCTCGACTTTGACGAACCGGCTAAGCCGACGGTGCCGAGACGTCAGTCAGACGCCAAGGCCGGCACCCCGTCCGACAAGCTGACCGCGATGCTGAAGAGCAAACCGAAGGTCATCAACATCGGGCTCAAGAGCTTTGCCGACGTCTGCGCGGACTTTGGCTGCGAAACCGTTCAGTTCGACTGGGCACCGCCAGCAGGCGGCGACCTCGAAATGATCTCGGTGCTCAACTTCCTGAGAAGCTATACAGAAGGCGGCGAAACCGTTGACGACATGAACCAGAAGGTCATTGCCAAAGTCGTCGCGGCCCAGCCGGTTTTGAAGGACAACGTGCCGGCGATGACGGTCATCCCGGAACTGAACACCGATCAGAAGACGATCCTCCACGCCGGACCGCCAATCACTTACGACAAGATGCCGCCGACCGTGCAGGGCTCCTGCATCGGGGGCGTGCTCTTCGAAGAATGGGCCGACAACGAAGACGACGCGCGGAAGCTGCTCGAATCCGGTGAAATCCGGTTCATCCCGTGCCACCACGTGAACGCAGTCGGGCCGATGGGCGGCATCACCACCGCGCACATGCCGGTGTGGGTCGTCGAAAACGAAGCCGACGGCAACCGCGCTTACTGCACGATGAACGAAGGCATCGGCAAGGTGCTCCGCTTCGGTGCCTACTCTCAGGAAGTCATCGACCGCCTCCGCTGGATGCGCGACGTCCTCGGACCGACCCTGAGCCGCGCCCTGAAGACGAAGGAAAACGGTCTGGCCGTGAACCCGATGATTGCCAAGGCCATCGCGATGGGCGACGAATTCCATCAGCGCAACATCGCAGCGTCTCTGGTCTTTCTGAAGGAAGTGGCGCCGGCGATTACCGCCCTCGATATGGATCAAAAGGATAAGGTCGACGTGATCCAATTCCTGTCGGATACCGACCAGTTTTTCTTAAACATCATGATGGCGACGGGCAAAGCCATTATGGACGGCGCCCGCAAGGTGCAGGAAGGTACGATCGTCACGGCGATGTGCCGCAACGGCGTCGACTTCGGCATCCGCATCGCCGGCATGGGCGACACCTGGTTCACCGGACCGGTCAACACGCCTCAGGGGCTGTACTTCACCGGCTACGACGGTGAAGACGCCTGCCCGGATATCGGCGACTCGGCCATCACCGAAACCGTCGGTGTCGGCGGTATGGCGATGATCGCGGCGCCGGCGGTTACCCGATTCGTCGGTGCGGGCGGCTACGAAGACGCCCTGCGCACGAGCAACACGATGGCGGAAATCACGATCGCCCACAACCCGAATTACATCATTCCGACCTGGAACTTCAAGGGCGCCTGCCTCGGCCTCGACGCGAGACTGGTCGTCGAAAAGGACATCACACCGGTCATCAACACCGGGATTGCCCACAAGATTCCTGGCTACGGCCAAATCGGCGCCGGCACAGTCCATCCGCCGATCGAATGCTTCAAGAAAGCCATTTTAGCGTACGCAAAGAAATTAGGATACGAAGGATAATCAATCACAAAAGGTGCGGCGGCGCATGCCGCCGTCTCCCTTTTTACGGTTCAACCATTTACAAAACGGTATCGAAGGAGAGAGGAAATGGAACAACAAACAGTCGTCATCGCCCTCGGAGGCAACGCCCTCGGCAATAACGTCGCCGAGCAGAAGGCGGCCGTGGCGGGAACGGCCAAGGTCATCGTCGACCTCGCAGCCGACGGCTACGCCCTCGTCATCACCCACGGCAATGGGCCCCAGGTGGGCATGATTCAAGACGCGATGGACGCCGCGGCGGCCAACGGAGACGGACAGGTGCCGCTGCC
>DGWE01000087.1 GCA_002396065.1 Eubacteriaceae bacterium UBA4266
GCTACGTGGCGAAGCTGAAACCGCTATCGGAGATCCGCGGTGAATGACGAAGCGTCTACAGAAGCCTATAGCAAATAAGGCCGAAAGGGTTAAAATACGTTTTTTCATGGCACGCAAAATGAAACGCAAAAAAATACGTTTCATTTTGCGTTTTATTTTGGGACGAAAAATCGTCAAATACGTGTTTTGCGTTTCAACGAGACTATTTAAGACTACCGATCCTCTGCTTTTCTGCCTTGAGCGCGCGGGTTCAAGGTGTTATACTATTCATATCAATTTAAAAATACTTTAGATAGATTAAAAGGAAAAAATGATGGTATATAATAATGTATTAGAAGCGGTCGGCCACACGCCGATGATTCGGCTGAATCGGCTGACCGAGGACGGCAGCGCGGACATTCTCGTCAAATTTGAAGCGGTGAACGTGGGCGGTTCGATCAAGACACGGACGGCGCTCAACATAATCGAGGCCGCGGAAAAGGAAGGCAAGCTCACGAAGGATACGGTAATCGTCGAACCGACCTCCGGCAATCAGGGCGTGGGTCTCGCGCTGGTCGGCGCGGTCAAGGGCTACAAGACGGTCATCATCATGCCCGACTCCGTCAGCGAAGAGCGGCGCAAGCTGGTCCGGCATTACGGCGCGGAGGTGATTTTGGTCCACGACGCGGGCGACATCGGCGCGTGCATCTCGGAATGCGCCGCGACTGCGATGCGCATGGCGGCGGACGATCCCCACGTGTTCGTGCCCCAGCAGTTTGAAAATGTCCACAACACCTTGGCGCACAAGCAGTACACCGGCCAGGAAATTCTCGAACAGGTGGACGGGCCAATCGACGGCTTCTGTTCTGGCATCGGCACTGGCGGCACTATCACCGGCGTCGGCGAAGCTCTGAAGGCGGCGAACCCGGACATCACCATCTGGGCGGCGGAACCGGAAAACGCCGCGATCCTCTCCGGCGGGCCGGTGGGCACCCATCTGCAGATGGGCATCGGCGACGGCGTCATCCCGCCGATTCTGGATCAGCAGATTTATTCGTCCATCTGTATCATCTCCGACGAAGAAGCCCTGGCCACCGCCCAACGGCTGGCCCGGGAGGAAGGGCTGATGTGCGGGATCTCCAGCGGCACCAACGTCGCGGCGGCCCTGCGCCTCGCCAAAACCCTCGGCCCCGGCAAAACCGTGGTGACGATCCTGCCCGATACCGCGGAACGCTATTTTTCGACGCCGCTTTTTGAAGAGCCTTCCATTTAAAAGACTTGGTGGAGGTAACTTTAGAGTTATATCTCATTGAGTTTGGTAATAATAATTAACACAGTGAATATCCCTTTATCAAATACAGATTTTAATTAGAAATGGCATTTCCTTAAGATAGGAATATAAGATGGTGGAATTTCATTTCTTCAAATATTGCAGACTCGAGGCATTGATAGGCATGAATAAACCAAGTAGTGACGGATTTCAACGCCGAGGCCATCAAGGCCAAAAGCGCGCTCGACAGCGTCGACAGTCACGCCTCCGCGCGGTTAAAAGAATAAAAAACTGCCTACAGGCCGTTTTCAGAATCATCTGAGGACGGCCTGTTTTGCATTGACAAAAAGGGCGGTTCCTTATAAACTATATCTTTATAAACTATCAAAACAATAGGGTTATATTCACGCAAGACGAGGAGAATCAGCATGCATATCGATAATTTGGATCGGGCCATTTACGAGCGGTTTATCGTCCCGACGCAGCGGCCGCGGACGGACAAGGCAGGCATCGAATTTGAGCTGCCGATCGTCAACCGCGAGTCTAAGCCAGTGGATTTTGACGCGGCGCATCAGGTGGCCGAGGATTTTACCGCCCATTTCGGCTTCACCCAGACGGCGCGGGACGTGGACGGCTTCATCTACAGTGCGTCCGATCCGGAAACGGCGGACAATTTGTCTTTCGACTGCAGCTACAACACGGTAGAGCTGTCCTTTGGCACCGCGTCGGACCTGCACGAGCTGAACCGCCGCTTTGCCGCGTACTACCGCTTTCTTTACGATGGGTTAGACCGCTTCGGCCACACGCTGACCGGGATGGGCATCAATCCGCGTTACGCGGTCAACCGCAACGTCCCGGTGGCCAGTGAACGCTACCGCATGCTGCTCCATCACCTCTCGTCATATCCGGCGTACGAAAAGACCAGCCTTTTCCCCTTTCACCACCACCCGAATTTTGGGCTGTTCTCCTGTGCCAGTCAAGTGCAGCTGGATGTGGAAGACAAACATCTGCCGGAGGTGCTCAACACCTTTAACCGGCTGGAGCCGCTGAAGGCGCTGTTGTTCGCCAATTCGATTTGGATGGAGGACGGTCAGACCCTGCTCTGCGCCCGGGATTATTTCTGGCGCAACAGCCTTCACGGGTTCAATCCCCATAACGTGGATATGTTCGCGGCGGATTTCGACTCGGTCGACGACATCGTCGCGTACATCCGCAGCATGAGCCTGTACTGCGTCGAGCGGGACGGTCAGTACATCAATTTCGCACCGACGCCGTTAGCTGATTATTTTGCGTCGGACCGGATCAAGGGTGAAGTCCTCGACGGCAACGGGTACAAGACGATCGCCTTTACGCCCGAAGCGGCCGATCTCAAGGATCTGCGCTCCTTCAAATTTGAGGATTTGACTTTCCGCGGCACCGTGGAATTCAGAAGCGTCTGCGAGCAGCCGGTTGGCGAGATCTTTGCGGCCAGCGCGCTGCACGTCGGCCTGATGGAAAAGCTCCCCGAGCTGACAGCATTATTAGCACAGGACCGCACGATTTACCACAAGGGCTACACGGCGGCCGAGCTGCGGCAGCTGTTCGTGCAAAAAGATTTCCCGGGAAATATTTTCGACAGAAAGGCGGTTTCGACGCTGATTCTAAGGGTTCTGGATCTTGCTAAGGCTGGTCTGGCACAGAGGGGCATGGACGAGGAAGATTTCTTGGCGCCCCTTTACCCGAGGGCGGAAAGGCTGGAATCGCCGGCGGTCGAGCTGATGAACGGGCTTGCGCATGGCGAAACGATTGAGGATTACATTGAAAAATTCGGCCGGCTGGATTGAATGAAAATATGATGCGAAAGAGTTGTAAAAGCGCGGCGTTTTTTCGCTAAGTATAAACGCATCTGTCAAAAGAGGGTCATCAAATTGATCCGTCTCGATTTACTTGACGGATGCGCTTTTTTTGTTGCCTCGATGATACAATAAGGTTCAAATGTTTGAACAAACCACTGAAAGAAAGGAATCCACAAGATGATTTTATATTTTACAGGGACGGGCAACAGCCGCCATGTGGCGGAAAAGATCGCGGAGGCGACGGGCGATGCCATTGAAAACATCGCGGTTCATCTGAGAAAACACGACGTCGGCAGCTACACCTCTGAAAAGCCCTACGTCTTTGTCGGGCCGGTTTACGCCGGCCGATTTCCAAAGGTGATGACTAAATATATCGAAAAGGCGCAGTTTGGCGGCAGCCGTCAGGCCTATTTTGTCGCGACCTGCGCGGAAACCCCGTGGATCACGGCGAAATACACGAAGAAGCTGGCCGATGCCAAAGGGTTCGACGTGCTGGGCTTTCGTTCAGTGCTCATGCCCCAGAGCTACACCACGGCGGGTATGGCACAGCCCGATGAAGTGAACCAAAAGATTCTCGCAAAGGCAGAGGTGAAAATCGAAGCCCTTGCCAAACAGATTGCGAAGGGCATCCGGCTCCAGCCGGAACCCCTCGGCAAATCCTGGATGTCCACCATCGCGAATCCCCTGATGTACGCGACGATGATGGGAACCAAGAAATTTACGGTCAGCGACGCGTGCATCGGCTGCGGTACCTGCGTCAAGAACTGCCCCCTCGGCAATATCCGGCTGGTCGGCGAAAAGCCGGTTTGGGGCCGCGACTGCACCCAGTGCTGCGCCTGCATCGGCAGCTGCCCGGTGAGCGCGATTGAGTACGGCAAAAAGACGATCGGCAAACCGAAATATTATTACGGCAAATAAACGAGCGGTGCCAAACGGCAGACTGCATGAAGCGAAGCGCCAGCGTCAGTAGGCTGGCGCTTTTTTGGTACGTGGCTTTTGAAATAGGATAAGTTTTACGTCCAGCCGATTGATTTTTCGTCCAAAATCGTATAGAAGTTGGACGAAAAGATGGCACAGTTGGACGATAAGCAAGGTGTCAGCGTCAGTATATTTAAACGATGTTGAAAATAATGTAATGTAAAATTACAGAAAATAAAATTTGTAAACTTTTTACGCGATGTATCTTGTCATAGAGCAGGCTGTATGATACCGTTTAAGTATCATTTAATAATATGCGAGGTGACTTATGAACAAAATACTCCGAATTGCTGGTGACAAGGTCTATATCGGCAAGGATAACGGCGAAATGGTGGAAGTGAAACTGCAGGACGTCGTTTATGAAAATCCGCAGGTGGGCGATGAAGTCGTGATGTACACTTCCGATACAGCGACCCTGATCGATCTTAAGTCGCCGAAGGCAGCGCCGCGGAAAGCGGCGGCTCAGGAAGCGCCTAAAATGTCAATGGCTGACCGGGAAATCAAGGAACCAGCTCGGCCGAAACCGGTTCAGCGCCCCGTACAGCCGGTGGCCCCGCAGCCTGCGCCGGTGGCGTATAACGAAAAAAGATACAACAAGCACGTGTTCGTCTGGGTGTTTACTTTCCTGCTCGGCGGGCTCGGCATCGACCGCTTTGTCAGAGGACAGGTGGGGCTGGGTATTTTGAAGCTGATCACCTGTGGCGGCGTCGGTATTTGGGCCACTGTCGACTGGATTATCGGATTGGTGAAGGTTTACGGCAGTGCCTACGGACAAGACGAAGAAGTGGTCTTCATTGACGGAAAATATACAAAATAGGGCGAAATAATAAAAAACCAGATGGTTCACAACCATCTGGTTTTTGTCGTAATGACGGGCGTTATGCTTCCTTAGGCTGAAATGAAAACCAATCGTCGCCGGACAACGCTGGGCAGTTTAAAATGAACTGAGTGTCGTTGTCCTGATCGCTTTCGATGTCGTTGCCCATGCTGTCGGCGAATTCGGTGACGAAGGCCGTGACTTGATCTTTGCCCTTTTGGAGGGCGGCCAAAGCGGCCGGTGGCAGCGCGAAGGGCAGTGCGGGGTCGACGTCCGACGCGCCCTTGGCGGTGCGCTTCTGCACATGGGTCAGTGCGAAGTGGGAGAGCGGGTTGCGCTTCAAATCCGAGATCAAGTCGGCGATGGTACAGGTTGGGCGGAACAGCAGCGCCCCGTCTTTCCGGCGTTTGGCGATCAGGTTCGGCAGCATCCATTTGACAACCGCCAGAATCAGCCGTCCGCCCCGCTTGGCGGACAAGTCTACGAGAGGCGTCCGGCCGTCTGAAGGGATCAGGTTTAAATTTTTCTGAATGCCGTCGGCGCCGAGAATTTTGCTGACCGACAGGGTCTGAGCGTAATCGCCGGCAAGCGCCATCACCAGCTCGGTGAAGATGCTGGTGTAGGCGTCGGTGAGACCGCCCTGGGCCAGAAAATCCCGGGTGTGCAGCGCCCAGTCCTCATGGGGCGTGCCGTCCAGGCCGGCGAGGTGGCGCTGATAAATGTAATTTGTGTAATCCAGAATCGTCCGCCCGTCGGTGACGTCGACCCGGCTCATCGCGCCGACTGTGCGGCGCAGCAGACTGTCCCGGACGTCGGGGTTGAGGCTGAAAAGCTTCGGGATCACGTCGTCCAGCGCGCCTTCGATGCCCTGGGAGTTGACCGACACGTGGATGCCGGCCTTTTTCATTCGGCGGTCCTGCACGTGCAGGCGTTCGACCAGAAGCCCGTCGATGGCGTTCACGATTTTGGTGTGGTATTCCGCTTTTTTGTCGGGGTGGGTCTTCAAATATTTGAAGAATTTACGCAGGTTGTGGACCGCGGTGGTTTCCAGCATGTTCGTGTCAAACCCGTATTGCTTCGCGTAGGCCGTCATGTCGTGGACCGTTTGGGTCTCGCCGGTTTCCGGATTGACGAAGGTGCCGGCGTCGGTGTGGATCAAGGTGTGGACGTCGAAGTTTTCGCGGATCTGGCCGTCCACTTCCCTTCGGGTCACGGTGACGATGCGCGCCGGGGACGGGTAGCAGATCAGCGAGGCGGTTTCAATGTCGAAGAAGCTGCGGCCCTTTTCGGTCGTCATTTTTTGGATATCGTTGGCGTGCATATGGCCGGTGAAGACGCCGTCCATCCCAGCGTCGGCGAGGGCCGTCGAAATCCGTTCGTACTCGGGAATCAGGTAGGCGGGCATGGCCTTGGGCTCCATCGAAAAATGGGGCAGGAAGCCGTGGTGGCCGAGCCCGATGACCGTGTCGCCCTGGGCTTTCGCCGCGCGGGTCTGCTCGAGCACCCAGGCCTCGAGCTCAGGGGTGAAAATGCCGGCGGTCTGGTTTTCGTCGATGCCGCGGACCGTTGCGTCTGCGCTGTAACGGTTGGTGTCCATCACGATGAGGGTGAAGCCCGGCTTCGGGCGCACGCAGTAGGACAGGCCGCAGCCCAGTTTTCCTTCTGGCGGCACGAAGCGCTTCACCTCTGTGGCGCCGAAGCATTCCGGCGCGTAGAGGTCCCCAAAGATGGCGGGGGTGGTGCGCTCGGCGGGTACGGCTTTGCCGTTTGGCGTATTGAAATTCGTGGCGTCCGGGTTGTTGATGTCGTGGTTGCCCGGTGCGGCGAACACCTGGGCGCCGGTATCCCGGGCGAACTGCTCGAGAATGGCCGCGATCGCCTCGTGGCATTCCCGTTCGCCGTCCTTGGTCAGGTCCCCGGCGATCATCAGTACGTCTGGGTCCTGTGCTGCCAAGCGTTTCAGCGCCGCTTTCAAAAAGGCGTCACTCTCGTTGTACATCTTGCGGTCGCTGTTGCGGTGCTCGGTGTAGTCCGGGGTGTCGGCGATCAGCGACGGCGCCAGATAGTGCAGGTCAGCCAGTACGGCGATTTTCAGGGTCTGATGACGGGTGTTGGATTGATTTTGATCTGTAGTGTTCATGGCATCATCTTCTCTTTTTCTATTCAATGTATTTCTGAATGTTTTTTCAGCATTATTTTAATCATTTTTTCAGATATTTTCAATCTTCTGAAAGTTATTTTCACGTAAAAGACTGCTGCGATTTAAGGCTTACGGCAGCCCATTAAAAAAGCAGGCCGCAAACAAATTGCGCCTGCCTATCGGAGGGAGGGGTTGTTAATCGGAGATGTCAAAGTCCAGCTGGATGTTGATAGTGTAGCCCGGACAGAGGGCTTGAGCCTTTTCGAGAATTTCCCGATACAGCCCTTTGCGGTCGGGGGCGTCGTAGCTGATGATGATGTCGAACTGCACCGTTTTTTCCGCCGGGTCGAGGAAAAACCCGTGCATCTGCAGCACGTCGGGATAGCCCTCGAGCAGGTCGCGCACCGCTCTTTCGATGCGGACCGCTTCGGAATTTTCGGTGTTTTTCGCGTAAACCGAAATGCCGGCGAGGATGACGTGGTGCTGGTCGAAGACCGCGTTGGCCACATCCCGTTCCAGGCTGTCGAGTTCAACGGCGGTCATCGTGTCGGGCACCTCGATATGCACGGAGCCGATCTGGCGGCTCGGACCGTAATTGTTGACGATCAAGTCGTAGGCGCCTTCGACGCCGTCAACCTGGCAGATGGTCTGCTTGATGCCCTGGGCGGTCTTGGCGTCGATGCGTTCGCCGAGGATTTGGCTGACCGTATCCCGGAGGATGTCGATCCCGGCCTTCACGATGAAGACGGAGATGACGGCGCCGAGCCAGGCTTCGAGGCTGATGCCAAAGATCAGGTAAATCGCCGCGGCCGCCAGTGTCGACACGGAGATGATCGCGTCGTTGAGGGCGTCGCTGCCGGAAGCGACCAGCGAATCGGATTTGACGTTTTCGCCGGTCCGTTTGACGAACAGTCCAAGGAGGACTTTCGCGGCCACAGCTACCGCGATGATGATCAGGGCGATGGCGGAGTAGTCCGGCGTGGCCGGATGTAGAATTTTCTTCACCGATTCGACCAGCGACGAAACCCCGGCGTAAAGGACGATCACGGCGATGATCATCGCGCTCAGGTATTCGAGCCGGCCGTATCCGAGGGGATGCTTTTTGTCCGGCGCCTTGCCGGCGAGCTTGGTGCCGATAATGGTGATCACCGAGGACAGCGCGTCGCTCAAATTGTTGACAGCGTCCATGACGACGGCGATGGAATGGGAGAGAGTGCCGACAATCGCCTTAAAAACGGCCAGAGCGACGTTGACCAAAATGCCGACGACACTGGTGCGGACGATCGTTTTTTCACGATTTGCGTTCATTGAATGGAAAGCCTGCCTTTCTATGCAATCAGTTGTCTAGAATTTTGTAGAGGATGCGGTAGAGGGTGTGGGCCTCGTCCGGCTCGAGGGGCATGCAGCGGCCGATCTGCCGCGGCACGTCGGCGAACTTGGCCTTCAGCGCCCGGCCGCTATCCGTTAAATAGACGACGACGCGGCGCTCGTCGTCGGGGTCGCGCCGACGGTCGACGTAGCCCTGCTTTTCCAGCTTCTTGAGCATCGGCGTCAGCGTCCCGTTGTCGAGGTGGAGCCGGCTGCCGATTTCGCCGACAGTGAGGCCGTCCTTTTCCCAGAGCACCATGAAAGTAATGTACTGGGTGTAGGTCAGGCCGAGGGGCTTGAGGTAAGGCGTGTAGGCGCCGACGATTTTCCGAGCGGCCGCGTAGAGGGGGAAACAGAGCTGGTTGTCCAGCTTCAGGGCTTCGTCCGGATCGTAGGGAGTCATTTCAGCCATTAGATCAGCGCTTCCACAGCGGCGCGCACGGTCTTCATGCTGGTCGTCGGTTCAAAACGGTCGACGACGTTGCCGTCCCGGTCGATTAAGAATTTCGTGAAATTCCATTTAATTTCGGCGTTGTTTTTGTAATCCGGGTCGATCTTTTTGAGCATCGCGTTCATCATCGAGGCCTTCGGGCTCTTGCCGAAGCCGGCGAAGCTTTTCTGGCTCTTCAGGTATTTGTAGAGATCCAGCGCGTTGTCGCCGTTGACGTCGCTCTTGGTCATCTGGTCGAATTGTGTGTTGTAATGGAGGGTGCAGAATTCGTGGACTTCGTCGTCAGTGCCTGGGGTCTGGCCGGCGAACTGGTTGCAGGGGATGTCGAGAATTTCCAAGCCCTTGTCGTGGAAGGCTTCGTAGATTTCTTCCAGATCCTTGTAGTGGGGAGTAAAGCCGCAGCCGGTCGCGGTGTTGACCACTAAGACCACCTTGCCTTTGAAATCGGACATCGGGAGTTCGGAACCGTCACGTTTGGTTACAGAATAATTATAAAAATCGCTCATTTTAAGCCTCCTACAATTGCGTTTAATTTTTGAACACGTCATTTATATTTGAAACAATTATATTGTATCAAATTTAATTTGAAAGTCAACCCTTTTTTAGGTTTCTTTAACAAAAAGATCGCGATACAGATTTTTAAGGGATTTGCAATTTCAAAAAAGACAGGCAGTCCTGTTATAATAAAGAGAAAAACAAAGCGATAGAAAGGAGAACGCGATGCCCTTTTGGAATCCGTGGCACGGGTGCACGAAATGCAGTCCGGGCTGCGCCCACTGCTACGTCTACCGGCGGGACGCAATGTACGGGAAAGATGCGTCTGTTGTCACCAAGACAGCGGCTTTTGATCTTCCGGTGCGCAAAGACCGAAACGGTCACTTTAAACTTCAGCCCAGCGATGGGACGGTGTACACCTGTTTCACCTCCGACTTTTTCCACCCGGCGGCCGATGCGTGGCGGGCGGAGGCCTGGGCGATGATGGGCGAACGGTCGGATCTGGATTTTTATTTCATTACAAAGCGGCCGGAGCGCATCGCCGATCATCTGCCGGAAAACTGGGGCAGCGGCTGGGACAACGTGCACATTTGCTGCACCTGTGAAAATCAGGCGCAGGCGGACCGCCGCCTTCCGATTTTTTTGCCCCTGCCCCTGCGTCACAAGGCCATCATCCACGAACCGATGCTCGAGGCCATTCATATCGAAAGCTATCTGGCGCAGTATCGCGACGTGATCGAAAGCGTCTCCTGCGGCGGCGAGTCCGGACCGGGCTCCCGGCTCTGCGATTACGATTGGATTCTCGCGACCCGGGCGCAATGCGTCCATTATGGCGTGCCTTTTCATTTTCATCAGACCGGCCGGCTCTTCAAAAAAGATGGCAAAATCTATCGCATAAAAAGATGGAATCAAGAGTCTCAGGCGCGGAAGGCGGGGATTGATTTTGAGGGATGAACCGAGCTGCTTTTGTTCATTTCTTCACAGCCTTGTCGACATATCCACAGTGTCATTTTTTGTATAGGCGTGAGGTGTGGAAAAATTGATATTGATAAAGAGGGGGAAATAAAAAATCTGCCGTCCAATTTATACTGAACGGCAGATGGAGACATTTACGCATTGAGGGCATTTTCAGCATCCTTGTAAATGACAGGATTAATAATATTTGTGATTTTTTCAGATGCTTCAGTCAATTGTCCTTCTTTGGAAAGAATAGGGGTATCCAGGACGGCTTTAATAGAACAGGCGAGAGCAGCTGCTTCTGCGACAACTTTTTTGGAAGTGGGACGATAATGGCGGTAGTCATCACCTTCTATTTGAAAGATGTGTTCCATTTTCCAAATGAGTGGTAGAAAGTAAGCGTCGAGTCGGGCAAGTAATTCATAGAACATGTAACTTCGTCTTCGGATGGCGATGCATTGATCAGAGGCGGTATTCAAAGAAGCGACAATTTTATCGGATTCAGCCTTATTTTTCAGCGCGTTTTCCAAGCTTTTTCCGGCTTTGTTGTCGACTATAAATCCCATGACCATGAGTGCTGGACCGGCAACGAGCCCGCCAAGTACTGCGGTACCAAGGGCCATACCGCCTCCACCAGCGGCCAACGAACCGCCGCCGAAAAACGCGAGCGTGGCATTCATTGAGGCAGCGCCGCTCAACGAGGAAATCGCTGTGCCGGTTGATGCGGCGGCGAAGGTTTGAGCGGCACTCCAGGCGCCGAAAGCAGTCAGTGCGCCGCCGGCCGTTCCCGCAGCTGCACCGCCGACGACGTCCAGCACGAGATTACTGAGTTCCTTTAATTCCTTAAAACTGGTCTGATCGATTTTTAAATTTTTAATTTCATCCAAACCGAGCGAGTCTGCGAAATCGACATTTTTAATTTTGGTAAAGGTATCGAGAAACGCGTGAATACTGTTGTTTAAAATAAATATTTTTTCCTGTCCGAGGTTGGCTAAAGATTCTTTAACTTCCGCACGTTTTAAATTTAGTTGGTCCCGCGCTTCCTTCATCTGGTCGTTGGCGTATTGATTAATGGTTTTGGCATTAGCCTGATGGTTGTACGCTTGAATGTCCTTAGTGACGCCGACACCGGCTGTAGCAATAGCGGCAGCGATAAAAAATACTGGCAGCATGACTTCCTCCTTACACGTCAGCGATCAGCTGATGAATCGACTGCATGATAATGGCTTCACGATTTTCCAATTCTTTCACCTGAATTTGTACTTCGGCGTATGGCCGCTGACTTGCAGAAAATCGTTTTTTCTCACTTTGTATCGCGAGCAGCGTTTCCATCGCTTCGAGCATTTCTTGAAGTACAGCATCACTGATATCCCATTTCCGCATTATCGCGTCGATGATGCGCTGTTCGGTGTCAGAGTGAAGCCCATCGCTGTAGGAAACGACGATCAAATTCCAGAGCAGCTGACGTGCCTTGATGCTCTGATCTGGCGATTCGATATGGTCGTATTCGAGATCGAGAATCACTGCTTCGTATACCAAATCGCCGTAAGCTTTTTCACCGGCGTGTACGAGAATTTCGTCACCCTTGGACATCATGTCAAACCTAACGTAACGGATTCAAAATCGTCAAGCATGCTCTGACCAATGGCATTAAATTGCTCTTTTTCGTCGGCGTTGATTTGTCCGTCGCTGATGATCAGATAATAGATAATTTTTAAAGCTGTTTCAGAAGATACGAGATTTTTGAGTTTGCTTTCCCGAGCTTCCCGAAGGGCGTTCTTCGTGTCCTCTCTTGTTTTTTTCAAGCGTTCACTGGTTTCGCTCAAAGTGGATTTCCCTTTTTCGACCGCCTTATTCAATTTATCGGAAATGGCGACCGCAGTTTCGGACTGAGCCGCTTTTTTGATGCTGTCCGGCATATTTTCCTTCACGCTTTCCTGCACTTTTTCCGCTGCGATTTTGGCGTCTTCAGCGGATGCTTTAAGCGTTTTTTTCAGTTTTGAAAAATCAAATTTAGCCATTCTTTTCCTCCTTATAATTTAAAAGGTTCGTCGGCATCCATCAGTTCGTCAAATTCCTGCTGATTGGTAAACTGCACCTCGTAATTCAAAATGCGCTGGATTTCTGTATTGCCTTGAATGAATTGGTCGGCATCGCCTTCTAAAACAGCTTGGTCCATCATGGCGAAGCCATCGCGGAATACAGAGATGCGTTCGGAAAGATAACGATCGATCCAATCGTTCATTTCGGCCCGATACGTATCGAGCATTTGAATGAAGGCGCGGTTTTCGCGTTCGAGGGCGATGCGTTCGTCCTGAGCGGCGGCGTATGCCGCGGCGGATTTTTCAATCTCTTTGTAAGCGGCCAGTGCCGCGTAAAACGAAATCATGACGCCAGCTAATTCCAATGAGACGCCGCCAAGCTGTACAACATCTTGAACGCCGTGTTGATTGAGAAAGTCAAGCGCCTGCGCGGCTTGGAACTTGACCGCGCTAATCTGCTGTAATGCGGAAGCAAGATTGTCATCTCCCTGAGCTGCAGCGTCAATAAAACATTTGACAATGGGAATCATGCCACTATCCTGGATAAGCCCAATGATGAGTTCGTCGCTGTCGATTTCCTGATGATAATATTTTTTGACGACAGTACCGATGTTTTTAGCGCAAGCTGCTAATTCAGGCTTAAAACTTTCGTCGTCAAAAATTTCTTTATAATGGGGATTATCCATTTCGGCGGCTTGTTCCCGAAGGTAATTAATAATCATGTTGAGCGCATTTTCGGATACGATGCCGAATAATTCTTTTTTGGCTTGATTTTTATTTGATTCATCGCCGCTGAGCATCAATTTGATGGCGTTAATGATTTTTCCTAAATATTCAGATTGGCATAATTGTCCTTGTAGATCCATGTCAAAGAACCTCCAGGTTCAAAAATAAATGTTATTTTTATTATAGCACATATTGTAGCTGGATATGTTATATGCAGATAATGACGTCATTAATGTTGCTGCTAATATTGTTTGGAGACAAGGAGGAGTAACCTATTTGGATTTACTGTAAATGACAGTGTATAATAGAAAAAATTGCGAAGAGGAGGACTGACAATGGAACACAGATGCAAAGTGACGGTTTTGGATAAGAAATTGTATCCGGAGCTTCAGGCCGAATACTGCGCGGTGCCGGACAGCGGGAAATGCCCGGTCTTTAACGTCGGCGATACGTTTTTGTTTTACCGCAACGACGAACGAGACGATTATTGGCACGCCGGCGAAGGTACGCTGATCAAGGCGGGGACGCCGGACGAAGGCTGTCTGCAGTCGCCGGGGACGGCGCATTGCGGCGAAAAGGGCGTGCCTTTCTGCACTGAAGCGTGGGACGCGATCAGCCGCTACATTTACACGGCGCTTCAGGGCGGCAGCATCATGCACGGCTGGATGAAGGACGACCGCGTGATGATCGCGTGCTGCAACGACGGCACCCGCCCAGTTATTTTTAAAATCGAACGAATCGACGTAGACGAATAGGCGGCCCAGGCCCTTTCGATGTTCAATCATCGAGAGGGCTTTTTTACACGAAAACAGCGCCACTCAACCGCTGGTTGGTATCAAAATGCGCCGCTTTCGTGTAGACTGGGGATCAGAAAGGAGGTGCCCGATATATGGACCAGAGCAAAATCGGAAAATTTATCGCATCCTGCAGAAAGGCGCAGGGGATGACCCAGGCGGACCTCGCGAAGAAGCTCGGGATCACCGACCGCGCGGTGTCGAAGTGGGAGACGGGGAAATCCATGCCGGACTCCGGAATCATGCTGGAGCTGTGCGCCATCCTCGGCATTAATGTCAACGAGCTCTTATCGGGCGAAAAAGTGATGTCAGACAGGTACGATCAAAAAGCTGAAGAAAATCTTCTGGCCATGGGGCAGGCCTTGGAAGAGAAGAACCGGCAGATGCTCAAAATCGAAAAACAGATGACCCTCCCGACAATTATTTCCGGGATCGTTTTAGCCTTTGTGGCGTCATTTGCAGAGATGGCGCTTTGGGTGCGGGCGGTACTGATTGTGCTGTCGGTGGTACAGATCGTCACGATCGCCTTTATCGCGGTGGGGATTGAGCAGAAAGCCGGGTACTACGAATGCCAGCACTGCCACCATCGCTACGTGCCGACGTACTGGCAGACGAATCTCGCGCCGCACATCGGCCGAACGCGGTATATGAAATGCCCGCAATGCGGCAGACGCAGCTGGCACAAAAAGGTCTTAAACAAAGAAGACTGACCGCCGCCGCGTTTTACCAATCTTTTACAGACAGAGGCGCAAAATCGTGATATAATAAACAAAAAGCTATAGAGGGGAATCGGAAATATGGCGGAGATAATTAAAATAGATGCGCTGAACAAAAGCTTCGGGGCGCTGCACGCGGTGCAGGATTTGAGCTTTCAAGTCGAGACCGGCGAGCTGTTCGCCTTTCTCGGCGTAAACGGCGCCGGGAAAAGCACGACGATTCACATGATGTGCGGGCAGCTGCCCAAGGACAGCGGACAGATCGTCATCGGCGGCGTCGATATCGACGACAATGTCGACGCGGTGAAGTCCAAAATCGGCGTGGTGTTTCAGAGCTCGGTGCTTGACCAGCGGCTTTCCGTGCGGGACAATCTCGAATCCCGGGCCGCCCTTTACGGCATCGTCGGCAGGGCCTTCACCCGGCGCCTC
>DGWE01000102.1 GCA_002396065.1 Eubacteriaceae bacterium UBA4266
ACGGATCGTAGCTGAAATACAAATTGTCGATATCGATTTTCCCCGATGCCTTCGGCAGGGCCTTTTCCGGGTCCGGCGTTTGAGGCGGGGCGTCGATAAATTCAAGGACCCGGGCTGCGCAGGCAAGGGCGTTTTGAAATTCGGTTACGACGCTCGAGATGTCGTTGAAGGGTTTCATGTACTGGTTCGCGTAAGTCAGAAGGGCCGCCAGTCCGCCGACTGTCAGCGTGCCGCCCGGCACGGTAAACGCGCCGATTAAGGCCACAAAGGCGTAAATGATGCCGTTGACAAAGCGGGTGGACGGATTGGTCAGGCTCGAGTAAAAAACGGCCTGCTGGCTGTATTGCTGCATTTCCCGGTTGACTTCGGCGAAACGGGCCGATCCCCGTTTTTCGTACCCGAAGGCCTTCACCACCTTTTCACCGCCGATCAATTCTTCGATCAGCGAAGTTTGGCGTCCCCGCGTGTCGCTCACATTTCTGAACATCGTAAAGGAGCGGGACGCGATAAACCGCGCCACGAGAAAGCTGACCGGCGTCATCGCGACGACAAAAAGCGTAATTGGCACGTTGATGCTGAGCATGAAGCCAATGGTCACCGCGATCATCACAATGCCGGAGAACAGCTGCGTCAGCCCGAGGAGCAGGCCGTCTGAAAGCTGGTCCACATCGGTAATGACCCGGCTGACAATGTCGCCGGACGGATGGCTGTCGAGATAAGACAACGGCAGGTCCTGAATCTGGCGGATCGCCCGGGCCCGAATGTCCCGAACCACACCGTAGGACAATTTATTGTTGACCAAATTCATGATCCAGGTCGCCGCGCTGGCGATGAGCACAGCCACCCCGACGCGCACGGCGATATGGGCGATCAGTGCGAATTTGACGTGTCCTTTGCCAATAATGCCGTCAATCATCCGGCCAAACAAAATTGGAATGTAAAGCTGAAGCACGACGCTCACCGCCGCCGTCACCAGGGACAAAATGAGCAGCACCTTGTAACGCGCCACGTAATTCAGCACTTCCTTGAGCGTCTGCCAGCTCTTCGAATCTTGATTCTTCTTTTTCATCTGATCATGCCTCCTGTGCTGTGGCGTTTTCCGCGCCGTCTTCCTTTGGGAATTGCGAGTAATAAATTTCCTGATAAACCTGATTGTGTGCGAGCAGTTCTTCGTGCGTGCCCTGCCCAACGAGCTGTCCTTGATCCAAAACGAGAATCTGATCGGCGCTCATGACACTGGCCGTCCGCTGAGAGACGATAAACACCGTCATGTCGCGGTGCAGGCTGTGAATGGCCTGGCGAAGAGCCGCGTCCGTCGCAAAGTCCAACGCGCTGGCGCTGTCATCCATGATCAAAATTTCAGGCTTTCTCACCAGCGCCCGCGCAATCGTCAGACGCTGCCGCTGGCCGCCGGAAAGGTTGTGTCCATTCTGCTGAAGGTGAAAATCGAGGCCCTCCGGCTTTTGGTCGACCACATCCTTCACCTGAGCCGTCGCAAGGGCGCGGTTCATTTCATCGCTGTCCGCGTCCGCTTTCCCCCAGCTCAAATTATCTCGAATGGAGCCTTCAAATAACGTGACGCGCTGGGGCACAAAGCCGATTTTTTCGTTGAGCTTCCCTTCGGGGTAATCCCGAACGTCTTCCCCGAACACCGTCACCGCGCCGTCCCCCGCGTCGTAAAACCGCGGAATCAAACTTACAAGCGTCGATTTGCCGGAGCCTGTCCCGCCGATAATCCCGACGGTTTCGCCTTTTTTCGCCTTAAAGCTGATGTCACTCAAAGCCGGCGCCCCGCCGTTTTCGTAGGTAAAGGTCACGTGATCGAAGACCACCGCTGTATCGTTCGCATCTGTAGCGTCCGCCCAATCCTTCGGGAAAGCCATACCCGGTTTGATTTCAAAAACGGATTGGATCCTTTCGGCGCAGGCGATGGAACGGTTAATCAACACAATCAACTGCGCCAACTTGATCAATTCGATGATCATCTGCGCCATATAATTATACAGCGCGACGACCTGGCCCTGTTGAATGCCACCCATATTGACGCGGATCGCGCCCACCTGAATCAGCACAATCGTCGCGATATTGACAATAGCGTAGGTTAACGGATTGAGGGCCGCCGACCATCTGCCGACCTTTTCATTCCAGCGCGTCAGCGCGTCGTTGTTGTCGTCAAAGGCCTTGACTGCATCCTGTTCCTGACCAAAGGCTCTCACCACGCGCACGCCGGTCAAATTTTCGCGGGTGCTGCCGAGGAGCCGGTCCAGCTTTTTCTGAACGCGGCGGAACATCGGAATCGATACGCGCATAATGCCAAAGACAACCAGACTCAAAATCGGAATGGCCACGACAAAGACCAGGGCGCATTTCACATCGATCGTAAAGGCCATGATCATCGAGCCCAGCACGACTATCGGGCTTCTTAGCAGAAGTCTGAGTGCCATGTTCAACCCGTTTTGAACCTGCTGCATATCGCTGGTCATACGCGTGATCAGCGTATCTGTGCCGACCTGGTCCAATTCGCTGTAGGAAAATTTTTGAATGTGGTCAAACAGTCCCTGACGCATGTCGGTCACACAGCCGACGCTGGACCGCGCCGCAAAAAACTGCGCGGTGATGCTGCTCGCCAGACCCGCCACGGCCAAAATCAGCATTACGATGACCATGTGTACAATATAGGTGTGATTATCTTGCGCGATACCCACATCAATGATTTTGGCCACAACCAGCGGCACCAGCAGATCAAAAAACGCCTCCAGTAATTTAAAGGTCGGCGCCAAAATCGCATCCCGACGATAATCTTTCAAATACGCGAACAATTTCTTCATTGGATTCCCTTCCTTTCATGGTTTTATGATATCATGAAACAAAGTATATGAATAATATTGAAAGATTTAATAACCATATCAATTACGTATATTAGGAGGCATTATGGACATCCGTCAGCTCCAATATTTTACCGCGGTCGTCGACAATGGGACGATCTCAGAGGCCGCGCGCAAGCTTCACATTTCTCAGCCGCCGCTTTCCACGCAAATCAAGGCTTTGGAAGCGGAATGCGGCGTCACACTCTTTGAGCGGGGCGCCCGCCACATCACCCTGACCGAGGCCGGACGCCTGTTGTACCGCCACGCTGTTCAAATTCTATCGATGGAAAAGGCCGCCGAAGCGGAAATGCAGAATCTGCGCACCGGCAAGCAGGGCTCCATCCGCATCGGGCTGATCTCTTCCTGCGCTTCAAAAGAACTTTTCAACGGCATTCAGACCTTTCATCAGCACTACCCCGGTGTCGTCTTCGACGTCATGGAAAGCAATACCTTTGATCTGCTCGCCCAACTCGACAACAGCCGCATTGAGCTCGCAGTCATCCGCACTCCCTACCATCGTCAGGATTTGGAAGCCTTAACGTTGAGAAAAGACCCCTTTGCCGCCGTCGCGACTTCTGCGCTTTTCGCGAATCATCTGAAAGCGTGCTCCCAAATTAAAATCGAAGACCTGCGCGATTGTCCGCTGATCCTCTACAGAAGGTGGGAAAACGCCATCCGTCAGGTTTTTCAACAGGCCCAGATCGTCCCGAATATCGTCTGCGTCAACGACGACGCCCGCACTTCGCTGCAATGGGCCGCATCAGGAATCGGCGTGGCGCTGGTGCCCCTTTCCATCGCGACGTCTTTCTCAGATTTAAAGGCAGCGCCCCTTGAGACGCCGGCACTGGACTCAGAGCTGCGCCTGGTTCGGCGGAAAAACGCGCCGATTTCCCAAAACGCCTATCATTTCTTTGAGCTTTTCGAGGCGCAAAATAAAAAAAGATCTTAACGGCTCAATTATCGGCCGTTAAGATCAAGCGATAAAAATATTATTAAATCAAATTATTTTTCTCAAATTGTTCGAGATAATGCTGCGCTTTACGGTATTTTTCGACGCGTTTCTGCGCCGCAGCGTCTGCTTTTTCGAGGCGGGTGAGGTCCTGATTGTGGGCCAAATCGGCGAGCTTCACGCGCCTGGCAGCCGCATTGGAGGCCAATTTTTCAATGTAATCAAAATAATCCTGCCCCTTCTGACGGGTCAGCAGCGCCACCGCATCGACGACAGTCTCTGGATAACCTGATTTTCTTAAATCATCCAAGCTCACCGCGCCATCCTCTACGACATCGTGAAGCAGCGCCACCGTCGTCGCAATTTCATCGTTCATCTGTTCCGCGACGTGCCACGGGTGAAAGACGTAGGGCACACCGCCCTTGTCCCGCTGGTTTTGGTGCACTTGAAACATCAGCACCATCGCTTTTTTCGTCATCGGTGTGTAAATCATCTTACTTCTCCTCGTCTATTAAACAAAAAAGGATTCATTCGTAAACAAATGAATCCATGCGTTCCGACTGACCTGGTCTTTGCCCCCACACCCGCCAGCTGGGAGTTTCGCCTGATATCATCTCACTTTTCCTCCTCTCGGCTTTTCGCCGGCTGGACTTACATCTAGGTCGCACCATGATCGATTATTATATTATTAAATACCTTACGTGGATCGTTTTGCCTGCGACTGGCCTCGACTTGCAACCACAGCTCGGAACACTTTCATTATAAAAAATATTGAGATTTCTGTCAATCAGCGTTAGCCCGTTCATCCTGAACGATTTTGATCATCAGCGCGTTTTCAACCCGGCGGCGTTCGATTTCACAGGACACTTCGTAGGGTTTCATCACGGTGTGATTGAAATTCCACGCGTTCGCATGACAGCCGCCGCCGCAGAAATAACGGCACCAGCAGTCCCGGCACGACGGCTTGTTGAGCAGCCCCGCTTCCATGAACTGATCCTTGATTTCCGGCTTAGTAATGCCTTCATCGACGTTGCCCATGATAAATTCAGGCTGACCGACAAATTGGTGGCAGGGATAAATATTGCCCTTTGGCGTCACCGCGACGTAATCTCGGCCTGCGCCGCAGCCAGAAAGGCGCTTGTACACGCAAGGGCCGCCGTTTAAATCGACCATGAAGTGATAAAACAGGTAATCCACGCCTTCGTCCTTTTGATTCAAATAAGCGATGGCCAGTCTGTCGTATTCCTTCTTGATCGCGTCGACATCTTCTTCCAGAATCGCGTAGGGCTTGGACGCGTCCGTCACCACAGGTTCCACTGAAATGCTCTTGAAACCTTTCTTCGCTAAATCCTCGACGTCCCGTCCGAAATCCAAATTGTTTTTCGTGTAGGTGCCACGGACGTAATATTCCCCGCCGCTCGCTTCGCGGATGTCGCACATTTTTTTGATGTGGTTGAAAATGATATCGTAGGAGCCCTTGCCGGAAACCGTCGGCCGCATCCGATCGTTGACTTCTTTGCGCCCGTCAAGGCTCAACACGACGTTGCCCATATTTTCGTCGATCCATTTCATGTTTTCATCGTTCAAAAGCATGCCGTTGGTCGTCATCGTAAATTTGAATTTCTTGTTTTTCGGCCCTTCGAGACTCCGGCCGTAAGCGACCAGGCGCTTGACGACGTCGAAATTCATCATCGGTTCGCCGCCGAAGAAGTCCACTTCCAGATTGTGACGGTTCTTGGACTGCGCAACCAGAAAATCCAGCGCCTTTTTCCCGACTTCGTAGGGCATCACTTCGCGCTTGCTGTTAAAATCGCCCTGAGAAGCGAAGCAGTATCTGCATCTTAAATTGCAGTCGTGGGCCACGTTCAGACACATCGACTTAATCAGGTCGTAGTTCTTGTACACCATCGGATCGTAATCGTCTGGCGCGTAGAGCATGCCCTGATTTTCCAGCTCGTGCAGTTCTTCGAGGACTTCCTCGATGTCCGCCTTTGCGTAGGTGTCCTGCCATTTTGCGATCACTTCGCTGTCGGGCTTTTCGTGGTAATCGTCTAAAATATCGTAAGTCATGCGGTCGATGTTGAAAAGCGATTCGCTGGCCACGTCGAGGACAATGTAATGGTCGTTGAGATAAAACTTGTGAATTTGAGAATGTGTATTTTTCATATTTTTCTTTAGTAAAAAAACAGGCAGGCTTCGCGCCTGCCCGTTTCTGTGTGATAACTATTTGGCCTGAGCCTGTTTGCAGTGCTGATTGCCAACCGTGCAAGAAGTCTTGCATGCTGACTGGCATGAGGTCTGGCATTCGCCGCAGCCCTTATTTTTGGTTTCACACAAACGGCCTTTGTTGACAACTTGAATATGTTTCATTGGAATCTTCCCCTTTCGAATTACTCATCCTTTGTCTGAGCTTCGGCATCATCGGTTTTTGCAGCCGCTGGTGCTTCTGTTTCAGCCTGTTCTGGCTTTTCAGCCGGTTCTGCTGCTTCTGCGGTTTCTGCTTCGGCAGCTTCTTCCGCTTCAACATCATCTGGTTTAATGACGCGGACGATGGATTCCTTGCGGATCATCATCTTGTTGAAATCTGGAAGCATTTCGATGACGACGTTTTTGTCATCCAATGCACTGATTATACCATAAAAACCGCCGGCTGTCAGAACTTCGTCGCCGATTTTCATATTGTTGTGCATTTCATCTGCCTGTTTCTGGCGTTTGCGCTGCGGACGAATCATCAAGAAGTACAGAAATACAAACAAGATGATGACCGAGGCGATGCTGGCCATATTGTTTCTCGATGATTGTGATGCCTGAAGGGTCAGGCCCAAAATCTGATTAATCATTCTGATAAGCTCCAATCTTTTTTATTCCATAGTTTTTAAAAACGTCGGTCCGCAAATCGAGCAGGGCGTCCTGCGCAATTGCCTCCCGCATTTTTTCCATTAGGGATAGTGTAAAATATAAATTGTGATATGTCAATAATCTGGCGCCCAATATTTCCTTACATTTGATCAAATGTCTGACGTAGGCGCGGGTGTGATTTCGACAAACTGGGCAGTCGCAATTGGGGTCAATGGGCGAAAAATCCCGTTCGTAAGTGGCGTTTCGGATGACCTTTTTGCCCTCGGAGGTCATCGCCGTGCCGTTTCTCGCGATGCGGGTCTGGAGCACGCAGTCGAACATGTCGATGCCGCGGAGGACTCCTTCAAACAACGCATCGACAGAACCGACGCCCATCAAATACCGCGGCTTTTCCTTGGGAAGCAGCGGTGTGGTTACGTCGAGCATGTGGTACATTTTTTCGTGGGTTTCTCCGACGGAAAGTCCGCCGATCGCATACCCGGGAAAGTTCATCGCGACCAAGTCCTGAGCGCTCTTGCGTCTCAAATCGTCAAACATGCCGCCCTGCACGATGCCGAACAAGGCTTGATGCTCCGGATTGGCATGGGCCTGCTGGCACCGCTTCGCCCAGCGGGTCGTCATTTCCATCGAATGCTTCGTGTAGTCGTAATCGGCGTCCGCCGGCGCGCACTCGTCAAAGCACATGATGATGTCCGCGCCGATGACGTTCTGAAGGCGGATGGAATCCTCCGGCCGCATAAAATGCCGGGAGCCGTCTAAATAAGAAATAAACTTAACGCCGTCTTCCGTAATCTTTCGGATCGCGCCGAGGGAAAACACCTGAAATCCGCCAGAATCGGTTAAAATCGGGCGGTCCCAATTCATAAACCGGTGCAGCCCGCCGGCTTCCTTCATGACCTCTTCACCGGGTCTTAAATAGAGATGATAGGTATTGCCGAGGATGATCTGCGCGTTCATGCGGTGCAGATCGTCGTTGTCCATCGACTTGACGGTCGCCTGGGTGCCGACCGGCATGAAAATCGGCGTCTGAATTTCGCCGTGATCGGTGATGATCCGGCCGAGCCGCGCGCCCGTGTATTTTTCCTGATGGATGAGTTCGTATCGAAACATGATTCTCCTATTGAATGAACATTGCGTCGCCGAAGCTGAAGAAACGGTATTTTTCTTCAACCGCGTGACGGTAGGCCGCCAGAATCTTTTCTCTGTCGTAGAAAGACGAGACCAGCATCAAAAGCGTCGATTCAGGCAGGTGGAAATTGGTGATCAACGCGTCGATCACGTTCCAGTGGAATCCCGGATAAATGAAAATCGACGTCGACCCGTGTTCCGCGACCACTTTGCCGTCGTGGCGGGAGGCGACGCTTTCCAGCGTCCGAACCGTCGTCGTGCCTACCGCGATAACACGGCCGCCTTCAGCCTTCGTCTTTTCGATCAAATCCGCCGTTTCCTGAGAAACGCTGTACTGCTCTGAATGCATCTGGTGATCCAGAATATTGTCTTCCTTGACCGGTCTAAAGGTCCCGAGGCCGACGTGCAGGGTCACAGCTGCCGTCTTCACGCCCATCCCCCGGATCTGATCGAGCAGCGCTTCAGTAAAGTGCAGACCGGCTGTCGGCGCCGCGGCAGAGCCGTTGTACTTCGCGTAGACCGTCTGATACCGAGACGGATCGCTTAATTTTTCGTGGATGTACGGCGGCAGCGGCATGGTGCCGATTTGATTTAAGATTTCCTCGAAAACGCCGTCGTATTCAAAGGCAATGACGCGCAGGCCGTTGTCGATGGTCTTTTCGATCGTCCCTTCGAGAACGACTTTATCGTCCGAATCCGTAAATTCTAAAACCGTGCCGGGCTTAGCCTTCCGCCCAGGCTTGACCATCGTTTCCCAACGGTTGTCGTCGAGGCGTTTTAAGAGGAGCAATTCCACTTTTCCGCCCGTTTCTTTCTTGTGACCGTAAATACGAACCGGCATCACCTTCGTGTCGTTCATCACCAAAAGATCGCCGGGTTTTAAATAATCGACAATGTCGTGAAAATGCCGATCCTCGATTTGATCCGTCTTCCGATCGATAACCATCAGGCGGGACATGTCCCGCTTTTCTGCCGGCGTCTGGGCGATTAACGCTTCCGGCAGATCGTAATAAAAATCAGATTTCTTCATCATGCTTCGTCAATTCCTCCAGACTAATTTGATTGGCTGGCGCCTGTGCGGCCTTCAGCCCCAAATGGGCACAGCCCGCCGACGTGATCACGCGCCCGCTGGGCGTCCTGGCCAAAAACCCCAGCTGCAGCAGATAGGGCTCGTACACTTCTTCAATCGTGTTGGATTCTTCGCCAATGGACGCAGCCAGTGTGTTGAGCCCCACCGGACCGCCGTCAAATTTCTCGGCGATCGTCCTGAGCATCAATCGGTCGTTTTCGTCCAGGCCCACGTCGTCCACTTCGAATAAAGTCAGGGCCTTTTTGGCTGTTTCGAGATCGATCACGCCTTCGCTTTCCATTTCCGCGTAATCCCGCACCCGCTTGAGCAGCCGGTTCGCCACACGAGGGGTGCCCCGGGACCGGCGGGCCAGCTCTCTCGCCCCTGCATCGTCGATGCCAATGCCCAAGATGCCAGCGGAGCGCTTGACAATGTCGGCCAGCTCGTCCGTCGAGTACAGCTCCAGGCGCTGCACAACGCCAAAACGATCGCGCAGCGGCGCCGTCAGCTGTCCGGCTCGGGTGGTCGCACCAACCAAGGTGAACTTCGGCAGATCGATACGGATGCTTTTGGCGCCCGGGCCCTTTCCGATAATAATATCGAGGGCGAAATCCTCCATCGCCGGATAAAGCACTTCTTCAACCTGACGCTGCATCCGATGGATTTCATCGATGAACAGCACGTCACCGGCCTTCAGCGTCGTCAAAATCGACGCGAGATCTCCCGGTTTTTCGATGGCCGGCCCCGACGTGATGCGGATCTTCGTGCCCATCTCATTGGCAATGATATTGGCTAACGTCGTCTTTCCCAAGCCCGGCGGGCCATAAAGCAGCACGTGATCCAGCGGTTCTCCTCGTTTTTTCGCCGCGTTGATAAAGATGCCCATCTGCTTTTTGACCCGCTTCTGGCCAATGTACTCGTCCAGATTTTGAGGTCTCAGCGAATGCTCGATCTCAACATCCGGCTCTGAAAATTCTGTTGTGATAATCCGATCTTTCATAATGTCCCTTTACGATTTCGAAGCGGCCGTCAGCGCTGCCTTTAAAAGCGCTTCGATGCTCATGCCCGGCTCAATCACCTGGTCAATAAGATCCGAGGCTTCTCTGTAGGCGTAACCCAATCCCAAAAGACCGTTGATGCCTTCGTTATACAAGGCGTCGGCCGCCTGCATGCGCTCGGTCGCGCCGCCCGCAGCTTCCGTTTCTGGCGTTTCAAAGTCCTTGTACTTGTCCTTCAGCTCGAGGATGATGCGCGCCGCCGTTTTTTTGCCAATGCCCGGCGTTTTTGAAATGGCCTTGTCGTCCGCGTTTTGAATGTGGCGGATAAACGTCGCCTCGTCAAATTGCGACAGCAGACTCATCGCTGCCTTCGGCCCAATGCCGGAAATACCGATCAGTGTCACGAACAGCCGGCGCTCTTCCTCGGTCGAAAAGCCGTAGAGGGTCACGTCGTCTTCCCTAAAGGCCGGATAAAGCAAAAGCTTCACCGGCTCGTGCAGCGCCGGCAGTGCCGCGTTAGTCGTCATCGATGTACGGATCCAATATCCAAACCCGCCGGCTTCGACGACCACGCCGTCGGCGCGTTCCGCTTCCAATACGCCCTTGATGTATTCGAACAAAATTGTCCTCCTATTAAAAAAACGCTAAACCCAACACAATGTCTGGTTTAGCGTTTGCCTTCTTATATGGAGGTGGCACCCAGAATCGAACTGGGGAATAGAGGTTTTGCAGACCTTTGCCTTACCGCTTGGCTATGCCACCGCAAAATAAAATGGAGCGGAAGACGAGATTTGAACTCGCGACCCTCGCCATGGCAAGGCGATGCTCTACCACTGAGCCACTTCCGCACCGTTTAAATGGTGCCCAGAGGCGGAATTGAACCACCGACACGGGGATTTTCAGTCCCCTGCTCTACCGACTGAGCTA
>DGWE01000067.1 GCA_002396065.1 Eubacteriaceae bacterium UBA4266
AGAAGCGGGATGCCGCTTTTTAAGAGAGCGCTCTTTCAGATCGCCGGGAGCAAATATGATAAAATGGCCGCGAAAAAAGATCAGACCTATGATTTTCTCTTTGTACATGAGGATGGCCGCCAACTGGAGAAGATCGGCAGGCTGTTTGATGGGGATCATCCGCTGGAAACGTCTATTGACGCTGTCTTCAGCCTTAATCAGGTGAACGCAGCCCTGGCAAAGGTAAAGCGCGGCAGTTCCAGAGGGAAGACCATTATTAAAATAGAGGCATGATACGGCTCTGAATAACAGGCACCGGGAGGGGGCCTGTTTTTTTTGATTTATACATTGACAATCATCAATATGTTTGCTACACTTTATACATAGATCAATATCAATATGAAAGAAATGAGAGGTGACAGGATGGAAACCATCGATACCGCATCGATTTGCAAGGCCCTTGGCGATGCCAATCGCTTGAAAATCGTGCAGACGCTGTCGGGCTGTGAAAAATGCGCCTGTGTCATTTTGGAAGCGCTGAACATCTCTCAGCCGACGCTGTCGCATCATATGAAAATTCTGCGGGACTGCGGCCTGGTCAACGTCAGAAAAGCGGGCAAATGGTGTTATTATTCGCTGAACTGCGACACGCTCCGCGCCTTCCAGCGCTTTATCGCGTCGTTAGACTGCACGCCGGCCGAGCAGGAGTGTGCGGCGGGACAATGTAGCTGAGCGGCGGAGACGGTCAAGGAGAAAAGCACGGTGCGTCGATCAATTTAATCGTTCAATGTGTTGAAGAGGAGGACAGAAGCATGGCTGAAAACTGGTATCCGGTCATCGATCGGGACCTTTGCGGCGAATGCGGCGCATGCATTGCGATGTGCGGCCACGGGGTTTACGACCGCGGCGCGGCGCCGACCCCGCAAGTGGTCAATCCTGTGGGCTGCGTCGATCATTGCCACGGCTGCGGGACGCGCTGCCCGGCCGGCGCAATCACTTATTTTGGGGAAGATACCCCTTGGGTGCCGCTGAAGGGAAAGGCCAATCAGGGAGAGACATTAACGGAAAAAACGGATATACATTCAGGAGGCAAAATCATGAAAAAACTGAAATTATTTGAACCGGCTATGTGCTGCTCGACAGGGCTCTGCGGCCCGTCGATCGATCCGGAACTGCTGCGGATTTCGACGCTGATTGACGATTTGAAAAAAGCAGGCGTCGAAGTGGAACGGTTCAACTTGAACAGCGCACCGGCAGCCTTTGCTGAAACCGAAACCGTCAAGAACATGCTGGCGATCAGAGGCACAGAGGCGCTGCCGATTACGATGCTCGACGACACGGTCGTTTTGACCGACCGCTATCCGAGCAACGCGGAAGTTTTCGGCTGGCTGAAACTCGACGATCCGCAGGCGGACGCGCCGGATTCAGACGACGACGGGGACACAGGCTGTGGCTGCGGCGGAGGCTGCTGCTGCTGACAACATTGGAGGCATCAAAATGGAACCATTCAATCCTGCGGCGGTCACGCAGACAAAGTACGTGTTCTTTACTGGGAAAGGCGGCGTCGGCAAGACGTCGACGGCCTGCGCCACCGCGGTGTTCCTCGCCGATCAGGGAAAAAAAGTGCTGCTTGTCAGCACAGACCCGGCGTCCAATCTTCAGGACGTGTTTGCGGCAGATCTTGACAATAAAGGCACCGCGATTCCGGAAGTGCCCAATCTTTTCGTCGCCAATTTAGACCCGGTTGAGGCGGCCGCAGCGTACCGCGAGCGCGCAGTGGCACCGTATCGGGGGATATTGCCGGAATCAGCCATTGAAAATATGGAAGAACAGCTGTCGGGGTCGTGTACGACAGAGATCGCCGCGTTTAATGAATTCACCGAATTTTTGACCGACCCTGCGGTTCAAGAAAAGTACGACCAGATTATTTTCGATACGGCGCCGACAGGGCACACCCTGCGCCTGCTGCAGCTGCCATCGGCCTGGGCGGGCTTTATTCAGCAGAGTAAGCACGGCGCGTCCTGCCTCGGGCAGCTCTCAGGCTTGGACGAAAAGAAGCAGGTGTATCAGCAGGCGGTTGCAACACTGGCGGATCCTGAGCAGACGACATTGGTGCTGGTCGCGCGGCCGGAAGAAACCCCGTTGAAGGAAGCGGCCCGGGCGTCCCGCGAATTGCGGGAGCTGGGCCTCAACCGGCAGGTGCTCGTCATGAACGCCGTCGCGAAAAAAGGCAGCGATCCGGTATCTGAAGCGCTGTACGACAAACAGCAGCGGGCCCTTGCGGAAATGCCGGAAGCTTTGCGGGACATGGACACCACTCAAATCCCGATGCGCACTTACAACATCACGGGGATCGACAACGTCCGCGCGATGCTGAGGAGCGATCACGCGGCAGCTGCAGAGCAGACGATTGACGTTTCCCATCTGTACCAGCTGGCGGATGTGGTCGACGACATCGCCGCCCATCACCGCAAGGTGATCTTCACCATGGGAAAAGGCGGTGTGGGGAAAACCACTGTCGCGGCAGCCATTGCCCTTGATCTGTCGAAAAAAGGGAAAAAGGTGCATTTGGCAACGACGGACCCGGCGGCCCATTTAAAATTTGTACTGGACGCCCACGACGGCGTGCGCATGAGTCATATCGACGAAAAGGAAGAACTAAAAAAATATCAGAACGCGGTGATACAGGAAGCGCTCGCCACGGGGATTTCAGAAGATGATCTCGACTATATCAAAGAAGATCTCCGATCACCGTGCACGCAGGAGATTGCGGTGTTCCGCGCTTTTGCCGATTTAGTCGAACAGTCTGAAAATGAAATCGTCGTGATCGACACAGCGCCGACCGGCCACACTCTGCTGCTGCTCGAATCGACAGACAGCTACGACAAGGAACTGAAGCGGACCCAGGGGAAAACGCCGGAAGCCGTGAAAAAACTTTTGCCGCGCCTCAAAAGCGATGAAACGGAAGTGATCATCGTGACCCTGCCGGAAGCGACGCCGGTTTACGAGGCCGAACGGCTGGAGGATGATCTCAAACGCGCGCAAATCGGCGTGAAATGGTGGGTCGTCAACCAATCTTTCAATGGACTCGACACGTCCAATTCATCTCTTCGCGCAAAAGCGGATCATGAAGCGGCGTGGATCAACCGGGTTGATCGGCGCTCCGGCGGCCACGAAGCGCTGATTCCCTGGAAGACGGGTACTTTAAAAGGCGAAGCCCTGACAACTTTATAAAGATGATTTCAGCCGGTGTGCACAGCACACCGGTTTTTTCGGATATTTGCCCTTTTCCGGCATTTCTCTGCCTGTACAAGTCGAGACCCTGAGCAGTATAATAAACTAAAATAGCGATAGTAGGCACAGGCCAGGGGGAATAATATGAAACGGAAAATGAATCTCGTCAAAGAACCAGACTCGAGCATCAACGTGTGGCTCGGCCATCCGCTGTATCAGTGGGTGGACGCGGCGGCGCTGCCGGATTACTCCGACCGTCTCCGGAAGCAGGCGACAGCCGAGGCAATGGGCCGCCTGCTCAGCCACGGGCCGGGGCTCTCCTTCCGGGGGGTGACCTATTATCCGGCGGGGCAGTACGCCGAGCCCGGCAAGGCCCCGCTGACCGCCCTCGGGCCCTTCTGGGTCGTGCGCATCGGACAGGACGTCGGCGACGGCCACACCGCCGCATTTCGGGTCTATCTGCCGGCGAAATGGAACGGCTGCTTTATGGGAATTGCCGGCGGCGGCACCAACAACGAAATCGATTGGTACACCTCCGGCCGGTTCAACGTTTTGAGCTGGCCGGTCGCCTTGGCCAACGGCTACGCCTGCGCCGTCTCGGACAACGACTCCGGCACCCGCCTCAACTGCGACTGGGGCTTCAAGCCCGACGGCACCCCCGAGCTCGACCACATCGGAAGCTGGCTTGGCCGGGCGCTGCACGAGACCACGGTCTGGGGCAAGGCGGTGACGGCACTGGCCTACGGCAGGGCGCCGGAAAAGGCCTACCTCCAGGGGACGTCCGGCGGCGGCCGCCAGGTGCTCACCGAGGGGGTGTGCCATCCGGAGGATTACGACGGGCTCTGGGCCGACGCGCCGGCCATCCACCAATGGGACGTGGTGTTCGCGAGCCTCTGGGCCGTGGTGGTCGAGGAAAACGAAAAGTACGTGGTGCCGCTGGAAAAATACCAGGCGGCCTACGCTTTGGCTCGGGCCGATCAGGCCATCGGGGAACGGCCCTTCGACGCGGACGATCCGGACTTTCAGGCCTACGTCAACAGTCTCGTCGGCGTGCGGACGACGGCCGGACCCATCACTGAAAAAGATGTAGAAATTATGGTCAAGACCTGGCAGGGCCCGATCACCCGGGACGGCAGACGGATGGGTCACAGCTACGGCCCGGCGATCCGCCAGTGGCCGCTGCCCTTCGGCAACCCGCTTTACGGCTATTTCAGACGCCAGCCCGACGGCCGGCTGATCGTGATGCCGATTTCCGAGCAGATTCTGCGATGGCTGACGGCTGATCCGAAATTGGACATTCACGATTTGAGCTACGCTGATTTTGAAGCCCTATGGGAAAAGCGGCACGCCCACCCGGAATGGGACTTCGTGCGCTCGGACCTCTCGGCCTTCGCGGCCCGGGGCGGCAAGCTTATCATCACCCAGGGCACCGGCGATCCGGTGGTGCCCTTTGTGAATACCTTCGCCTACGTCAAAGACATGGCCGAACATTTCGAAAGCGCCGAAGCGATGGCCGACGCGTGCCGGCTGTACCGGATGCCCTACGCCGGCCATTCCATCCTCGACTGGAGCGGGCCGGCGGTGAGCCTGGCCGACGGCATGGCGGGCCTGACTGACTGGGTCGAAAGGGGCGAAGCGCCGGACACCCTGCCGATCGTGCGCTACGACTTCGATCACGACATGCCGCTGATCACCGGCACATCGCATTATAAAAATTTATAAAATTCTCTTGACTCTGGTATATTACCAGACTCTAAAATAAGACGTGTAAAACAAAAGAAGAACACGCAATGGAGCTGAAACGCCGAAAACGGCGCGCGGCTCCATTTTTTTGTGCGAAACGTGATAAAATGAGAAGAAGCCAAGTAACAGGAGGACGCAAATGGATACGAAAATTGATTTCTTGTACTTATCAGAACCCGATATGATCAAAGCCGGCGTCAAGGACATGAGCGCCTGCATTCAGTCGATGGAAGACATGCTGCTTTTACTCAAAGCCGGGGATTACCGGATGGGCGGCGAAAACCACAACTCCCACGGGTGCATGATCATGTTCCCGGACGAACCGACCTTCCCGGGGATGCCGGTCAACACCCAGGACCGCCGCTTTATGGCGATGCCGGCCTACCTCGGCGGCAAATACCAGATGGCCGGGGTCAAATGGTACGGCTCCAACATTGAAAACAAAGAAAAGGGCCTGCCGCGGTCAATTCTGATGATGACGTTAAGCGACAAGGACACCGGCGCGCCGCTGGCCTTTATGTCGGCCAACCTGCTCTCGGCCTACCGCACCGGCGGCATCCCGGGGGTCGGCGCGAAATACTTAGCCCGGAAGGACAGCGAAACCGCCGCGATCATCGGACCGGGGGTCATGGGCAAGACGAGCCTGGCGGCCTTCGCGGCGACCTGTCCGAAGCTGCACCGGGTGCAGATCAAGGGCCGGGGCAAAAAATCCCTCGACGCCTTCGTCGAATTTGTCAAGGCGGAATACCCGCAGATTGACGACATCGTGGTCTGCGACACCGTTGAAGACGCGGTGCGCGGAGCGGACGTGATCTCGCTGACGACGACGGCGATGACCGACGACGACCCGAACGTGGTCAACACCTACCCCTACATCAACGGGGACTGGGTCAAGCCCGG
>DGWE01000032.1 GCA_002396065.1 Eubacteriaceae bacterium UBA4266
TTTAAATACATCGGCGAAAAGATGACCCAGTGGAAGGCGTCGGGCGAACACACCTTTGTCATGGGTTACGAAGAAAGCTACGGCGCACTGGCCGGCGACTACGCGAGAGACAAGGACGCCGTCGTCGCGTCGGCCCTCGTCGTCGAAATGGCCCAGTACTACAAAGAACGGGGCATGACCCTCTACGACGCACTCCAGGCGCTGTACAAGAAATTCGGCTACTTCCTCGAAACGATTCAGTCCATCGAGCTCGACGGCATCGAAGGCAAGGCTCAGATCGCGAAGATCATGGACGCCTTCCGCGCCGATCATTTCGATCATTTCGCCGACGCCAAGCTCGTCGAATTCGACGATTATCAATCACAGGTCTGCACCAACGTGACCACCGGCGAAACCTCAAAAATCGATCTGCCGGTTTCCAACGTCTTGAAATTCATCTTCAACGAAGATTCGTGGTACGCGATCCGTCCGTCCGGCACCGAACCGAAGATCAAGATCTACTACTCCGTCAAGGGCAAGAGCCCGGAAGACGCAGAAGCGAAGCTTGCGGAAATCAAGGAAGCCGTCAACGCGCGCCTGCCGGAATAACGGCAATTTGCAGCGAAAACCCCGGAAAACCTTTCGGGGTTTTCTTTTTTTGGTATTCAAACGCAGGGAAAAAGGGTATAATGAAACAAAATCTTTAAATGAAAATGACAAGGAGATTACAATGCCAGATAAAATCAAATTAGGGCTCGTATTTGGCGGCCAGTCGGGCGAACACGAAGTGGCGCGGGTTTCTGCGTACAACGTATTGAAAGTGATCGACTTAGACAAATATGATGTGGTGACCATCGGCATCACAAAAGACGGTCGCTGGATGATTTATACTGGAGATTGGGATAAACTGCCGGACGGCTCCTGGGAACAGGATACCGACCACATCCGGACGGATTTTTCGCTGTTCACCGATCCGCTCATTCAGAGCATCGACGTGTTCTGGCCGATGATGCACGGACCGATGGGCGAAGACGGCACGATTCAGGGCGTCTTCGAAATGATGAACAAGCCTTACGTCGGCTGCGGCGTGCTGGCTTCCGCCGTCGGGATGGACAAGGTCGTCTCGAAGATTTTGTTCGAACGCGCCGGCATTCCGGTCGTGCCTTACATTTATTTCTTCGACAGAGACTGGCGCAGAGATAAGGACGCGTTAGTCAAGGCCAGCGAAGACAAGCTCGGCTACCCGGTGTTCATCAAACCGGTGAACATGGGCTCGTCGGTTGGGATCACCAAGGCCCACGATCGGGTGGAATTTGTCGCCGGGGTCGACAACGCGCTGCAGTTCGACTCGAAGATTTTGATCGAAGCCGCGGTCAACGCGAGAGAAATTGAATGCGCGGTCCTCGAAGAAGACGGCGACATTCAGACGACGCTGCCGGGCGAAGTGGTCGCCAGCAAGGAATTCTACGATTACGAAGCGAAATACGCCGACGATCAAGATTCGAAAATCGTCATCCCGGCTGAAATCGACAGCGCCACCATCGACAAAATCCGCACCTACGCCCACGACGCCTTCGCGGCTATTGACGGTGCAGGCCCGACCCGCGCGGACTTCTTCGTCGACCGGGATACCGGCGATATCTACATCAACGAAGTCAACACGATGCCCGGCTTCACCGACATCAGCATGTATCCGATGATGTGGGAAAACATGGGCGTGAGCTACAGCGAGCTGGTTGAACGGCTGATTCAGACGGCGAAACGCAAGAAAGTGACGGATTACACATTAAAGTAAGAACAGGATTAGAACAAGAAAGGGAGGCCCGTGATGAACGTGCGTGAAAAGAAGCCGACGCGGCCGGTCTGGCTGACGGTGGTCAGTCAATCTGCGGTTGAAGGCGACACGGAACGGACCGAATTTATGACCGAGGGCGATCTGGTCTGGGAAGGGGAAACCCCCTGCCTGAATTATCAGGAGACAGAGGTCTCCGGCATGTCCGGCACGACGACCACGGTCCGAATCGAACCGGACAAGGTGTCGGTGATCCGCCTCGGTACGATCAACAGCATGATGGAATTTGAAGCGGGCAGCAGCTGCATGGCTGTTTACAAGACGCCCCTCGGTGAAGTGCCGATGTCGATCGACACGCGGCAGATTGAAATCGAACGGGACGAATCCTTTGGGCCCCTTCACGTGCATTTGGACTACATCATTTCCTCCAATGGGCAGGAAGTGACGGCCAACACGATGGACATCGAAGTCAAGGAGCGAAAATAAGTTAAAGGTAAAGAGGAGTATTGATGACCTATATCAGAGAGAAAATAGAAAATAAGTTGAAACAGGCGGCAGCAGACGCGGTCAAATCCGCGGTGTCGGCCGGTGCCTTTCAGATCGAGCACCAGCCGGACGTGCAGCTGGAAGTGCCCCGCGAAGCGAAATTTGGCGACTACTCGACAAACGTGGCGATGCAGCTGCCGAAGGAAGCCCACATGGCGCCGCGGAAAATCGCCGAAGCCCTTACCGAACAGCTGAAGGCCGACGCCAATCTCAAGGGCATTGTGTCGAAGGTCGACATCGCCGGCCCTGGGTTTATCAACTTTACGCTGGACCCAGCCTGGCATTACGACGTCATCGGCGAAGTGGAATCCATGGGGAAGGATTACGGCCGCACCGAAGGCCACAAGGGACTGACCTACAATCTGGAATTCGTTTCCGCCAACCCGACGGGCCCGATGCACATCGGCAACGCCAGAGGCGGTGCGATCGGCGACGTGCTCGCGGAAATCGCGGCCTGGACGGGCTACGACGTGACCCGCGAATTCTACGTCAACGACGCCGGCAATCAGATCGCGAAATTCGGGGATTCCCTCGACGCGCGATTTAAGCAGGCCATGGGTCTGGACGTGCCCTTCCCGGAAGACGGCTACCAGGGCAAGGACATTATGGAACGGGTCCAGGAATACATCGCGGATCAGGGCGGAAAAGATCAGGTTGTGGGTCTGCTCGACGAAGACGACGACACCCGCAAGCACAAGCTGATCGATTTCGCGCTGAACGTCAACCTCAAACAGATGCACACCGATATGGCCAAATACGGCGTAGACTACGACGTCTGGTTCTCGGAACAGAGCATGTACGACGACGGCGAAATCGAACGAGCGCTGAAGCTGTTAAAGGATAAGGGTGCGACCTACGAAAAGGACGGCGCGACCTGGTTCAAGACGACAGATTACGGCTGCGAAAAGGACGACGTGCTGATCCGTCAGAACGGTCTGCCGACCTATTTCATGGGGGATATCGCCTACCATTTGAATAAACTTCAGACCCGGAAGTTCGACCGCGCGGTCAACGTTTGGGGCGCCGACCATCACGGCCACATCGCCAGACTGAAAGCGGCGATCCGGGCGGCCGGCGAAGACGATTCCCGGCTCCACGTCGTGACGATGCAGCTCGTCCGCCTCATCAAGGACGGCGAACCGATTCGGATGTCCAAGCGCCAGGGCAAGGCCATCGGCCTGTCAGAGCTTTTGACGATGGTCGGGACCGACGCGGCCCGCGTGTTCTTCAACCTGCGTTCGCCGGATTCCCACTTTGATTTCGACCTCGACCTGGCCATTCAGGAATCCAACGAAAACCCGGTGTTCTACATGCAGTACGCCCACGCGCGCATCTGCAGCATTTTAAGACAGCTCGGCGGCGAAGTGGATTTGGACGCGCCGGCGGATTTGAGCCTGCTGACTCATCCGAAGGAAATGGAACTGCTCGAAGTCATGTCCGACCTGCCGAACACCATCGTCCAGGCGGAACGCAAGAACGATCCGTCTCGGATGGTGCATTACGGACAGGAATTGGCCTCGGCCTTCCATGCGTTTTACAACGACTGCCGCGTCCGTGTGGACGACGCGAAGCTGATGCACGCCAGACTGAAGCTGATCCTCGCGACCAGACAGGTGCTCGAAAATGTGCTCGGCATTCTCGGCGTCAGCGCACCGGAATCGATGTAATAAAAAATAAGTGCAAAAACAAAAACTGCTGCGGGGCGTTAACCCCACAGCAGTTTTTTTGATGGTCGATTTAATTGATCGCGTCGACACCGTGTTCGTTGGTGCGGATGCGAATCACATCCTTTAAATCGTAAACAAAGATTTTTCCGTCGCCTGGCTGTCCGGTAACCGCCGTTTTGCGGATAATGCGGACGACCTCGTCGGCAAAGGCGTCGCTGGACACGACGATTTCAAATTTGATTTTGGGCAGCATGTTGATATCTACTTTTGAACCGCGGACCATCCGGGTGTAGCCCTTTTGGGTGCCGCAGCCCATGACCTGGGACACGGTGATGCCGTGAATATCCACGGATTTCAGCGCGTCCAGCAGATCCTGATAAACTTCTTCCCGCACAATGGCTTCAATTTTTGTCATTTGATTTACCTCTCTTTTCCATTAATCCATACCGGTAAACGCTGGGTAGGCCTTTTCGCCGTGCTGCGTTTCGTCGAGACCTCGGCGTTCATCTTCTTTATTGACTCGAAGGGGCATGAACAGCGATAAGATTTTCGCAATGACGAGGGTGCCGACGACGGCGATGACGATGGTCAGGGCGATGCCGGCCAGCTGCATCAGCAGCAGATGACTGCCGCCGCCGAGAAACAAACCGTTCCATTTCGCGGCGGGGTTGATCGCCTTGCTGGCGAAAAGACCGGTGGCGATTCCGCCCCAGATCCCGCCGACGCCATGGCAGCCAAAGGCGTCGAGGGCGTCGTCGTAGCCGAGCTTCGGCTTGACATAAGAGATCATAAAGTAGGAAATCGGCGCGGCAGCACCGCCGATGATAAAGGATGCCCAGACCGGAACGAAACCGGCACCCGGCGTAATGGCCACCAGGCCGAGGACCGCGCCGGTGGATGCGCCGACAACCGTCGGTTTGCCGGAAACGATCACGTCGATGAGCATCCAGACCATCATACAGGTCGCGGCCGCCGTGTTGGTAGTGACAAAGGCGTGGGCGGCTAAGCCGTTTGCGGCGAGGGCCGATCCGGAATTAAAGCCGTACCATCCGAACCAAAGCAGTGCCGCGCCGAGAACGACGAAGGGAATGTTGTGGGTGTGGTAGGAGACGCGGTTGTAGCCCTGACGGCGTCCGATCATCAGCGCCAAAATCAGGCCGGAAAAGCCGGAAGAAATGTGAACCACGTCGCCCCCCGCGAAGTCGAGGGCGTGGAGCTTTGAGCCGATCAGTCCGCCGGCGCCCCAGACCATGTGGGCCAGTGGGAAATACACGAGGATCAGCCAAAACAAGATAAAGAAGAAAATCGCCTTGAAGTTCATGCGTCCGGCGACCGCCCCGGTGATCAGCGCCGGCGTAATCATCGCGAACATCATCTGAAAGACGACGTAGGCCATTTTCGGAATCGACGGCGCGTAGGTGCTGGTGCCCTTGAACATGCCGCGCATGCACGCCTGATGGAATGTGCCGATGATGCCGCCGTGATCGCCGCAGAAGCTGACAGAATAGCCAAAGGCGATCCACAAAACGGACGCCAGCCCCATGATGAACAGGGACATCATCATCGTGTTGAGCACGTTCTTGCGCCGCCCGAGGCCGCCGTAGAAAAAGGCCAGTCCCGGCGTCATGATCATCACCAGACAGGCGCAGATCAAAACAAAAGCCGTATTACCTGAATTCATAATTACTAAACCTCCATCACTTAAATAAGTCAACAAAAAAAGGCGTCAGAAGCCCTAAGCTTCCGGCGCCTTTGCCGATTGACTTGATAAAATTGCAACATACTCATTATAAAAAGACGTGATGACAAAGTCAAAGAAAAAAATCGGGTGAAATGCGTTATTTGTCGTTTTTTTATAAAAATTTATAAATTTGTTGGTATAACCACAGAATTTTAAAGAAAAAGCACTATAATAAAACCATCAGATGAAATCAAACGGATCATTCGTAGCGTAATGAAAGAGAGGAATACCAACATGCAGGATCAGAAAATGTTTTGTTATCAGTGTCAGGAAACGGCGCGCTGCCAGGGCTGTACCGTCCGCGGGGTCTGCGGCAAAACGGCAGACGTGGCCAACATGCAGGATTTGCTGATTTATTCGACAAAGGGGCTTTCAGCCATCACGACCGCTGTGAGAAAACAGGGCGGCGAAGTGCCAAAGGCAATCAACCATTTTGTGACAGTCAGCTTATTCATGACCATTACCAACGCCAACTTCGACCTCGACGCCATTGAAGAACGCGTCGCTCAGACCGAAGCCTACAAGGCAGAATGGCTTCAGAAGGTAGACAATCCGGAAGACCTGCCGGCTGCGGCAACGGAAAGCATTTCTCGTGATCAGTTCGCGGAAAAGGCGAAAACCGTCGGCGTCCTGGCCACTGAAAATGAAGACATCCGCTCATTGAGAGAATTAATCACCTACGGCTTGAAGGGACTGTCCGCTTACACGAAGCACGCCAACGCACTGCTCAAGGACGACGAAGACGTCGACGCGTTTATTCAGCGCGCACTGGCAGCGACCTTGGACGACAGCCTGAGTGTTGACGATCTCGTCGCGCTGACCCTCGAAACCGGGAAATACGGCGTGCAGGGCATGGCTGATCTCGACGCGGCCAACACAGGCGCCTACGGCAATCCGGAAATCACAGAAGTGGATTTAGGCGTCAGAAGCAACCCAGGTATTTTGGTCTCAGGCCACGACCTGAAGGATCTCGAAATGCTGCTGGAACAGACGAAGGGCACTGGCGTTGACGTCTACACCCATTCCGAAATGCTGCCGGCGCACTACTATCCGTTCTTCAAGAAATACGACAACTTTGCGGGCAACTACGGCAATGCCTGGTGGCAGCAGGTGACAGAATTCGAATCCTTCAACGGACCGATTCTGATGACCACCAACTGCATCGTGCCGCCGAAGGACAGCTACAAGGGCCGCATGTTCACGACTGGCGCGGCAGGCTATCCGGGATGCCAGCACATCGACGCGGACGCTGAAGGCCACAAGGATTTCTCAGCGATCATCGAAATGGCAAAAACCTGCCCGGCACCGACAGAAATCGAAACCGGCAAAATCGTCGGCGGTTTCGCACACGAACAGGTCTTCGCGCTGGCGGATAAAGTCGTCGACGCGGTCAAGAGCGGCGCGATTCGTAAATTCGTCGTCATGGCAGGCTGCGACGGCCGCATGAAGTCCCGCTCCTACTACAAAGAATTCGCTGAAAAACTGCCGAAAGATACAGTTATTCTGACCGCAGGCTGCGCGAAATACAAATACAACAAGCTCAACCTTGGCGACATCGGCGGCATTCCGCGCGTACTCGACGCAGGACAGTGCAACGACTCTTACTCATTGGCATTGATCGCCCTGAAACTCAAGGAAATCTTCGGGCTCGACGATGTCAACGATCTGCCGATTGTCTACAACATCGCGTGGTACGAACAAAAAGCTGTCATCGTATTGCTCGCCCTGCTGTCTCTCGGTGTGAAAAACATCCATCTCGGACCGACCCTGCCGGCCTTCCTTTCACCGAATGTGACCAACGTGCTGGTTGACCAGTTCGGCATTGGCGGCATCACCAACGTCGACGACGACCTGGCTTCAATGGTCGGCTAAAGACAAAAAAACCCGATTGTGGTACAATCGGATCATGGAAAAACAACAACATCAACCCAAAAAAATCATCGTCATCTATACAAGCTATCGCCGAGGCAACAGTGAACGCCTCGGCGATGCTTTTTCTAAAGGGGCAGAAGCTGCGGGGCATCTGATTGAAAAGATTTACCTCCGCGATCAGACCCTTCAGTACTGCACCGGATGTGAAGCCTGTGAAAAAACGGGGCATTGTGTTTTAAATGACGATGGCGAAAAGATTGCGCGCAAAATGGTGCAGGCGGATGTGGTGGCGCTGGTTACGCCGGTTTATTTCGGCAATATCCCGGGGCCGCTTAAAACCCTGTTCGACCGGATGAACGCGGTGTACAGACAGCCCTATTGCTTCCGGAAGGTCGTCGTTTTTGCGACGGCCGATCAAAATCGGCCGGAGATGTTTGACGGGGTTTGGCAAAGTGTCGAGAGCTGGCTGCTTGCCTTCCCCGAAGCCGAGCTGGCTGAAAGAATTGGGGTCGGCGGGGTGAACCGGCGCGGCGAAATCGAGGGGCATCCGGCCCTCCGCCAGGCGGAAGCGCTGGGGCGCCGCCTTTGAAATTAAATCCAGCCGTGCGCCTTGCAGACTTTGTAAATGCCATCGTCCGTATTTTTGGGCGCGACTTCGTCGGCCACAGCCTTGAGATCCGGGTGGCCGTTGCCCATGGCGATTTTGTAGAACGGATCGGAAAACATATCTAAATCATTGGTATCGTCGCCAAATACGACGGTATTCGCGGGATCCCCGTCGATTGCTTCGAGCATCCGGAGGATCCCGTTTTTCTTTTCATCGGGCTGGATGATCAGGTAGCCGGCTTCGAAGCGCAGCGCACCGTATTGTTCGGGATTGTTTAAAAGCGGCAGGTTGGTTTCTTCTTCCGGCGGAATCGCGGCGTACATTTTGTAGATCGGCGGGTGGGGCACGTAGGTCTTGTCGATAATGTAGCGGGTGGGCTCGAGCCGTTCGCCGGCCTGGCGGATGAAGTCGAAATTGGCGGCGTAGACGTCAATGGAGTTGTCCTGAGCGACGAGCATGCCGTAGCCCCTTTCGAGGGCTTGGTCGTACAGCGCCTTGGCCGCGTCGAAATCCAGCGGCATGTTCTTGACGAGCTCGCGGTCGATGATGAGTCCGTGGCCGCCGTTGCAAATCATGTTATCGACACCGATCTGGTCCATGACCGGGGCGCCCTTGTAGGCTGCGCGGCCGGTGTTGATGGCGCAGAAATGTCCGTTTTCCTGAAGCAGACGGATGGCTTCTTTAGCAGAAGGGACGACTTGATTGGTGGCGCGGTCTGTCAGTGTGCCATCGATATCGAAGAAAAAATATTTGCGTTCTGTTTTCATTTTACTCCCTGTTTTTATTTTTAGAATGATGTGAATGATTTGAAGATTTGCGGATGAGGACGATCTTTTCGCCGGCGCTGGACAGCGTCAGCCGGTTATGATTGGCGGACAGCTGGTAGCGCCCTGTTACCGATTTGAGGTGAAAACGCTTGAGCGCGCGGCTGGTCACCGTGATGTGCCCCTTTTGCTTAAAGGCGAGCCGGCCCTTGTAGGTCTGGCGCTTTTTCCTTCCCTTCTTTTTGACGTTGAAACTTAAGCGTCCGCAGCGGTTAGGTTGAATGATGATCTCGGGTTTGGCCTTGAATACGGCAGCGGGCAGATTGTGATTGATCGTCTTCGTCTTTGGCGCGACAATCCACGTCCCGGC
>DGWE01000062.1:0-4290 GCA_002396065.1 Eubacteriaceae bacterium UBA4266
CCATCAGCGTGATTTCTCGGTTGTGACTGCCCGTTAGATTTAAGTAGCCGAACAGGGCTTCGAGTCCGGTCGCGTAGCGGTAATCCATGACGTCGGCGTGCTTCGGCGGCATGCTCTTGGTATTGCGGCCTCGGCGGACGATGGCGCGTTCCTCCTCGGTCAGTTCCGGCAGCATCAGGCGGATCGCCTTGGCCTGAGCTGAGGCGCGGACGTAGTCGATGGAGCGCTTGGTCAAGCGGTCGACCTTGGTCATGCCCTCTGCGACAAGATACCGGCGGATGTAGTCGGAGTAGACGACGTCCCCAATGTAGGCGAGGGTCAACGGATTCATCATCCGCGCCTCCGCTTTGGAATAGGTTTTGTCTAGATCAGCCAGGATATCGGTGTTGTCCCGGTGGACGGCTGTCATTGTCATGCTTTGTGCCATTTGACGCCATCCCGCGTATCTTCAAGAATGATGCCCTTCGCGGCGAGATCGTCGCGGATGGCATCGGCCGTCGCAAAATCTTTAGCCTTGCGCGCGGCCTGACGTTTTTCGATCAGCGCTTCGATTTCGTCTTCGAGGCTGCCTTCTTTTTCGTCTTTATTTTTCGTAGCCAAACCTAATACGTCGGAGAGCTGGTTGAACATTTGAAGGGCTGCTTCGACAGTTTGCTTCGATGAGGCTTCGGTCAAAGTTGAGTTGGCGTCGCGGACCAGTTCAAACATCGCGGCGATGGCGTCGGCGGTGTTGAGATCGTCGTCCATCGCGGCGATAAACTGATCGTTGTAGGTTTTAAGATGATCGGCCCATTGTGCTTCGTCTTCGCTCGGCGCCTTGTCTTCGCAGCGTTCGAGCAGGTACTGCATCTGGAATTTGGCGGTGTAGAGGCGTTCGAGGGCGTTTTTTGCCTGGGTCAGCAGCTCATCGGAGAAGTTGACTGGACTTCTGTAATGAGCCATCAGCATGAACATGCGGACCACTTCGAGATCGTACTTTTTGGCGATGTCCCGAACGGTGAAGAAGTTGCCCTTGGATTTCGACATCTTTTCGTTGTTGATGTTGATGTAGCCGTTGTGCACCCAATAGTGGGCGAAGGTGCAGCCGTTGGCGCCTTCAGACTGGGCAATTTCGTTTTCGTGATGCGGGAAGATCAGGTCCTGGCCGCCACCGTGAATGTCGATGGTCTTGCCGAGGAATTTGCGGCTCATGGCTGAGCATTCGATGTGCCATCCCGGACGGCCTTTGCCCCAGGGGCTTTCCCAATAAGGTTCACCGGGTTTGGCCTTTTTCCAGACTGCGAAATCCAATGGGCTCTGCTTTTCGTCGTTGACGTCGATGCGGGCGCCGGCTTCGAGGTCCGCGATGTTCTGTCCGGACAGACAGCCGTAGCGCGGGAATTTTTCGACCGCGTAGTAGACGTTGCCGTCGATGTTGTAGGCGAGGCCTTTGTCGACGAGGGCTTGGACCATGTCGATGATTTCCGGAATTGTGTCGGAGACGCGGGGGTGCACGTCGGCGCGGCGGATCCCCAGCGCGTCAGCGTCGGTGAAATATTCCTTGATGTATTTATCTGCAATTTCCTTGGCTGTGCAGTTTTCTTCATGAGAACGATTGATGATTTTATCATCGACGTCGGTGAAGTTCTGAACAAAGGTCACATCGTAGCCGATGTATTCGAGATAGCGGCGCAGCACGTCGAACACGATAAAGGGTCTGGCGTTGCCGATGTGAAAATAATTGTAGACCGTCGGCCCGCAGGAGTACATTTTGACCTTTCCCGGTTCGATGGGTTTAAAGGTTTCCTTGCGGTGGGTCATCGTGTTGTATAATTTCATAGGGTTCTCCTCTTTAATCTAAAATCGTTCCAATTATAACACAGAACCCCCGGGGTTTCACGAATAAATCTAGATCGAGTGGTTTAACTTGCGACAGTAAAGTGGTATAATGAAGTATATTTTATGTAGCAAGCGTATCTGCAAAGAATAGAGGTAAGATTCATGGAAAAGGAACGTGACGTGCTGATCAAGGCACTGCTGTCCCTCAAAACACCGGAGGAATGCGAGGCCCTTCTCGACGATATGTGCACGATCAAAGAGATCGAGGACATGTCCCACAGATTGATGATCGCCCTTCTTCTGGCCGAGAGGAAGACGTTTATCGACGTCGAAAAGAAAACGGGCGCGAGCTCGGCGACAATCAGTCGGGTCAACAAATGCCTGAAGCACGGAACTGGTTATCAAACGGTCATCAAGCGGATTCTCGATGATCAGGATATAGAAAATCAATAAATAGAAGGAAGTTAGGAAAATGAGGCAATTTCAGAAATCCCATAAGCTCGACAATGTGTGTTACGACATTCGCGGACCAGTTGTCGCAGAAGCCGACCGCATGCAGCGGGAAGGCGTAGACATCATTCAGCTGAACACCGGCAACCCGCCGCATTTTGATATGAACGCGCCGGATGAAGTCATTCGCGACGTGCGCCTGCACTTAAAAGATTCAGAAGCCTACTGCAATTCGCAGGGATTGTTCCAGGCGCGCAAGGCGATCGTCCAGTATTACCAGACGCGTGGCGTTATGGGCGTCGACGAAGACGACGTCTATATCGGCAACGGCTCCAGCGAGCTGGTCAGCTTCTGCATGTCTGCGCTGCTCAACGACGGCGACGAAGTGCTGATCCCCATGCCGGACTACCCGCTGTGGACGGCGGCAGCGACCTTGGCCGGCGGCAAGGCGGTGCATTATCTCTGCGACGAACAAAGCGACTGGTATCCGGATCTCGACGATATCCGCGCGAAGGTCACGGATAAAACCAAGGGGATCGTCGTCATCAATCCGAATAACCCGACCGGCGCGGTTTATCCAAAGGAAATTCTCGAAGGCATTGTCAAGATCGCGGAAGACAACGGTCTCATCATCTTCTCAGATGAAATCTACGATCACATCATCTACGACAATTTGCCTTACACGCACATGGCAAGCCTGACGGAGGATGTGCTTGTCGTGACGTTAAACGGCCTGTCCAAGAGCCACCGCGTGCCGGGATTCCGCGTCGGCTGGATGGTGCTTTCCGGCAATAAGGCGTGCGCGAAGGATTATATCGAAGGGATTCACATTTTGTCGACCATGCGCCTCTGCGCGAATGTGCCGGCGCAGTACGCGATCCAGACGTCCCTCGGCGGCTACCAGAGTATTCAGGATTTGATCGCGCCGGGCGGCCGGCTCCACGAACAGCGCGACATTGTTTACGAAGGCATCAACTCTATCCCGGGCTTATCCTGTACGAAGCCCAACGGCGCGATGTACGCCTTTGTCAAGATCGATACCGCCGCTTTCAATATCACCGATGACGTGCAGTTTGCCCTTGACCTGCTCAAGCGCGAAAAGATCTTGATCGTTCAGGGGACCGGGTTCAACTGGCCGGAACCGGATCATTTCAGAATCGTCTTCCTGCCGAGCCCGATTCTGCTCAACGAAACCATTGAACGGCTTCGCCATTTCATGGCCCATTACATCCAGGAATAATCATGGAGAAAAATTGGGAAAGCGCGTCGCCGGAACAGACGCTGTCCATCGGCAGAAAAATCGGCCAAGCCCTTAAAGGAAAGAGCGGATTGATTTTTTTGACCGGCGATCTCGGGGCCGGCAAGACAAAATTGACCCAGGGCGTCGTGAGCGGTCTCGGCATCTCTGCCGAAGTCACGAGTCCGACCTTTGCGCTGATTAACGAATACGGCCCGGAGGCCGAGGCCGTGCACATGGATTTGTACCGTCTCGACGATTATGAAGAGCTGCAGGAAATCGGATTTGAGGATTACCTCGACGGGGAGCGTCTCATTCTCTGCGAATGGCCGGACCTCCTCGAGGACGAAGGCTTTTCACCGATTCTGCGCATTGATTTGCGCCGGGACGACGCCAAGGGCGAGATGGCCAGGCGCATCACAGCGCTTTGCGATGACGAGGGCGTTTCGGAAAGGATCGCGGCCATTGAAAATTGAGAAAACGGACGCCCGTCCTTTTATCTCCGCCGTCATCCCGGCGGCCGGCCGGGGCCAGCGGATGGGAACCAAAACCCATAAGCAGTTTTTAAAGCTTCAGGGCGAGCCGATCCTGTACTGGACGATCCGGGCTTTTGATGAAAGTCCCCGGGTCGACGAGATTGTCGTCATCCTGAGTCCAGAGGATCAGGAACTTTTTAATCGCGATATTGCGGCGGTGCACACCTTTAAACACGAGATCAAGACAGCTGCTGGCGGCGAGACGCGCAGCCAATCCGTTTACAACGGCCTGAAAGCAGCGGATCCGCG
>DGWE01000062.1:4451-9448 GCA_002396065.1 Eubacteriaceae bacterium UBA4266
GCTGTCCCGGCGAAAAACACGATCAAGTCGGTGAAGCCGGCAGATGACGGCAGCGGGGTGCTGACGGTCAACCAGACCCTCGAGCGCCGGGTGCTTTACGAGGTGCAGACCCCTCAAGCTTTTGACTACAAGCTGATCCTCAGCGCGTACGAAGCGGCGGCTGCCGACCACGTCGAGGCGACCGATGACGCGGCGTTCGTCGAGCGTTTGGGCCGGCCCGTCGCCATCATCCCGGGAGATTACAACAACATCAAAATCACAACATCCGAAGATTTAATGATCATCAACAGTTTTCTGACATTAATGAATAAAAAAAACCAGCACGAAAGTGGAGGGCGTTCAATATGAAATTTACTGAAGAATTACTGGCAACGATGTATTACCGCATGAACCAGGCGCGGTTTTTCGAAGAAACCTTAAAATCCATCAGCGCATCGGACAAGATCAACGGCGTGTCCCATTTGTCCATCGGGCAGGAAGCGTCGGCAGTCGGCGCGTGCATGGCCATTGAAAAGGGCGACGACATCGTGATGAGCTTCCGCAGCCACGCGCAGGCCATCGCTTCAGGTGTGGAAATCAAGGGCATGATGGCGGAAGTCTTAGGCAAAGCGTCGGGAATCGACGGCGGCCTGGCAGGATCTGCGCATTTGTCTGATTTATCCGTTCACAATTTGGGCACGAGCCCAGCACCTGGCGCGAATTATCCGGTTGCCTGCGGTGCGGCACTGACTCACAAGCAGAAGGAAGACGGCCACGTCGTACTCTGCTTTGGCGGCGACGGAACCTTAGATGAAGGCGCATTTTACGAATCACTCAACCTGGCGGCGCTCTGGAAACTGCCGGTTATTTTTATGATTGAAAACAACTTTTTCAGCGGGGCGACGGCCATTGAAGACCACCTTGCACCGCAGGATATCAAAGAAGTGATCGAAGGCTACGGCGTGCCGGCTGTGACGGTTGACGGCAACGACGCGGTTGCGGTCGCGATGGCCGTTGAAAAGGCGCGGGCCCACGCGGCAGCGGGCGAAGGGCCGTTCTTCATCGAAGCCCAGACCTACCGGCTGTGCGGCTATGACACGAGCGATCTCCAGCTTTACCGCAGCGTCGATGAACAGAAGATCTGGCAGCAGCACGACCCCATCGCGCTCTTCGCGAAGTCCCTCGTGGACGACTACGGCATGAAGCAGAATGTGCTGGATCAGCTTAAACAGAACGCGTCCCGCAGCGTGAGCGACGCGCTGAGCTACGCGGAAGCGTCGGACGATCCGGCGATGAACGACGCATTGTCACCGGTATTAGCATAGGAGGACAGGATCATGGAAATCAAAGAATTATCCTTCAAGGAAGCGATGCGTCAGGCATTGCAGGAAGAAATGAAAGCGGACCAATCCATTGTGGTGATGGGACAGGATGTGCGCGAAAACGGCGGCAGCTGCGGCATTACCCTTGGCCTCGACGAAGACAGGATGCTCGACACCCCGTCATCCGAACAGGCTGTCATTGGCGCGGCAGCTGGCGCAGCCATGACCGGGCTCAGACCGATTGTCGAGCTGGCATCGATGGATCAGGCGTTGACCGCCTTCGGCGAATTGGTTCACACCGCGGCGCGGCCCTTCTATTGGTCCAAGGGCAAGGTCAACGTGCCGATGACGGTGATCGTACCGGTGGGCGGCGGTGATCAGCCGCAGAACGGCCAGACACTTGAAAGCCTTTTCGCCCATATTCCGGGGTTAAAGGTTGTCGAACCGTCTAACGCGGCGCAGGGCAAGGGCCTGCTCAAGGCGGCGATCCGCGACGATAATCCAGTGGTGTTTTTAATTAACCGCGATCTCTTGGGCTACAAAACCCAGGTGCCGATCGAAGACGAATACGTGCTGCCTCTCGGCAAATCTTACACCGAACGCAAGGGCGGCAGTGTGACGGTCGTATCGTGGGGCGCGGCATTGGTATCTGTGCTCGAAGCGTCGGTCATTCTCGATCACGACGGCTACAATATAGAAGTCATCAATCCGATGACCCTCGCGCCGATGGACATGGACACGATTTATAAATCGGTCAAGAAAACGGGACATCTGCTCATTGTGCATGATGAAAACAAGACCGGCGGACTCGGCGCGGAAATTTCAGCGTCGGTCGCGGAAAGCGAATGCTTCGATTATCTCGAAGCCCCGATTTTCAGATTGTGCGGACTCGACGTGCCGATGCCCTACAACAAGGGCCTGGAAGACGTGGTGACGCCGAAGGCCGAGGATGTGGTTCAGTCCGTTTACGATCTGCTGGGGGTTGATTGATGGGCGACCAAAAGGCAAAACCCTCAAATGGACGTCTTTCTTTAAGAAATTTAGGCGGCCGGGCCAGACAAGCCAACAGCGGCAGACAGGTCCTGCCGGCGACACCGGCGGCCAGACGCTACGCTGCGGAAAAGGGCGTCGACCTTCAGGAGCTGTCTGAAATCGGCAAAGAACGACGCATCACCGAACGGGATATTGACATCTATTTAGAAAAAAAGAAAATTTTCGAAAAGCATACCCAGAACGGGCGCCGTCAAGAAGCGCAGGAAACCCTTGACCAGCCGGAAGAGCCGAAGTTAAAAGCGGCGGCGGATAACGGCGGCCCGCAGGCCGATCAATCGCAAGCGGCAGAGCCTGAATCTGCAAGCCAGCCCGAACCGGGAGCGGAAGCACCGGCTGAAGCCCCGCCGCAGACAGAGCCGGATATACAGCCGGAAAGTATCGGCGAGACAGAAACAGAACAAACAGAAGCACCTGCCGCGCCTGAAGTCAAGACAGAATCGGAACAGCCAGACGCAGCGGAAGCGCCATCGGTCAGTGAAACGAAAGAAAAATCCAGCGGGTTTAACCTTGACGATTTTGATCCCAACGATGTGACCATCGTCAGCGTATCACCGCTGGCGCGAGAACTCGCCGAAGAACACCACGTCGATTTGTCGAAGCTCACGCCGGGCAGCGGTCCCAATGGGCGCATCGTCCGCTACGATGTGCGCCAATGGCTGAAAGCCCATCCCGATGAGACAGAGGCTGTGTCTCAGCCGGTGGTGCACAAGCCGATGGCTCAGGAAAAACCTGCGCCAAAAGAAGATCTTAAGGCCGCTCCAGCTGAGCAGGTCCAGATGCAGCCGGAACCCGAAAAAGTGGCCGACGCCGCGGACAAGCCGAAAGCGGATTCAAACCTCGGTCATCACGATCCGGTGGCCGCGAAAATTTATCAGGCCATTCGGGATAACATGGGGGATACCTTCGTCCATAAGGCACCACCGCAGCGCGCGAAGGCCCAGGATGTGATGGCGTCGGCGATGGCGGAACAAGGGTCGCCTCAGGACGGCACATCAAGTGATTTAACGCGCCGCGAAGATCCGGCCGACACGGCAGCGGTCGGGCCTTATTCGCTGGAAATCACGGTGGACGTGACAAAGGTGCACGATGCCTGCAGAAATCAAGCGGAAAACGGCAGCGTCGAGTTGACCGATTACGTCACTGCAGCGGCGGCCCGTTCGATGAGTCTTCATCCCAAAGCCTGTGGGGAAGGCTCGAAAATTGTACTGATGACCCTCAGCGAAAGCAAAGGGCTGGTCTGCACGCCGGCGCTTGACGCCGACGAAGGGACGTCGCCTCAGGCCATCTCGGAGCAGCGCTGCGATGCAATGCAGAAGATCGAAGAGGGCCGCCTGAACGGCTCGGATTGCGACGCTGGTCTTCACATCATGTCCCTCGGTCAGGGTGTTGGCGTTAATTACATCTGTGACAAGCAGAAGGCCCCAATCTTGGCGGTGGGCGCTGTGCGCAAGGAAATGCAGATCGGCGGCATGCACTACATCGCTGCGCTGACTCTGTCACAAAAGCGCGGTGCGGCCAACGTTGCGGCGTCTGTGGCTTTTTTGAACGCGCTGAAAACATTTTTGGAAAATCCGGATGCGCTCTTTCAAATGAAGCCGAAGGAGGAAAAATGATCGAACCCAATTTATCCAAGGAATTTAGAGATAATGCTGTGGATATTCCGAGAAATTTTGACATCGTCGTTGTGGGCGGCGGCATTGTCGGTATTACCGCGGCGATCGAAGCGAGACGGGCCGGCTACCAGACCGCGCTGGTCGCCGGCGATTTCGGCGGAAAATTTTTAAGAGAAGGCATTCCGGCAGGATTTTATCACGAAAACGCGCGGTTTATTCGGCACTGTATGCGCTATCGCGGCCATCACGGCATCGTCGTCGGCAAGCTGTCCCTCGATATGCATCAGCTGGTCAACGAAAAAAATGAAGCGGTGCGCCAGGAAGAAGCCAAGCTGCGCCGACAGCTCGACGACGCCGGCGTGTACGTCTTCAACGGCGCGGGCCGTCCGCTGACCAACGGGATGATCGACGTCAAGGAAGAGGACGGCAACCAGATCCGTCTGACCTGGAAGCGCCTGATCATCGCGACGGGGCTTAAAGCCCAGGAACGGGAAACCCTGAAGCATTACACCGAAGTGGTCGAAGACAGCAGCGTCTGTGAGTTCAACAAGATTCCCGAAGAAATGACGATATTGGGCTCCGGTGTACGCGCCTGCGAAGCGGCTTCGCTTTTCCAGACCCTCGGCACCCACGTCTCCATCGTCACGGACAAATCGGCAGTGCTCAAAAATTTAGACGCGCAGATCGTCGGCCGCCTCGAAGAACAGATGAAGCGCCGGGGCACGAAAATTTACCTGAAAATGCGTCCGGTGGATATGTACAAGGACTCCTTAAAAATGACGCACATCGAGCTCGCGTCTGTCGACGCCGAGCCTGAAAAAAAAGGCGGCCGTCCGAAAACGGAACACACCGTCATTTCCTCGACGATTTACGTGCCGACTCTTTATAAGGGCAATCTCGCTGGACTCAGCCAGCTCCGTCTGGACATTGACGACGGCTTTATCGTGACGGACAGCTTCAACCGCACCTCGATGAAGAAGGTCTACGCAGTCGGCGGGATCACCGGCCAATGCCAGATGCCTCACGAAGG
>DGWE01000044.1 GCA_002396065.1 Eubacteriaceae bacterium UBA4266
ATCCTCAGGCGCGGTGATCGCGACGATGAGCAGCACCGCCGACGCGCCGAGGACCTTCGCCTGATCGATCATATAAGTGTCGACGGTGAAATCCTTCCGGAGCACCGGAATCGACACCTGATTCGCGATCGCCTGGAGGTAGGCGTCCTTCCCGAGGAACCACTTGGGCTCGGTCAGACAGGAGATGGCGTCGGCGCCGGCTCTTTCGTAGTCCTTCGCGATTTTGAGATACGGGAAGTCCGGTGCGATCAGGCCCTTTGAGGGGGAGGCCTTTTTGCACTCGCAGATGAAGGACAGGCCCGGCTTTTTGAGGGCCCGTTCAAATTCGAAATGGCCGGGCTCCAGGCTGTCGGCCGCTGCGCGCATCGCGTCGGCGCTGACTGTCTCTTTCGCCGCGGCGACCCGTTCCCGCGCGTGATCCGCTAATTGATCCAGAATGTTTTTCATCTTAGGCCTGGCTCGTTTCGATAATGGTTTCAAGCTGAGCCGCCGCCGCGCCGGAATCGATCAGTTCTTCCGCGCGCTTGACGCCGTCGGCTATCGTGTCGGTCTTCTGGGCGATGGTCAGGGCCGCCGCCGCGTTGAGCACCGCCGCGCCGCGCTTCGGCCCTCTTTCCTTCCCCGCGAGGATGTCTCTTAAGATCTGGGCGTTTTCTTCGGGGCTGCCGCCGCGGATGTCGTCCTTCGTGCCGCGCTTCAGGCCGAAGTCTTCCGGCGCGATGGTCGTCGTCCGGTACCAGCCGTTCTTAAATTCGCAGACCTGGGTCGGCGCTGAAATCGAGATTTCGTCGAGCTTGTCGGTGCCGTAGACCACCATGCCCCGCTTGACGCCCAGCTGGGTCATGACCTGGGCCAGGGGCTCGACCAGGTAGCCGTCGTACACGCCGAGGAGCTGCATGTCCGGCCGGCACGGGTTGGTCAAAGGCCCCAGGATGTTGAACACGGTGCGGAAGCCCAGCTCCTTGCGGATCGCGCCGACGTATTTCATCGACGTGTGGTATTTCTGGGCGAAGAAGAAGCACATGTTCGCCTTCGCGATCATTTCCTTCACCTTGTCCGGGTCCTGTTCGATGTTGACGCCGAGGGCTTCGAGGCAGTCGGCCGTCCCGCATTTGGAGGAGGCGGCGCGGTTGCCGTGTTTGGCGACCTTGACCCCGCCGGCCGCCGAGATGATGGCCGCCGTCGTCGAGATGTTGAAGCTCTGGGCGTTGTCGCCGCCGGTGCCGACGATTTCCAGCACCGGTTCGTCGAAGTGGACCGGTGTCGCGTGTTCGCGCATCGCCGCCGCGCAGCCGGAAATTTCCGCGATGGTTTCGGCCCGAGTGCTCTTGGTGGACAGCGCCGCGAGGAAGGCCGCGTTCTGGGTCGGGCTCGTCTTCCCGCTCATGATTTCGTTCATCACGGCGTAGGCTTCATCGTAGGTTAAATCTTCTTTGTTGACGATTTTGATAATGGCTTCTTTGATCATGGGGTCTCCTTTACTGTTCTGCGATCGCTAAAAAATTCTTCAAAATCTGTTTGCCCTTGGGGGTCAAAATCGACTCCGGATGGAATTGAATGCCGTAAATTTGTTTCGCCTCGTCGGCGATGGCCATGACCTCGCCGTCGTCGGTTTCGGCGATGACTTTGAGGTTATCCGGCAAGGTGTCCCGGTCGACGGCCAGCGAGTGGTAGCGCCCGGCCTGGATCACCTCGGGGCAGTTCGCAAACAGCGGACTGGCTTGATCCAAGGTGACGGCCGAGGCCTTGCCGTGCATCAGCTTGGCCGCGTAGGTGACGGTGGCGCCGAGGGCCTCGCCGATGGCCTGATGGCCGAGGCAGATGCCGAGAATCGGGATTTTGCCGCCGAGCTCCCGGACGACGTCCTCGATGACGCCGGCGTCTTTCGGACGCCCCGGCCCGGGCGAGAGGATGATCGCGTCCGGGGCCATCGCTTCGATCTCGGCGACGGTTTTGTCGTCGTTGCGGATGACTTCGATCGACGGGTCGAGGCTGCCGACCACCTGGTACAGATTGTAGGAAAAACTGTCGTAATTATCGATGAGTAAAATCATGCGTCTACCTCCTCAGCCAGCTTCAGGGCCTGGACGACCGCCTTGGCCTTGTTCAGGGATTCCTGATACTCCTTTTCCGGGACGGAATCGGCGACGATGCCGGCGCCGCTTCTAACGAAAACCTTGCCGTTTCGCTTGTAGGCCAGCCGGATCGCGATGCCGACGTCCATGTTGCCGGTAAAATCGATGTAGCCGATGGCGCCGCCGTAGATGCCGCGCTTCTGCCCTTCGAGCTCGCCGATGATCTGGCAGGCCCGAATTTTCGGCGCCCCGGACAGGGTGCCGGCCGGCAGGGCCGCCGAGATGGCGTCCAGGGCGTCCTTATCGTCCTGGATTTTCCCGCGGACGGTGGAGCCGATGTGCATGACGTGGGAGTAGCGCTCGATCACGTGGAGCTTTTCGACCTGGACGGTGCCGAACTGGCTGATGCGGCCCAAATCGTTGCGGCCGAGGTCGACGAGCATGTCGTGTTCGGCCAATTCCTTTTCGTCCTGCCGCAGGTCGGCCTCGAGGGCCTGATCCTCTTCCTCGGTCGCGCCCCGGGGACGGGTGCCGGCGAGGGGGAAGGTGTGCAGCACGCCGTCCTTGAGCTTGACCAGGGTTTCTGGCGAGGCGCCGGCGATTTCGACGTCGGTGCCGGAGAAGTAGAACATGTAGGGCGAGGGGTTGGTGGTGCGCAGCACCCGGTAGGTGTTGAGCAGGCTGCCTTCGTAGGGGGCGACGAGGCCGTTGCCGATGACGGCCTGGAAGATGTCGCCCTCCCGGATGTGGGTTTTGGTCTTTTCGACCATCGCGCAGTACTGATCCTTGTCGAACATCGGGGTGAGCTCGCCTTTAAGATGTCCGGCCGGCTCTTTCTTTTTAACACCGTACTTGATGAGCTCGGCCAGGTTCTTCACGTCCATTTCGGCCTTGCGGTAGCCCGTTTCGGGATCGTTCAAATCGGCGTTGGCGATCAACACGATTTTCTGGGCGATGTGGTCGAAGGCGATGACTTTGTCGAAGAGCATCACGTCGATGTCGTTGAAGTGTTCGGGATCGTCCTGGGCGGTGCGGATCGTCGGCTCGGCGTAGCCGAAGCTTTCAAAGGCGAAGTAGCCGACCAGGCCGCCGGTGAAGGGCGGGAACCCTTCGAGCTTCGGGCTTTTGTATTTGGAGAGCACGTCTCTTAGCACCGCCGACGGGTCGTCGGTGGTCAGGCTGACGTCGCCGACCTGCATCCGGCCGTCCTTGCAGGTGATGGCCAGCTTCGGGTCAAATCCGAGGAAGGTGTACTGGCCCCAGTTTTCCCGGTGGACCACCGATTCCAGCACGTAGCAGTGGGCCGACACGTTTTTTAGGATCTTCAGCGCCTCGATGGGCGTGCAGCGGTCGGCGAGGATCTCCGTTTTCACCGGGCAGACCCGGTATTTCCCGGAGGCCGCGACGGCTTTGACTTCCGATAGCTTTGGGTAAACTTCCATGTTCGTTCTCCTTCTCTTGTATTTTCTGATCAACTTTCTGTCCGAGAAGATTTTTTTGTAATAAAAAAGTCCCTGACAGATCCATCTGTCAAGGACGAATAATTCTAGATATTCTAAATATACTATCCGCGTTGCCACCTTGATTCACAGGTATGACCCTGTGCCCTTAGCGAAGTACCAACATACTCCCGGCAACTGACGTATGCCCACACGTCGCAGAATACTCGGCATAGCCTTTCACTGCGCCCTCAACGGTCCATTTGTTCAGCTTGTTTTCTCCTCGGCTCTCAGCTCCCCGAAGTCTCTGTATGAGCATCACTGACGTTATCTCCGTCTCAACGGTTTGGTGTTGCTTTATTTAATTTTGTATACAATATAGCACGAATTTTTCGGTTTGTCAAAGGCCAATTTTAATTTTTTTAAGCCGTCCGCCCCGCTTTTGTGTATAATGGCTGTAATCAAATCCTTTAAAAAACAAATGAACGAGGTTGTTATGAAATCGAAATCTATTCCTGTTTCGGCCCTTTTGGGCGTGCTCTCGGTGCTCGGCGGGGCCTTTACCTACTCGCAGATCCGCGCCGGCAGCCGACCGTTAATCATCTTAGGCTTTATCTTCGTTGCCGCCGTTGTCGCGGCCGGCATGCTGTGGCTGTTCATCTCGAGCCGCAACGAGGACGACAACAAGGTCTTCCGCACCTGCGGGATCATCTGGCTGGTGTCGCTGATGCTGACGCTGGTGTTCCTGGTCTTCGGGCTGGCGACGGCGATCAACGCAAAAAAAATCAGCTGGGTGGTCACCACAGCTGAATCGCTCCTGCGCGTTTAACTTTGAATCGTGCACGTGACGGCCGGTACCGGCGCCATCGCGGACTTCGACGCGTTTTTCGACGTGTGCGTGAAGTGGCGGAAGGCCGCCAGGCCGATGAGCGCCACGAATAAGATCGTGCAGAAGATGAACAAAATCTTTCTGCGTTTTTGATAATCTGGCTGCATGGGTCCTCCTTTATTTTAATTTATTTTTATTTTAAACTTATGTGGTCGTGCGGTTTTTAAGGGCTGAGGGATCAGTCCTTTTTTTCGCGGGATGGGGTCTCCAGCTCCTGGGCCAACAGGGCCATGACTTCTGCGTAGGCCACTGATTTCCCCTGATAAAAAAAGTTGTATGGATTTTTGGCAAGCCGCGCTTCTGTCTTGTCCGACGAGGCGCGGACGCGGGCGACGAGCCTTTGGATCTCGTCTGCGGATAAGGATTCTTTCATAGCACTCCCCTGTCGGTCGAACCGTTTTGTTTATTATAACACAAAAAACGGCATCTCAAAACGAGATGCCGCGTTGGTGTGTGTCAGAGTTGATCGGTTTTCGCAATTTCAAAGGGAACCCTTTCCGATTCCGCCCGCTCGCGGTACTTTTCAGGGATCTTGTCGTCGGTGATGATCAGATCCACCGCGTTAATCGGACAGATGACGGCGAGGTAGCCGTTTTCGAATTTGCTGCTGTCCGCCAGCACGACCACATGGTTGGAAGCCTGCAGAATGGCCTGCTTGATCTGCATCTGCGGGGTCGCGATGGACGTCAGGCCGACGTCAAAGTTGATGCTGTGGACGCCGATAAAGGCCTTGTCGATTTTGAAGCCCCGGATGCTGTCCGCTGCCGTGTCGCCCATCGAGGCGGCGAGGTAGCCGTCGACGTATCCGCCGATCATGTACAATTCAACGTGTTCGGCGCTGGACAGCTCGTTGGCTGCCGGCAGTGAGTTAGTCACCGCCACGATGCGCTTTTCCGGATGATTTTTGATGTACACGGCCAAATAGAAGCTTGTGGTCGAATCGTCGAGGAGGACAACGTCCCGGTCCGCGATATGCTGATAGGCTTGTATCGCGATGGCCTTTTTTTCGTCCACATTCTGATCCAGATGCGGGCTGTTGTATTTGGTTTGAAAGCTGCTGATGGTCGATTCGGATTTGAGAACGGCGCCGCCGCGGACCCGTTCCAGCTTGCCTTCGTCTGCCAGCTCCCGGATCTTCGTGCGAATTGTGACCTTGGAGCACCCCAGCTGTTCGCTGAGGTCGTTGACACTGACGCGGCCCGCTTTTTCCAATTGACGCATGATGCTTAATTTCTTGTCGTCCAAATCCACCTCTGCCGCTTGTTAAGCCTTCCTATCTCATTCTGACATTCTTGAGTCCCAATTGTTTGGTGATCATCATGAATGCCGGCACGAACTGGTCCCCAAAACTCGGCTTCGGAATGATGATGGCCTCATCGTTCTTTAGGTAAATGCCGATGGTCTTCGGGGTGACCACAGCCCGTTCCATTTCGTCCCACTGATATTGTTTTTCTTCTTCACCTTGTTTTTTTATCATACCACATTTTTCCGAAAGTGTCACCTGGGTTTCTGTTTGGGCCATCGCCTTCATGGCTTTTTTCGCGCGCAGCTTTAGAGTCAGCGGCGTGTAGCCGAGGAAGACGACGGCGGCCGCGACGTAAATCACGCAAGCGAGAGGGGAGATGCGGTGATTCGCGTACTGAAACAGGCCGGTGAAGCCCACGGCCAGGCCCAGCAGGTTGACTAAGAAGCCGCTGAGCTTGGAATAGGCATGGTACAGAAAGAAATCGAATAGATACTGTTCTTCCATCTTGACGGTAAAGGTCACGTCTTCGATGTGTTCGGGGATGGGAATCTGATCCGCGTTCTTTCCGGTGGGAGATGATTTCATGATTGGATATTCCTTTAGTTGGTGAATTATTTAGCCAAATCCGCGAGGGTTTCGACACCTTTTTCGTAGGCCCAGCCTTCCGGACTGTAGATGCCCTTCTGGTGTTTCATCATGTAGCGGTCAAAGGCTGCGGTGATGAACGGGCAGATGAACAGGGTGATAATCGACGCGGTGGCGCACTGTGCGGTGGCCATGCCGGTGTATTTCTTCATGGACGGGTCGGCTTCGGCGACGGCTGCCGGTGTCATCGCGGAATTCAGCGCGGTGGTCCCGATGGCAGCACCCATGGCGTTTCTTTCCTTCTTCGGCAGAAGCAGGTTGATGACAAAGAAGAAGATGACGGCGGTTGCGGCGGAGACGAGACCGAGGACGATCCCGGAAGCGCCGGCGGTCAAAATGGTCTTCAGGTCGGTTTTCGCACCAATGGAAATCGTCATGAAGAAGGTGACGATTGGCTGTGCAGTCTTGCAGGCCGCTCTGAAGTGGCTGTCGAGGTTGCCCCAGACAAAGCCGATTAAGATTGGAATGATGACGGCGACTAAGGACATAAACGGAATGCTCGCCAGGCCGGTGGCGCCGAGGGCGACCAGTGTGAAGAACGGGCCGTCGTTCAAGGACAGGATGGAAATGGCGCCGGTATCGGTAGCGTTCCCAAACTGAGAGGACAATGAGATGTACAGTGAACCGTTGGAGTTGGTGATCGCAGCGATCCATACGAACGGCGCGATGCCGAGGAAGCCGGCTGGGCCAGCGAGCTTGCCGACGATCAGGCCGACGATGACGCCGAGTACAAATTTGACACCGGTCATCGCAACCCCTTTGTACAGTGGCATCCCGACTTGCTTAATGTCGATCATGGACCCGCAGACGATCAGGAAGAAGCCCATCATGCAGGCGTTGCCTTCGTAAAACAGCGCGGTGACGTATCCGCCGATCTGGAAGAACTGCGGCACCAACGTGGACATGACCACGGCGATGACCAATGGGATGATGACGAGGCCCCCTGGCAGCTCGCTCATCTTCTGAAGGATTGGGAAATCCCTTCTTTTCGTTTCTGTTTCCGGCGACTGCTCGCCGTTTGCCGGTGTTTTCACTTCGTTTTCGTTCATTTTCTCCTACTCTCCTAAATAATGATTATATTTTAACAACATGTTTGTTAACCCGGTTGGATTACCGTTCCCGCGCGGCTTCGAGGCACAGGCGTTCGATAATTTTTTCGGCGATGTGATCGTCCCCGGTCAGGCCGCCCTTGCCGACGATGGGCAGACCCGCGTATTTGCCGGTGATGAAGCTTAAGTCTGTCTGTGGAATGACGTAATCGATCATTTCCAGGCAGCCGACGCCCAGGTGGTAGCAGACGTTGACCATCGTGTCGCCCCCTGTGGCGTAAAGTCCGGCGATCTTGTCCCGCCCGACTTTTTCGATGACGGCGGCGACGATGGCGCCGAGACCGCCGTTGATGCTTTCCGCGCTCATGCCCTTGGCGTAGCCGTGGCGCTTGTCTTCTTCGTCCAAATCGAGGAGATCGCCGTGGAGGGCGGTTTCCATCAGGATGGCTTTGGGCTGCGGCGTTTCGCCGAGCATGGCCACCGCCTGTTTGACGGTGCGGTCGATTTCCGCGTTGGCGGAATCGGCGCCGTGGATCAGGGCCAGCGGATCGACTTCGATGCGACGGACCTGGTCGTCTTCACACAGCACTTCCATCTGGCGCTTGGTCACTGGCGTGGCGCTGCCGGCCGCGATGAGCACGGTTTTGCCGGTCACCGGCTTGACGTCCGGGATGTTCGGCTGTTCGGTTTCGATTAAGCCGTGGCAGAAGGCCACCTTCGCGGTGAAGGGACCTGGGTCGACGGCGATCATCGTGCGGCCTAAGCTGATGGCCGCTTTGGCAATGAGCTCGACGTCGTCGATGGAAATCGCGTCGACGACGAGGATTTCGGCGCCGCCGTCGATGGCCTTGCGCATCGCGCCGGCGACCTGGGCTTCCCCGTCCAGCACGTCTTCGAGCTCGATCAGCGCGACCTTGCGCTTGCTCTGAGACTGAATCAATTTCGGAATGTAATTTTCCTTAACCGGTGTGCGCACGTCCTGGGCCACCGGTGTGCGGATCAGCGCGACGTTGTCGATGACCGAATAGCCGCCGACCAAAATGCGGCGGGACTGGGGCATCGCCGGGACCATCACCGCGATGGCGTTGTCGCCGATGGTGTCGAGCATCGCGTCGATTTCGGTGCCGACGTTGCCGCGCAGGGTCGTGTCGATGCGCTTAGAAAAATACTGAACGCCGGCGCCCTTGAGCACCGAGGTCGCCTTGCTGACGCGCTGGTACGCGTCTTCCTTGGACAGCGGGCGCGAGTTGCTGCTGATCAAAACCGCGTCCAGATCCTTTAAGCCTTCGTACTGGGCCGCCGCGGTATCGTCGAAGAACACGGCCGTCTTGGCCTTGGATCTCGCGAGCAGCACGCCCGTGGTCGTCGCGCCGGTTAAATCGTCGGCGACTACTCCTATCTTTGCCATATTTCCCCCTTTATTCTCACGGATGAATTACTTGTTCATGTTGTGCTTGCGGATCGCGTATTCGGCGCAGACCTTGGTGGATTCGATCAGGCTGACGTCGTTCGCGATGCCCTTGCCCGCGATGTCGAAGGCGGTGCCGTGGTCGACCGAGCCGCGGATGAACGGCAGGCCCCAGGTGATGGTGACGGATTTTTCGAAGTCCAAGGTTTTGCAGGCGATGTGGCCCTGATCGTGGTATTCAGACAGAATGGCGTCGAATTTGCCGCTCTTGCCGATGTTGAAGATCGAGTCCGCTGGGATTGGGCCGACGGCGTTGATGCCTTCCGCCTGAGCCGCCTTGACCGCCGGTTCGATTTCGTCGATTTCTTCTCTGCCGAAGAGGCCGTTGTCGCCGTTGTGCGGGTTGATGCCGGCGACCGCGATCAGCGGATTGTCGATGCCGACGCCGCGGAGTTCCTTGTCGATGTTGCGGATGTAGTCGAGGACGACGTCCTTGGTCGCGTAGTGGACCGCGTCGATCAAGGACATGTGACGGCTGACGAAGAAGACGCGCAGCTTGTGGCAGGAGAACATGGTCAGCGCGTAGGGCGAGTTGGTCGCGTGCTGATAGATTTCAGTGTGGCCCGGTTCCTTGACGCCGATGAGCTTGATGGCCTGTTTGTTGATCGGGGTGGTGGACACCGCGTCGACCTTACCGGCCATACCCAATTCGATGGATTTCATGATGAAATCGACGGCCATCTGGCCAGCCAGCTTCTGGACCTTGCCCCATTCGATGGAGTCGGTGTCGTAGTCGCCGGTTTCCATCACGTCGATGACGCCCTTTTCGTATTTCGCTTCCGACGGGTCGGAAATCTGGTGGAACGAAACGTCCTTCTTCAAGACGTCCGCGGCTCTCTGAAGGATGGCTTCGCTGCCGATGACAAAGGGCTTGCAGCAGGCGTGAATTTCGTCTGCGAGCATCGTGCCGATGACGGTTTCCGGTCCGATTCCTGCCGGGTCGCCCATCGTGATGGCCATAACTGGTTTGAATTGTGCTTCCATAATGATAAATCCCTTTCGTTTATTTTCGTTTTGTTTTCTTTTGTTTGTACATAACTTGCTTTATGTGTCTATAGTAAAGCGTTTCATAACGTTTGTCAAGCTATTTTTATTTATTTTTTACTAATTTCTTTCTTATTCTTTCTTTTTTATTTTCTTTTTGT
>DGWE01000063.1 GCA_002396065.1 Eubacteriaceae bacterium UBA4266
CGCCCAAGCGGTTTCGGGAATCAGCCGGTAGGTGCCGCGGAGGGCGGCCAGATCCCGGACGGCGCCGTCCATGCCGAGGAACAGCGGTGAGCGGCAGGCCATGACCTCCAGCGTGATGATTTGATTGAAGCCGTCGATCCAGACGGTCTGGCTCTTTAAAACGGCGGGGTCGATGCTTTTTTGGGCGCGCTGTTCTCGCTGCTTGGTTGAGCAGACGCTGCGCATAATGGCGAGGCGCTGCCGCACGGAGAGCTGGTAGTGGTTGGCGACGAAGGTGAGGGTTGGGCTCAGGCCGTAGCCGCGGTTTAAGAGATGGCAAACGTCGCTTGAAGCCGCTTGGAGCACAGGCAGTGCAGATTTGGAAAAATTGCGGCGATCCTCGGGGACAAAGCCCCGCTTGGCGTTCGCCATTACGCGCCGAGCTTTCCGAATCGGAAGGCCGAGAACGCGCTGGCCAGCCGCCGGAGATTGCCGTCGAGCATCACGTAAGCCTTTTCCCGGAGAACCGCCGGCATGCCGAAGGCTGCCTCGGCGATGCCGCCGGCCATGCAGGCGAGGGTGTCGCTGTCGCCGCCGAGGGAAATGGCCAGGCGGATGACGTGTTCGTAATCCGTCCCTTCGAGGAAGGCGGTGATGGCTTCCGGCACAGAGCCTGGACAGGTCGCGTCCATCGCGTAGCTCGGCCGGATGGCGTCGAGACTTCGGGAAAGATCGTAGCCGTACCGCGATTCGACGGTGCGTTTAATCGTCGGCTTGTCTGCGCCCTGACGCGCGAGGAGGATGCAGACGGCGATGGCCTGGGCGCCCTTGATCCCCTCCGGATGGTTGTGGGTCACCTCGGCCGTGGCCTTTGCGAGGGCCTCGGCCTCCTCAACAGAACGGGCGATCCAGCCGACGGGCGAGACCCGCATGGCGCTGCCGTTGCCGAGGCTGTTGTATGGCTTTGGGTCCTCGGCGTGAAGCCACTTGCTGAAATAGCCGCCGTAGCCTCGGTGCGGGTAGGCCTGCCCCATGGCCTGCATGTTGCGGACCACCGCTTTTTTCAGCACCGCCTCGTCTTGAGCGTCCGCTTCGATGATGGCCTTTGCGACGGCGAAGGTCATGACCGTGTCGTCGGTGAACCGCGCACCGTCGGGGAGCAGCGGAAAATCCACCGTCTTCACAGGATGGCCCTCGTAGACGGAGCCGGCGATGTCGCCGAATACTGCACCTAACATAAAAAATTCCCCCTTTTTTCTGGTTTGCCCCATTATAACACACGGGGAAGAGCTGCCGCATTGACACCGGAGGTCAGTGAGGGTAAAATCAAAACAAATAACAAATTTGAGGTGAAACCATGATTACGATCGATGCGATTCAAATTGACGGCAAAAGGAGCGACGGCCTTTTAATTCAGTCTCCCGGCGGGGAAGGCCATCCGAACATGATTCTGATTCAGTGCGCCAAGGGCTATTTGATGTGCGGCTACCTGAATCTGGACGCGGCAGACAAATTTGGCGACGCGGCGGTGCTCGTCGGCGGCGCGGATTTTGACGCGGTGCTGCACAACCCGATCAAGGGGATGACCGCGGCGGCGAAGGCCCTCGGCGTCCGCGACGGCATGACTGGCGAAGAAGCGGCCGAAATTCTCAACCGCTGATGGGACGAAAGGGCCGGATCCCCGGTCCTTTTTTAATGAAAAATTAAATAGGGTTTGACAAAAACGATGAAATCGCATATATTACAGTTAAAGCGCAGAAGATCGAGATAGAGGAGGCAGAAATGCAGGTTTCGACAAAATTTACGATCGCCATCCACGTGCTGACGGCGACAGCTTATTTTTCTAAGGATCAAAAGGTGACCAGCGAATTTCTCGCGGCCAGCGTGGGCAGCAACCCGGTCATCATTCGGAATATCATGGGCCAGCTCAAAAAGGCGGGGCTGATCAAGGTGAAGCGCGGCCCAGGCGGCATCGCCATTACCCGGCCGCTGGATCAGATCACCTTCCTCGACGTGTACCGCGCGGTGGAAACCCACGGGGAAGAAGCGCTGTTCCGCTTCCACGCCAATCCCAATCCGCAGTGTCCGGTGGGGCGCAACATTCATTACGCGCTGGACGACGCCCTCGAATCGGTACACCACCATTTCGAAGAAGATTTGAGCCATCACACCCTGGCGGACGTGTACGAAAATACGGTCCGCGCCATTGCGGGATGAGGCAGACGGGATTCAAGCTGTTCGTCACGGACAGCTTTTTTATTTTGCCTATCTTTTAAAATAGGGTTTCGCGCTGGTATTTTTATGATTGTATCGTTCACGAAACGAACCTGAACCGAAACGCGGCGTTTTCCCGGAAAACGACGGTAAAATTCAGGCATGGCATTGAAATCGGGAAAGACAATGCATATAATACCTTGCGGATTTTGACAAAAGTAAAAATTTTGCGCAATAAATAAAAAAATAACAACATGTCATGCAAGGAGGTCAGAAAATGGAGAAAACGGCAGAACAGAATCAGTCGGATTTTACCCAGGGCGGCATCGCCGGAAAGCTGCTTAAATTCATGATCCCGGTTTTCGGGGCGCTGGTGCTTCAGGCCATGTACGGCGCGGTGGACCTGCTCGTGGTCGGGCGCTTTGGCTCCCGGGCTGGACTGTCCGGCGTCTCCACCGGCAGCAACGTGCTCAATCTGATCACCTTCGTGATTACCGCGCTGGCCATGGGGGTCACCGTCGTGATCGGGCACGATCTCGGTGAGCGCAAGCCTGAAAAAATCAGCCCGTTGATCGGCGGGGCGGTGCTCGTCTTCGCGGGCATCGCCGTCGTGTTGTGTCTGATCATGACAATTTGGGCCAAGGGCATCGCGTCGCTGATGATGGCGCCGCCGGAGGCCCTCGAACTGACGGCAGAGTACATCCGCATCTGCGGCGCCGGGATTTTCTTCATCGTCGCCTACAACGTGATCGCGGCCATTTTCCGGGGCCTCGGCGATTCTAAAACGCCGCTGCTCTTCGTCGCCATCGCCTGCGTGTGCAACGTGGTCGGGGATCTGCTCTTCGTCGCCGTGTTTCACATGAACGTCGCCGGTGCGGCGCTGGCCACGATCATGGCTCAGGCGATCAGCGTCGTGCTGTCCCTCGTGATCATGAGCAAAAAGGATCTGCCCTTTACCCTGAAGGCATCCCATTTCCGGATCAATTCGGAGGTGCGGCGGTTTTTGAGAATCGGTCTGCCGCTGGCCCTTCAGGAATTTCTGACCCAGATCTCGTTTATGGCCATCTGCGCCTTTATCAATCGGCTGGGGCTGGAAGCCTCCTCCGGGTACGGCGTCGCGAGCAAATTGATCAGCTTCATCATGCTGGTGCCAAGCTCGATGATGCAGTCCATGTCGGCCTTCATTTCCCAGAATGTCAGCGCCGGCAAGGAAGACCGGGCGCGCAAGGCCATGCTTATCGGCATGGTGTTCGGCGCAAGCGTCGGCGTCGTGATTTTGATTCTGGTCTTCCGATTTGGGGGCGCGGCGTCGTCGCTGTTTACGACCCGTCAGGCCTTCATCCAGAACAGCTGGGATTATTTAAAGGGCTTCGGGTCGGAAGCGATTGTGACATCTCTGCTGTTCAGCCTTTACGGTTATTTCAACGGCCACGACCGTTCACATTTTGTGATGATCTGCGGCATTCTGCAGACGTTTTTGGCGCGGCTGCCGATGTCCTACATCATGAGCACTCAGCCTCACGCTTCGCTGACCCATATCGGTTTGGCGTGTCCGGCCTCGACGGTGTTCGGCGTGATCGTCGCGCTGATTTATTATGGCCACATGAACCGGCAGATGAAAAGGGAAATGAAAGCCCAGTCGCCATCTTAAAATTCATGTTTCGGGCAAAAAAACGGCCAGCCGAAATTTTCGGCTGGCCGTTTTGCTGTGCAGATATAAATTTGAAATTAGTCGAGCAGCGCGAGGATGCGGTCCTTCGGGACGGCGCCGACCTGGCGGTTGGTGATTTCGCCGTTCTTAAAGACCATCAGCGTCGGGATGCTCATGATGCCGTAATCCTTGGCAATGTCCGGTTCTTCGTCGACGTTGACCTTGCCGACGATGAAATCGTCGTGTTCTTCGGCAATCTGGTCCACCATCGGCGAAACCATCTTGCACGGGCCGCACCAGCTGGCCCAGAAATCGAGGAGTACCGGCTTGTCCGCCTTCAGCACTTCCTGTTCAAAATTATCCTTTGTAATGGTGAGTACGCTCATGTATTGACCTCCTTGAGCGATCGTGTCGATCGCGACTTTTCTTATTTTAGGCAATTTCTTATTCTATCGAAAATAACTTTAATCCGGCTTTAATCATTTGTGACGATCGCCGGCAGATATGATAGAATAATACACATCTTTGTATTAAATCTATCTTAAAATCCATTTAAAGGCAAGGCGGATATGACAAATCAAACAAATTCAGAGGAAAAATTTTCCAGTCGGCTGGGCTTTATCCTGACCTCGGCCGGCTGCGCCATCGGCCTGGGCAACGTCTGGCGGTTTCCCTACATCACGGGGAAGTACGGCGGCGGGCTCTTCGTGCTGATTTACATTTTGTTCCTTTTGATTCTCGGGATCCCGATCGTGACGGCGGAGCTCGCCGTCGGACGCGCCAGCCGGAAGAGCGTGATGCGCTCCTTTGATGTGCTCGAACCGGCGGGTACGAAGTGGCACGTCTACAAATGGATCGCGATGGTCGGCAATTACCTGCTGATGATGTACTACACGACGATCGCCGGCTGGATTCTGCTGTATTTCTTCAAGACGGCCCGCGGCGATTTCGTCGGCCAGAAAAGCGCCGGTGTGGCTCAGGCCTTTGGGGCGACCACAGCCAGTCCAGTGGTTTCAGTCGTCTTCATGGCCGTCATTGTGGTTGTGGGCTTCGCGATCTGCGCCGGCGGGCTGCAGGGCGGCGTCGAACGGATCACGAAGGTGATCATGGTCGCGCTGTTCGTGCTGATGGTGCTGCTGGCACTCAATTCCATCAGACTGCCCGGGGCCAAGGCCGGCATGGCTTTTTATCTCAAGCCCAATACCGGCGCGATGACCTTGAAGACGCTGCCGGAGACGATTTACGCGGCGATGGGACAGTCTTTGTTCACCCTCGGCGTCGGCATCGGTTCGATGGGGATTTTCGGCGCGTACATCGGCAAGGAAAAGCGGCTCTTCGGCGAAGGGGTAACCATCGCCGCGTTGGACACGGTGATCGCGATCCTCGCCGGAGTGGTGATCTTTCCGGCATGCTTTTCCTACGGCGTCAAGCCGACGTCGGGACCGCCGCTGATTTTCATCACGCTGCCCAACGTGTTCAACCACATGCCCCACGGCCGGTTCTGGGGCGCGCTGTTCTTTTTGTTCATGACTTTTGCGGCGCTCTCGACGGTGATCGCCGTGTTCCAGAACATCATCGCAAATTTCCGCGACGTGACGGACATGCCCCTTAAAAAAAGCTGCGCGATCAACGCGGTGCTTTTGATTCTGCTGTCCCTGCCCTGTGCGCTGGGCTTCAACCTGCTGTCCTTTATTCATCCGCTGGGCGCTGGCTCGACGATTCTCGACCTCGAGGATTTTCTCGTCTCGAGCAACATCGTGCCGGTGGGCTCCATCATCTACGTGCTGTTCATCACGGCCAAGGTGGGCTGGGGCTTTGACGGCTTTTTGTCGGAGGTCAACACTGGGACGGGCCTGCGCTTCCCCGAAGGACGGGGCAGCCGGTTCTATATGGGCGTGGTGCTGCCGATTTTAATCGCGGTGATCATGATCGGCGGCTATTTGGGATAGCCGGCGGCACAATTCGTTTGAAGATACAAAAAATTTATGTAGAGGAGAATTAATTTTTATGGAGAAAAAAAGGGAGACCTTTTCGAACCGATTGGGGTTTATTTTGGTTTCGGCCGGCTGTGCCATCGGTCTCGGCAACGTCTGGCGGTTTCCGTACATCACCGGACGCTACGGCGGCGGCGCCTTTGTACTGCTGTACCTGTTCTTTTTGGTGATTCTCGGCATCCCGGTTATGACGGCGGAATTCGCGGTGGGCCGGGCGAGCCAGCGTTCGACGGCGCTGTCCTTTGAACGGCTCGAACCGAAGGGGACGAAATGGCACGTCTACAAATGGTTCGCGATGGCTGGTAATTACCTATTGATGATGTATTACACGACGATCTGCGGCTGGCTGGTGCTGTTCTTCGTCAAGATGCTGCGCGGCGATTTTAACGGCATGAATCCGAACCAGATCGCCGCGGCTTTCACCCAGGTGACCCAGAGCCCATGGCTCTGCGTCGGCTTCATGATCCTCGTCGTTGCGGTCGGCTTTGCCATCTGCGCCGGCGGACTGCAGGGCGGGGTCGAACGCATCGTCAAGGTGATGATGACGGCGCTGATTCTGCTGATGATCGTGCTGGCGGTCAACTCGGTGCGGCTGCCCGGCGCGTCCAAGGGCATCAGCTTTTATTTGAAGCCCAATTTCCACAACATGGTCAAGAACGGCATCGGCAACACGATTTTCGCAGCGATGGGCCAGGCCTTCTTCACGCTGAGCATCGGCATCGGCGCGATGGCGATTTTCGGCTCCTACATCGGCAAGGAAAAGCGCCTGCTCGGCGAATCGGTGACGATCTCCGCGCTGGATACCCTCGTCGCAATTCTCGCGGGGCTGATCATTTTCCCGGCCTGCTTCGCCTACGGCGTGACGCCGACGGCTGGGCCGTCGCTGATCTTCATCACGCTGCCCAACGTGTTTAACCACATGCCTCACGGCCAGATCTGGGGCGCGCTGTTCTTCTTGTTCATGACCTTCGCTGCGATGTCGACGGTCATCGCGGTGTTCCAGAACATCGTGTCCTACGCGACGGATTTGACCTCTGTGTCGGTTAAAAAGGCCTGCCTGTTCAACGGCGTAGTCGTGATCCTGCTGTCCCTGCCCTGCGCCTTGGGCTTCTCGGTGCTTTCCGGGGTGCACCCGATGGGCATCGGCACGACGATTCTCGACTTTGAAGATTTTATTTTGAGCAACAACCTGATGCCGATCGGCTCGATGATTTACCTGCTGTTCTG